>CAWDOZ010000070.1:0-11677 GCA_963803935.1 uncultured Fibrobacterota bacterium | reverse complement strand
CCCCGCCTCGGATGCCGAGATGCTCTTGGAGGTAGGCGGCCGCCTATGCTACCGCTCCTTCAAGGAAGGCTTGAACGCCAACGTGACCAAAGTCAGGGAGGGCAACGCCCTCTACCTCGGGAACATCCTGAACTCCAAGCATGGGAGCGTCCTTGAGCACGCCTACGACAGCTACATCTTCCACAACATCAGCCGGGTATTCACCCACGAGCTTGTCCGCCACCGGGCGGGGTGCGCCTACTCGCAGGAGAGCCTGCGGTTCGTGCGCCTCGACGAGCTAAGGACTTGGTACCCGACCATCCTCACCGACCTGCCCACCTGGGCGTGGCCTGACGATATGTCAAAGGGGAAGATGCCCACGTGTGGCTCAAGAACAAATGGCTGGAAGTCATCACCTACTTGGAGGGCGTCCAGAAGGAGACGGCGACGTTCTTCAATCTTGACCGCCTGCCCTTCGACCTGAAGAAGAAGCTGACCAGCGTCATGCGGAGGTGGGCACCCCTCGGGCTGGCCACCTCCATCATGATGACGGGCAACCACCGGGTCTGGAGGCACCTCATCACCATGCGGACCAGCCGCCATGCCGAGGAGGAAATCCGCCTGGTGTTCAATCAAGTGTACAAGGAGCAGAAGAACTGCTACCCGAGCCTCTACCAGGACGCAAAGGAAACCTTGGTGGACGGGATGCTGGAAGTGACAAGCAATACGCAACTGAACCAGGTGCTGCAGGAACAAAACCGTCAAGGCGTCGAAGGCTACGTATTGCTGATAAAGGCCGACGAGCGCGGGCACGGCGTCGGCGGGCGCGGCGCCGTCTGCGGCCAGCAACGTGCACCCTTCGGCATCCTTGAGCGCGAAGCCGACCGGGCTCGGCGCCGCCGGCGCGGCCAGGTCGCGGAGCGCCGACCCGGTGACGAGGCTCGCGACCCAGCCGGCGGTGCCGGGCTGTGCCGCTTCGAGCCGGCGGGCCAGCATCCAGCCCGCCCCGTCCGGTGCGTTGGCCCCGCAGCCCACGAGAGCGGCCTGCCGCGTGACGCCGGCGGCCGAGGGGAACCACCAGACCGGTCCGCCCGGCGAGGCGGCCACGGTCGAGGAGGCGACCTGCTGGCCGCGGACGTTGATCGCCACCACGCCGCTGGCCGGTGCAACCAGCGGCTCGGCGCGCAAGAGGCGCGCGGTCAGCGCGACGGGGTCGCCCTGCAGGTCCGGCATCCTGAGCGCCGCGGTCGCCCACTCGAAGCGGACGAACAACGATTTCAGGGCCGATCCGGCGCGGGTGGAGGCCGCCTCGACCACGGTCGCGGCCTCCGCCTCGGCCGCGTCGGTCTCCCAGGCGAGCCAGGCCGCCGGCAGGGCCAGTGCCAGGCCGAGCGCGACCGCGACCAGGAGCCCCACCAGCAGGTTGCGCACCGGCCTCACGCTGAGCAGCGCCTTGCGCACGCAGGCGAACCAGGCCTGCCCGTCCGGCCCGGCGCCCGGCACCTTCAGGGTCGGCACGCCGTCCGCGGCGCGCCCGACCTGGATGGTGCCGCCGTTCAGGAGGAACAGGATCCCGGCTGGCCTGCTCAGCGCGCGACGGCTCGGAAGCCACGATGCGGCGCTGCCCGGCGTTGCGGCCGTTGACCGACCAGGACCCCGCGGCGCCGGTGAAGGCGATGTGACCATCCTATTGGGCGGCGGGAAACGGATAGCCCGGAACCTCGTGGAGAGTGAAGGTTGCCTGCTCGGAGTCCACGTTGATCTGCAGCGACATCGCGGGATGGGCGGCCGTGGCGGTGCACGGCTGGGCTCGCCGGCGAAGCTCCAGGCGGCGGCGAACGAGCGGGGCGGGCGACGGCGGCGGCGGGCGCGGCGGCGGGGGCAGCGGCAACTCGGCGGCGGCCGGCGGAGCGGCGGCGGCGCCTCGAAAGTCGCCGCGGATATCATGGTCCAGGAATATGGCCGGTATTTCGGCATGAAAACGGGTGTATTCCGCGGAGGATGTTTGACCGGACCATCCCATGCGGGAACCGAGCTTCACGGATTTCTGGCCTACCTCATGAAATGCGCCGTGACGGGCAGGGAGTATCGGATTTACGGATATAAAGGCAAGCAGGTGCGCGATAACATCCACGCCCATGACCTTGTCAATGCCTTCTGGCATTTTTACCTGAATCCCCGGCCGGGCGAAGTTTACAATATGGGCGGCAGCCGCTTCAGCAATTGCTCGATGCTCGAAGCCATCAAAAAATGCGAAGAAATTTCAGGCAAGGTCATGAATACCGTATATCTGGACACAAACCGGATCGGCGATCATATCTGGTGGATTTCGGATTTGAGCAAGTTCCGGCGCCATTATCCGGACTGGTCCCTGACGAAAAACTGCGACGATATCCTGTCGGAAATATTCAGGTCAAATAGAACTCGATGGATGCAGGAAGCTGCCGCCGGATGCGAAGCGACCTGCAGCGCCGATGGAGTTTAAGGTACATGCTACTATCGATAGTTATTCCTGCGCGAAACGAGGCCGGCAATATCGGGGAAACAATCGATAAATTGAGCGCCCGGTTGAAGCGGGAATACATTGCCTACGAAATGGTCATTGTCGATGACGGCAGTTCGGATGAAACACCGGCGGTAATCGAGAAAAGGGCTCAGGCGGATCCGGGTATCCGGTTTATCCGCAATCCGGGACCGCATGGGTTCGGCAATGCGATTCGCTGTGGACTCGATGCCTTTACCGGCGACGCCGTCGTCATCGTCATGGCGGATGATTCCGACGATCCCGAGGATGTCGTTAAATATTTCTATATTTTACGAGATAAGGCCGAATGCGCTTTCGGATCCCGGTGGATACGCGGAGGGAAAGTCTTCGACTACCCGGTAATAAAAAAAATCGTCAATAGAATGGCCAATACCTTCGTCCGGGCGCTCTTTCATCTTCACTATAACGATGTTACCAACGCCTTTAAAGGGTATCGCCGGTCGGTTATCGATGGATGCCGCCCGTTTCTGTCGCCTCATTTCAATCTGACTGTTGAAATACCGCTCAAGGCCATTGTGCGGGGTTATTCGCATGAAATAATTCCCATCAGCTGGAGGAATCGCAAGCAGGGAATATCGGCGCTGAAAATCGAAGAGATGGGCACTCGATACCTTTTCATCGTTTTGTACATCTGGCTTGAAAAAGTTCTGACGCACAATGATTATCATCGGCCGGCAAAGGAAACCTTTGTACCCCTGAAATAACGCCATGAACCCCGTCAACATCCGGCAGATTCGCCGGCCGGCCCATGAATGAAATACCGTATTTTGAACAACCGCACCTGGACAGGTTGGACTGTCGCAGTAAATTCCTTTCGCCCTCTCCGGCTGCAAGGGGTTATTTTTACTGCTAACAAAGCCTTATAATCGATCCTATCGGCCACTATCCCTTGAAACAGGGTGAAAGTGAAGGGACCTCTTAAGCATGATCAGCCGGAACGATCCCTGCTGGTGCGGCAGCGGGAAAAAATATAAACGGTGTCACTTTTTCGAGGACGCCGTGTCGGAAAAGACCGAGCCAACCGCACCCCGGATGAAAGAGTTCCCTCCGAAAACCATGAAACAAATTGAAGGAATGCGGCGGGCCGGAGTCTTTAACGGCGAACTCATCGATTACATTCGTCCTTATGTAAGAGCCGGTATCTCCACCGAAGAGATCAACACGCTCATCCACCGGTATACCATCGACAACGGTCACATCCCCGCATGCCTGGGATACAATGGTTATCCGAAATCCGTGTGCACCTCAATCAATAACGTCGTCTGCCACGGCATACCATCAAAGGATGCAATTCTCCGCGATGGCGACATCGTGAATATCGATTGTACCACCATTGTAAACGGCTATTTTGCAGATTCCTCGGAGACCTTTCTTATCGGCACGGTTTCCGCCGAGGCCCGCCATCTCGTCATGGTCAGCGCAGAGGCGCTCATCCGCGGGATCGATGCGGTAAAACCCGGGCAGCCCCTGGCAGCCATTGCCGAGGCGATCGAGCCCTTCGTACAGTCAAAGGGGTGTTCCGTGGTCCACCAGTACACCGGCCACGCCATCGGGAAGATTTTCCATGAAAAAACGTTTTCGGTGTACCACCATATGGACCGGGATTGCGACAATGTGGTGCTCCGGCCCGGCATGACATTCACCATCGAACCCATGATCAACCTCGGCGGCTGGCAGGTGACCCTCGACGAAAATGACGGCTGGACCGTGCGCACCGCCGACGGATCGTTGTCGTCCCAATTCGAGCACACCATCCTGGTCACCGCCGACGGCTCCGCAACGCTGACCCGCACCCCATCGCAGATCGCCGCAGGCGTGCGGCTCATGGTCGACGGCACGGCATTTACATAATAAACCAAGGTCCCCATGCCGCATTCATCCACCAATGAAAAAGTGATCCTCGCCGGGCTCCTGACCTCAGATACCGAACAGCGGCTCTTCGCCGAAGATATGCACGAGATGCGGCTTCTTGCGACCACCGCCGGAGCAACCGTTGCCGCCGAGGTCATCCAGAAACGCGACCGGCCGCTCGCATCCACCTTCATGGGTCCGGGCAAGCTCGAAGAGATAAAGGCAATGATGGAGTCTAGCGGAGCCCGGACACTCATCATCGATGCCTCGCTCTCCCCGGGCCAGATGCGCAATATCGAGGAGATCGTGGAAGGAAAGGTCATCGACCGGGGGCAGCTCATCCTCGATATTTTCGCCCGGCATGCGCGCACGAACGAGGCGCGGGTCCAGGTGGAGCTCGCGCAGATGCGCACCCTGTACCCGCGGCTGACCCATGCCTGGACTCATTTTTCGCAACAGGTTGGCGGCATCGGAACGGTCGGTCCGGGCGAAAAACAGCTCGAAGTCGACCGGCGGCTCGTCCAGAAAAAAATATCCGATCTTGAAAAGAGACTCGAAAAAGTCGAGTCCGACCGGCGGGTGCAGCGCAAGAGCCGCAGGGATATTTACCAGGCGGCTCTCGTCGGCTACACGAATGTCGGCAAGTCGTCGCTCCTCAACGGGCTCTGCCGCAGCAATGCCGTTGTCGAGGATAAGCTGTTTGCCACGCTCGATACCTCGACGCGCCGGTCTTTCATTCCGGGCATCGGCCCCATCGTGATCTCCGACACGGTCGGATTCCTGCGCAAGCTGCCCCATCACCTCGTCGCTTCCTTCCGCAGCACCATGTCGGTTGCCTCCGAAGCCAGCGTGCTCCTCGTGGTCATGGATGCATCGAGCGAGTGGACCGATGAGCAATACGAAACGGTAAAGACCGTTCTCACTACGCTCGGCGCTGAAAAAATTCCCCGGCTCCTCATTCTCAACAAAGCCGACCTCGTGACCGACCCGTTTGTCCGCAAGCGGCTCGCCCTCGCCTATCCCGAGGCGCTCCTGGTTTCGGCATTCAGCAGGGAGGACCTCCTCCTGGTAAAGGAGCGCATTGCCGGGGCGGTGCAGAGCTTCGACCGGGAGAAGCAGATGGCGGAAATAATCGCCGGCAAAACGAAACGCCTCACCGCCGACCGGGATCCGCCTCCCGCATGACGGCTGCCACACTCATACGGCCCGAACATCTCGCCGGCATCCGCAACCTGTCGCTCAGGGCTCGCCTCATCGTCGAGGGGATCATGGCCGGGCTGCACCGGAGCCCGTTTCACGGGTTCTCGGTCGAGTTCCTCGAATACCGCCCCTACCGGACCGGCGAATCCACCAGGGCCATCGACTGGCGGAAATTCGCCCGGACCGACAAGGCCGTGGTAAAGCTGTTCCAGGACGAGACCAACCTGCGCGCGCACCTGCTTATTGATAAAAGCGCCTCCATGCTGTACTCATCGGTCAAAGGCGGCATGTCGAAGCTCGACTATGCGAAAACCCTCGCAGCGGCTCTCGCCTGGATTCTCATACGGCAAAGGGACGCCGTCGGCCTCGCGGCGTTCGACGAGACCCTTTCGGCCATGCTGCCGCCCCGGTCCACCAATGTCCAGCTGCAGGCGATCCTCGCCGCCCTCGATGGTATCGCCGGCGGAGCGCAGACGCGCTGCGGGGCGGCCATAAACGCGGTCGCCGCCCGCATGGCGAAACGGGGGCTCTGCATCATTTTTTCCGACTTCTTCGACGACCCGGCCTCAATAGTTTACGGTCTGCGGCACCTGCGATTCAAGGAGCAGGATGTCATGCTGCTCCAGATCCTCGATCCCGGGGAGCTCTCCCTTCATGTTGACGGCAGGTACCGGCTCCACGATCTCGAAACCCACGGCCATCTGTCGCTCGACGGCGAAGTCGCGGCCCGGTTTTTCCGCGAAGGGCTGGAGAATCACCGGCGCGTCATCGAGCAGGCGGCCGGGGAACTCGGGATCGACCACGCCGTCATCGCCACCGACGATCCTTTCCAGAAGGCGCTCTTCCGCATCCTTGAAAAACGGAGGCGCCTGCTTTGAGAGCGCTCTCGTTCTATCGCCCGGAATTCCTGTGGGCGTTTTTTTTCCTCGGCGCTATCCTGGCAATCCATTTGCTCCGGCGGCCGCGCACAAAGATCCTTGACTTTTCAACCCTGCGATTTTTCCAGACGAGTGTCGTGCATGCCTCCCGGATGCGCCGCGTTCGGAAATTACTCCAGCTCCTCGCGCGACTGGCATTGGGCGCGATCCTCATAGCCCTCTTTGCCGCCCCGTTTAACCGGGACAACCGGTTCAGCATGCTCCGCGATCCCCACCTCACCCTTTTCACCTGGATAGACCGGACTCCCGGCATGTCCTACTCGGAACGGGGCGTTTCCCTCCTCGTCCGTTCGTCCGCACTCCTCGACTCTCTATCCGCTGCTTGCCCGGCAACGGTAAAACGCCTTGACTACGATGAAGGACGCGGGGATTTCATCCCCCGCAACCCGGGAATGTCGCAGCCGCCGGGCGTTCGCCACGGCGGCGCAGGGCTCGATGCGGTGCTGCAGGCGTGGGACCGGGATCGCGCCGATTATTCGCTCCCCATGCTCGTGCTCTGCAGCGCGTTTCAGCAATCGACCACAGCATGCCTCGATTCGCTTCTCCGGATGCGCTCCGGCGCGAGCTTCCCTTCCCTGCTCTGCGCCATGGTTTCCCCCCTATCGCCATGGAATTATGCGGTACGCAGCGCCGAACTGCGCGACCTGGCGGGTGCACCCACGGTTCATGCCGTCATTGCCGCTGAGGGAAGGCCGATCGATTCCGGTGTGCTGACGGTAACCATGGCTGACATTCGCTCAGGCACCGTGCGCATTTCGGTTCCGGCGAACGATTCAGCTCAGGTCAATATCGCGGTACCGTCGACCAGGCGCGAGGGCATGGTAAAGCTTGAAGCGGCGGATCCGCTGCCTTTCGATAATTCCTGCTGGTTCACTTCGCAGGCGCGCGCCTCACGGGTAATCGTTGTCGGAGATTCCCAGAAAAATTATCCCCTCACTGCGGCATTTGCAGCAGCCTCCCCGGCCCGCTGGAATCCGGTGAGGACGGAAACCGGCGAATCGGCTTCGTACGATGACCTCGATTCTGCTGACATCATCGTCCTCAATGGGATCGAGGGGCCGTCCGGGCCGCTCGAAGCTCTCCGGCAAGGCCGTGCCTTTGCGCAGAAAACCATTCTCATTGCGCTTGGCGGCAGCGACAGGGAATTCGGGCAATCAGCAAGCATCTTATCCAGAATAATCCCCCCGACAATCCGGCTCCGGATGGTGTCGGACACCGTGCCCGTAAAGGTAGTGCTTCCCGACACCATTTCCGATGTATGGCGGGGATTTCCGAGGCTTGCCGCCGCTGAAGTGGCCGTGTACCGCTACGTGGAAGGCCTGCCCGGATCGGTGCTCCTTCGCCTGAGCAACGGCGCGCCGCTCGTCACCAGATTTACCGATCAAGAAGGCCGCACCTGGGTACTTGCTGCGACGCCGCTCGGCATTACCGATGCAAACAACCTCTGTGAAACGGGATTTTTTGTTCCCTGCCTCGACCGGATCATGCGGGATGTCGCATCGGACAAGACGCCGGCCGCCAACCAGTGGATTGCCGGTTCTCCCCGGCGCAACCCGTACTATGGCACCGGCAAAGGAGCTACTGTAGCCCGAAGCGATGGAATCGCAGCCGGGCGCTGGCAGTCCCAGCCCATGGTCGTATTTCCCGAGCCCGGGCTTTATAAGGTAACCCCTGACGGCGACAATGCATACTGGATTGCGGTAAACACCGATCCGGCAGAAAGCAGACTCGAGTACTCCCCGCCCCGAATACCCGACGCAGGCCGGGGCAAAATGCTGGTCCTGACGGAGCAGCAACTATTCGAAGTCCTGCGAACCCATGGCAGGCTTCCCTCGTATCTCCCCTGGATAGCGCTCTTCCTGCTGCTCATTGCAGAGCTACTCCTCTGGGAGCGACCGGAGGGAAATCCACCGGGGAAATCGGATGATCTGCAGATCCATAAAAAAACATGGCTGTAACTTAAACACGTTACAGCCATGCACTTGAACACCAACCCCTAAATTCCAGCACTCCTCCTGCAACTACCGGGCAAGAGCGATATGATCGTTTACCTGACGCTCGCCGAATTGCAGCTTGATGAGGTAGTTGCCATTGGCGACCTTTGAGCCGCGATCGTCCCGGCAGTCCCAGTATATCGAATACCTGCCGTTATTCAGGTACTCATTGGCCAGCCTGCGGACTTCCTGGCCCTTCATGTTGAAAATGCCTAGATTGATGGTATAAGCGGCCGGCATGAAGATGTCGATCTTGACTTCATTGCCGCCGATGATGCCGCCGACATGCAGGTTCTTCTGTTGCACCATGATCGGAGCAGGATTTCCCAATACCCCGGTAACGGTGTTCGGCCTGACAAAAGGAAACAAGCTGTTCGGAGCCGATGCGGTATCGCCGGCTGCGGGTCCGGGCCCCAGCGTATCGGTGGTCTGCCACTCCACTTCCCAGTAGGGAGACGCAGTATAATTCGTCGCCATCGTGTACTTCTGGATATACGGGGTCACCGTTGCCAGGGTCGTTCCGCTATTGACAAAGGAAATGTTGTTGATGTTGTAATTGCCGATGCCCGCATTCCCCAGCCAGAGCAGGTAACGCGGGTCGGTGTACGAAGGGGTCGTATCCGGCAGCGTCGGCGCGTAATTCGGTGTGTTGGAGAGGCCCATGAGATAGGCCCCGATCCGGTCGACCGCAACATGATCCACACCGGCAACGGCGCATCCCTGCATCCTGCTGGTGCCGCTCACCGGCCCATTTCCCTCTTCCCCTTCCCACGCATCGAGAACGGCGAAATCCGGGTGGTTGTTGAGTGTGTACTGGGTTGCATTCTGGAAGATATTCCACGCAAGGTTACGATCTTCATTCGTAACGGTTCCCTGGGCGTCACTGGTTGGATTGTCATGCATAAGCGTTTTGGAATTTCCGTGCGTTCCGGTATTGAGCGGCATTCCCATGGAGCAATTCTTCGTGACCCCGGTAATGACCTCACAGTTATGGGTCTTCGGCCGGCAAATGGATATAATGTAATAATTTTTGCTCAGCCAGATGGGACCCGCATCAATTGCAACCGAGGATTTCAAATCCGTTCCCCAAAGATATGAAGTGACAGGAGCATATCCCGCGCCCGAGGTGGCGCTGCCGCTGGAATTAATCGTACTGTTGGTATTCAAGTCGACCAGGGTAATGCCCGTATAGGCCGTGAGCAACGGGAGATAATTGCACCAGTTCATCATTTGCGCCGTTGTGGCAGAGGTCGATGCGCTGGCCTCGGCAATGACGATGGGAACGTTCGCCGAGGTTGCCCTCAGAAAATCGATGAGGCCCTTGACAGCGTCGACATGGGTAGCATTCAATATGGCTTGGGTGCCGGCACCCGAAGCATAAACAAGATTCGGCTTGATGACCACCGTTTTACCGACGATTCCAGCCGCGATCTGGCTCTGGAAGGGCATAAGAACGTCGTAAATAAGTCCCCTGCGGCCGGTAAGATTCGCATTGCTAGAGACATACTGCGACGTATAGGAGAAAGTCTGATTCGGGGCGGTGCCCCCGGTCAGGGTCGCTCCGATAAACGATAATTGGCTTGTTGCCGGAGCCGGATAATATGCAAACGCGCTTTTCCGCAACATCCCGGCTCCGCCAATAAGCCCTGCTGTTCCGATGGAGCTGTTCTTCAGAAACTGCCTTCTGTTGAGACTCATGCGATCATCCTTTCATAAAGGGTTGGTAAATGGTAAATGAAAAGAAGACGTCTTCCAGTTTTTGATCAGGTATAGTATTCAACTTTCCCGGTGTTTGCTCCCGGGGAGGTTGTGCGATGCGCATGTTTATGCTTCTGCCTGCCGTTTCCACTCGCCCCCCGACTAATTGGCCATGAAGCTATTTAAAGTAATTTCCGGCTCCACCAAAGAAACCTTCAGTAAATAATCTCCTGCAGCAACTACGCCCGAAGATAGCGGATACCCTTCTGCTATTTCTCCTCCCTCCATCACCGCGGTCCGCCCGTTTCTGTCAGAAGAGTTCCGAGCCTGCGTCGCGATTTGGGATTTCTTCAAGTTCATGCGAACAAAGACCCTTCCCTTAATAACAACCGGGAATGCTGAGGGCGGGATTCTGGTCGCCAGTCCCTCATTTTCCGCAGAGGTCGTCAAGGTAACGGTATATAGTCGCTGTACGTCGGTTTGTCCCCGGCGGAGTATCCGCTGGTTATAGGTCACCATATCTCTAATTCTGTATATGAAAGTCAACCCAGCATCGGCATTAAAGGAAACCCCACGGCTCCAGGATGAAGGTGTTCCCATGACATCCTCCCGGCCCTTCCCCGCTTCCCTGCTCATACCGGAAGTTACAAACACTCCATTCCTTCCTATTGCTGCAATGTTTCTGCCCATACGTCCTCCCTGCATAAGGCACTGGTCGTTAGTCTTCTATTGATGGGCAATGAAATTGCAACCTTCATGCCATAGAAAAGTGCCGATTCCCTTTCAATTTAAGGAGTGATGTGTCGAGAAATCAATGCATTTCGGAACAGAAACGTAGCGAATAGACAGTTGGTTGAACGCAGCGAGCCTTATATCACAATAGGCCAGGGACCAGAGTGACGGGGGGGGGGGGGGGGGTGATAACTGGAACGCAGGCTTGGAGCGAGGCCATTTATAAGTCGCGTAGACTATAATTATATTTGTCTTGTTTTCTCAATTGGAATGGCCGAATGGACAATGGGTCGATATTATTTTCACGAAAAACAAGGATAAAAGCATGATAAGATCATTGTGCGTTAGGGATGGAGTAATTATTTCCGCCGCATTGCTTCTTTCCTATGCTGCTGTTTCCGGTTATGAACCGTCGCTCATCAACTGCATCCAGCCGGCGGACCAGCTGCCCTCGACCATCGAGGCCACCGTCGAACATCGCTTCAGCCAGGCGCTCGAAGACCCCATTGCAACGAACATTTTCGGTACCGCCTCGGTCGATATGGAAGTAGCGGCACGAGTCTGGAAGGGTCTCGAACTCTCGACGGCCTATTTTACCGATAACAATGAACTCGACCTCACCGGGCGCTATTCCCAACCGGTATTGAAGAATCTTCTCGACGCAGGCGCCGAACTGCAATTTTTCAACTTTGACACCCACATCATCGGGCGCGCCTCGAATGATTACTACCTTGCGGCAG
>CAWDOZ010000069.1:0-6094 GCA_963803935.1 uncultured Fibrobacterota bacterium | reverse complement strand
CCTCGTACCCTCCGGAATCATCAATCCCGATAAAGTCTGCCTGGTGGGCAACGGCGTCGTTTTCGATGCGCAGCAGTTCCTGCATGAAGTCAACGAACTGCGCACCATGGGCATCAGCGTTGACGAACGGCTCTTCGTTTCCGACCTCGCCCATCTCGTGCTCCCCTTCCATCGTCTCGAAGACGCTGCCGCAGAGTCGTACCGGGACGGCCAGATAGGCACCACCGGCAGGGGCATCGGCCCGGCCTACCAGGACAAGGTCGCCCGCACCGGGATCCGGGTGGGGGATCTCCTCGACTGGGAGCTCTTCACGGCCAAATTCAACCGCGCATTTTCCGCCAAGCGGGCGCTCATTACCGGGCTCTACGGCTCGCCGTTTAATTGCGACGCCGCCGCGGTTCTTGACGAATATCGCGGCGTGCGTGCCGCGTTGCTTCCCTTTGTTACCGATACGGCGGAGCGCCTTTCCAGCGCACTCAGGGCGAAGAAACGGCTGCTCTTCGAAGGCGCCCAGGGAACCTTCCTCGATGTCGACCACGGGACCTACCCGTATGTCACGTCATCCAATACGATTTCCGGCGCTGCATGCACCGGGAGCGGCATCGGCCCCCGGGCAATCGACCATGTGGTCGGCATTGTCAAGGCGTATACCACACGCGTTGGCAACGGCCCCTTCCCTGCCGAGCTCACCGATTCAGTCGGAGAAAAGCTCCGCAGCGTGGGGGGAGAGTTCGGCGCCACCACCGGTCGGCCGCGGCGGTGCGGCTGGTTCGACAGCGTCATGGTCCGCAAGGCGGTCCAGCTCAACGGCTTGACCCGATTCGCCCTGACCAAGATCGATGTCTTGAACGATCTCGACACCATCGACATCTGCACGCATTACGAAATTGACGGCAAGAAGGTGGAACAATATCCTTCGCAGTGCTCGCTCGTAGAAAGGGCAAAGCCGGTATACGAAACCCTGGAAGGCTGGAAGGCCGACCTCGCCGGCTGCACCAGGTATGCCGATCTGCCCGCAAAGGCGATCGCCTACATCGAACGGCTGCGCGCCCTGTGCTACGGCATTCCGCTGTTAATAGTTTCCACCGGGCCCGACCGAAAACAGACCATCGAGGTGGAACCACTGTAACCGTCAACCCGTGCGCCTGCGGCGGCGCGCACCCGGAGAACCCATGCTGCCAGTCGATATAGTCAATATTTTCCTCACGACCAAGGGTGACGAATTCGTCATCCTGCTCCACGGCCCCGGGGACCAGCGGACCCTCCCTATTTCGATCGGCCAGCTCGAAGCGCAGTCCATCTTCATCCAGCTCTACCACTACTCCTTTCCCCGCCCGCTGACGCACGATTTATTCAAATCCGTGCTCGAACGCTTCGGCGGGAAGGTCGTCAGGGTGGAGGTCACGGAGATCGTGGACAACACCTTTTATGCGCGCCTCTTCATCGAAAAAGACGGCGAAACCATCGAGATGGATTCGCGCCCGAGCGATGCGATTGCCCTGGCGGTGCGCTTCAGCGCGCCGATTTTCGTTGCAGAGGCGATCATGGATAAATCCGGTATCATCCTTCCCGACGAGCTCTCCGGGCAGACCCCTCCCGGCTCTGCCGCAAAACCGGCAACCGAAGAGGCCGAAGCTCCAACCCTCGATTCGCTGAAAACGCAGCTTGCCAGGGCCATCCAGGAGGAGCGGTACGAGGATGCCGCGCGGCTTCGCGATGCGATCAATAAATTAACAAAATCGAATTAAATGAGCAGAAAAAAAGGTCATGCCGCCCCGCCGCTGCCTGAGAACCCGCCTCCCCCATCTTCCCGCGGGCTCATCACCGTTCTTCTTGCCGCAATAGTCGCCCTGACGTTTGTCGCCTATGCCCGCTCGCTCTCCTGCGGGTTTACCAACTGGGACGACAGCGAATACACCTTTTACGCCTACCAGCAGTTGCAGCAGCTGAGAGCTTCTGCCGGGAACATTGCCTCGTATTTCTTCGTACCCAACGCCCACGGCGGCATTTCACCGACGTATGTGAAGGGCAACTTCCACCCGCTTTCCATGCTCTCCATGACGCTCGACTACGCGCTGAGCCCCGCCGCGCCCGGGACCATCCCGCCGGTGAGCCCGGTAGTATTTCATGTTGTCAATGTCATTCTTCACCTGTTCAATACGATCCTCGTTTTTTTCTTCATCTACCCGATCGCGCAATTTTTTTTCAAGCCGCAAAACCGGGGAAAAAAGGCCGGGCCCGATTCAAATCGCAGCGCCATTGCGGTCGCCGCCGCCGCCTCTCTCCTCTTCGGCGTCCATCCGCTCCATGTGGAGTCGGTCGCCTGGGTATCCGAACGCAAGGATGTCCTGTACGCCTTCTGGTTCCTCCTGTCGGGCATCGCCTATCTCAAGTATGTCCGTCGCGAAAAAACCGTATGGTACGCCGCGTCGTTCCTGCTGTTCCTCCTGTCGCTCCTTTCCAAGGGACAGGCGGTTTCCCTTGCCGTGGTTATCACCCTCGTGGATCTGGCTGCAGGGAGAAACTTAAGCTCGAAAAAAGTGCTTCTGGAAAAAATTCCCTTTTACCTGGCCGCACTCGTATTCGGATTCATTGCCGTCAAGGCCCAGGCCGCGGGGAACGCGATCCCGAACGAGCAGAGTGCCCTGATTCCGCGCCTCCTCTTCGCCTCCACGGCATTCTCCATGTACATGGTCAAGACCCTCGTCCCGACCGGTCTCTCCACGCTCTACGGCTATCCCGATGCAACGCACGGCCTGGCCGGCGTCTATTACCTTGCACTCATCCTTCCCCTTGCCGTACTCGCCGGGCTCATCTATGGATTCAGGAAATCGCGGGCGCTGTTCTTCGGCCTGGGCTTTTTCGTGTCCTGCATATTCCTGCTGCTGCAGCTCATGCCGGTGGGGCGGGCGCTCATGGCCGACCGGTACATGTACATCGCATCCATCGGACTCTTCTTCTGCGCAGGCTTTGCAATGGAAAAGACGCCGCAGAGCCTTCGCTGGGGAGCGCGCGGCCTCCTCATCGCCGCTGCGCTGGTCTATGCCGGTCTCTCCTCGGCCCGCTGCGCGGTCTGGCAGAACAGCATAGTCCTGTGGGAAGACTGTATCAAGGCGAACCACCACACTCCCTCGATCGCCTACCACAACCTCGCCCAGGTGCTCTGTGAGGCGAAGGACTACCGGGGAGCGATTTACAACGAATCCCAGGCGATACGGCTCGAACCCACACTCGCCGACGCCTGGTACAACCGGGCCAACAACGAACTTACCATCGGTGAAACCGCCGCCTCGATAAGTGACAACACCCGCTGCATCGCACTCAACCCGAAACACTTCTACGCCTACTACCTGCGCGGCAGCGGGGAGATGAGCTCGGGCAGGAGCGGCGAGGCCATGGCCGATTTCGACTCTTCGATTGCTCTCTGTCCGCAGTTCAAGCTCGGGTTCTATGGCAGGGCGCTCTGCCGGGAGGGAACCGGTAACTGGGCCGGGGTAATAGAGGATTATTCGGCGGTGCTGCAGTTGGATGCAAACTATGCGGATGCATACTTTCGGCGGGCGCTGGCCTATCAGCATGTCAATAATCCGGCTCTGGCGTGCGCCGACTTGCAAATGGCGGCGAGGATGGGGAATCAGCAGGCGGGGGGAATGGCGAAGGTTATGTGCAGGAATTGAAGTGGGGTAAGGTCATTACTTCAAATTAGTAAAAGATTTACGGCTTCAAGATTTACGGCCTCTGGTGGGGGAACCGAGCTTAGATCAAAAGCCTCTGGTGGGGAAACCGCTATGGCGGTTTCCCCTGGGCTGAAGCCGCGATAGCGTCTTCAGCCACACCCTTTCCTGCGGAAGGGGGAGGCGATGTTTGCCTGAAGGCAAACGCTCTCCCCCTCCCGCAACGCTCACATTAGGTAGAAAACACAGGGAAAAGCCATTTTTAACTTCCGGTTTTCACTTTTAACTTGCCACTTGCAACTTTTTGAACCCGTGTGGCCTGGGTCTTCGACCCAGGGGCTGAAAAAACAGGGTACGGCAATGATGAAAGATGAAGAAAGGGGAAAAAAAGAAATTGATGTCAAGAATTCGTAAGGGCGACCCTTTGTAATTGCCCTGGATTAATCCATTCGCAGGGGCGACCGGCGGTCGCCCGAATTCGCAAAAATAGGGAATATAAAAGGTAGCTGCAGGTAAGCCGGATAAATCACTCACAGAACTGTTATCTTCACCATAAATGCAAGCTTCAGGTCTTAAACCTTACGCCGACATTGATTTGAAGACCAAAACTTATATTTTCTAATCCTGAACATAAACCACAAAGGATTCCACTACTATAATTTGGAAAAGGAATTAGCTCTATAAAAGGGTATATTTTTCCATCATTAAACTGAGCTCCCACACCAGGAATTAATGCTAAATTCCATTTTGGAGGCCCACCACTGAAAATGCCACCATTGGATATCCCTGAGCCTGTTAGCGTAAAATCAAATTTAAATCCAGCAAGAATATAAGCGTCAAACCGAGGCTTTATTGGAATTTTCAACTCGTAATAAATTGGAAGGGCAAGATAACACATATTTTTAAGATATTCGGAACCTCCTAAGTCCAAAAACTCCAACCCACTTCGAAGAGAAAACTGCTTATTGAATGAAATATCCACAACACCACCAACCATCAAATCCGGACTGAAATTATCGCCTATTGGACAATATCCAATTATAGCTCCCGGCTGCTCAATCACTTGAGAATAGGTCGATGCGGATAATAATAACAATACTGCAATAGCAAACCACTTTTTAAGCATAACTCTCCGCTTAATTTGCAAAAATAGAAATATTTCCAGCGAATTTATATCTTCTATCAGGACTCCTGAAAATAATAATCGGCCCCGGCCAATGGGGCGATTTTTGCACTGTATCTTTACGCTGGGATTAAGCCCTGCAGGTATGGTTTTCTTGCCAAAACCAGAGGCAAGTGCCGTGGCGGAGTTTTTGACCTCTCCCCGGCCCAAAGCGGCCGGACCTCTCCCCCGGGAGAGGTAAATCGCTTCGCGGCTGAAAAGGAAATTCAATAATGTTTTACCTCGATTTTTCTTAATCTTTTCTGTTTTTTCTACCTTAAAAGAGGGCGTTGCGGGAGGGGGAAGGCGCTTGCCGCAGGCAAGCATCGCCTCCCCCTTCCGCAGGAAGGGGTGTGTCGGAGACGCGGCTTTGCGCGGCTCCGACCAGGGGGAACCGCCTTCAGGCGGTTCCCCCACTAAAGGCCTTTGTAATAGTATTTCCTCTATCCGTGTTAAAGCCAATCCGATCAACTATGTCAATGTGAAAGCCGCGCACTTGCCAGCCGATTGAGACTGACTCCGGCTTCTTTCGCTTCGAGGGCAAGCCTGCGGTGCACCTCAGGCGGGACGCGAATCATGAATTTCCCGCTGTAGTGTTTAGCCGTAACCGGTTCAGGCACTGTCTCGCCGGTTTTCTTCATATCAAGCACCGCCTCCGCTACCGTAGTCCGGATTCCGCGAAGAGCCTCTTCCGGGGTACCGGCAAGCCAGCTGAGGCTTGGAAATTCAGCGCACAGCCCGACATATTCTTTATCTTCCTCCGACCATATGACGCGGTAGGAGTAATGATCAGTGTTCCGGGTTTTCATTTTTAAGCCTTATTATCAGCCTTACTATTTTCTACCAGATGATAGTATCATTATTGATACCATTAAATATACTGCAGTCGGCTTACCTTAAGGACGATTTTTGCACCGCTGCTATAAGTTGGACTTAATCTAAGGCCTTTATAATTTTCCTGCCGAAACCAGAGGCAAGTGCCGTGGCGGAGCTTTTGACCTCACCCCGGCCCAAAGCGGCCGGACCTCTCCCCCGGGAGAGGTAAATCGCTTCGCGGCTGAAAAGGAAATTCAATAATGTTTTACCTCGATTTTTCTTAATCTTTTCTGTTTTTTCTACCTTAAAAGAGGGCGTTGCGGGAGGGGGAAGGCGCTTGCCGCAGGCAAGCATCGCCTCCCCCTTCCGCAGGAAGGGGTGTGTCGGAGACGCGGCTTTGCGCGGCTCCGACCAGGGGGAACCGCCTTCAGGCGGTTCCTGA
>CAWDOZ010000068.1:0-12443 GCA_963803935.1 uncultured Fibrobacterota bacterium | reverse complement strand
CAAAATAAATGTCCCGATTCGATGCATTTTATACTTGCGGAGGGTGGCTCTTATAACCAACGCTCACATTGGGTAGAAAACACATTTTCAGGAGACCCAAAACAATCTATGCGTAAAGACTAAAGGTTTAATATCATTCTCTGATATGCGCTTCTATTTTCTTGATGTTCTTTTCGCAGAGGCTTGTGGGTCCCCGCCGCAGGGTGCCTATTATGAAGCACTCCCACTTCGTGCGGGTGACCCGGCTCAGCCATCCAAAAAGATTTAAATGTTTTAAATATTTCGGATTCAGGCTCGGCCATCCAAATGATTTTGATTTTTTAAAAACACTACCTGAGTAGAAACCTTTAACCTTCTAACTTACCAACCCTCTAACTCTCCAGCTGCATTTTTTAATTTTTCCTGCATTTACGCTTTCACGCTTCTAATACACTCAACCATACAGGTATATACCCTTGCTCCGGAAATGCGGTATTTTTGTAAAACAGGCTTATATAGTGTTATAGTTATAATTAATGGTCGAACCGGATTTTCCGGAAGTTTGACTACCGACTGACGAGCGACGGACAGGATAGTCCGACGGGGGGATCTATTAAAACGGTCAAATCCTGGACTCAAGCCTCCGTGCTGGTAATATTTACCGGTCTATTTTTTTTCGCACTGCGATTTCCGCAAGCCTATTCATTTGATAACCGGTGGCTGTTGCGGCTCAATCCGCTCTCGGGAATCCTTACCTTTATCGCATCACGCCACCTGCTCTTTGGCTATGCGATGGTGACTCTGGCAGTAGTTGCCCTGACGGCAGTATTCGGCCGAATCTTCTGCGGATTCTTCTGCCCTCTCGGGGCGGTGATCGACTTTTCGGACCGCTACATTTTCCGCGGGCTTCCCCGGCCCGAGCGGAGGCCGCCCATCGGCCTGCACGGGCTTAAATACATCATCCTTACGGGTATCGCTCTGGCCGCAATCGCGGGGGTGCTTTTTCCGCTTTTTTTCGATCCGCTTTCGCTTTTCTCCCGCTTCCTGACGGTTTTCATCTACCCGCTGCCGGCCCTTGCCGGCAATCTCATCGCGCCGCTCGCCGGAGCGGTTGATTCCACCTACACGCCGCCGAAGTTGCCGCTTTTCTACGGCGGCGTCGGCATCGGCCTGCTCTTTTTCGCGGTATTGGCGGGCGGCCTGTGGGACCGGCGGTTCTGGTGCCAGTATATATGTCCCACCGGAGCATTTCTGGGACTTATCAGCCGCTTCGCCCAGTTCCGGCGCGTGGCCGATGCCAGGGCGTGCAGCGAATGCGCCGCCTGCGCGAAGATCTGCCCCACGCGGGCGATTCCCGAGAAGGCTTTTCGCCTCACGTCAAGCGCGGAATGCATTCTCTGCGGTCAATGCATCCCGGCGGCAAAGTCGTGCACCCGGTTCGGTTTTACCGGGCACAGCCGCGGTGATACGGTGGGGCCGGACGTCGGGAGAAGGCATATAATCGGCGGCGCGGCGGCGGGCGTGCTGCTCCTTCCGCTCATCAAGGCGAATGCCATGAGCCGTCGCGACAATACCGGCAGGCTCATCAGGCCGCCGGGAGCGGTTCCCGAGGAGCTCTTCAATGCACGCTGCCTCGCCTGCGGCCAGTGCATGAAAGTCTGCCCCACCAACGCGATCCAGCCGTGCAGCTTCGATGACGGGTTTGAGCGCTGGTTGACCCCGAAGATCGTCCCGCGAATCGGCGCCTGTGAAGAGAAATGCCATACCTGCGGCTCGGTCTGCCCCACCGGCGCGCTCCGGCCGCTGCCGTACGATGAAAAGCGGTTTGCAAAGCTCGGCACCGCCGTGGTCGACAAGCATCGCTGCCTTGCCTGGTCGCAGAACCAGGAGTGCCTGGTGTGCCAGGAAGTATGCCCGTACCACGCCATCGATCCGAAATTGGCTGCGACCACCAGGAGCATGTTCAGGGTCCCGGATGTCTATGAGGATCTCTGCATGGGGTGCGGACAGTGCGAGAAGGAGTGCCCGATCGACGATACGGCGGCGATTGTCGTGTTCAAATTCGGCGAGAACCGCATCGCGAACGGTCCCTATGGAACCGCAGAGCAGAAACAGGAAATTATTGACAGGAGGAACCGGAAATTCAGTTTCGGCGATGATTCCGCCGGTGTCCCGGGGGAAGGATCGCCATCACCCGCCGGGAACCCGGTACCGGCAGCCGGCAGCGCAGGTGCCTCAAAGGGCGATGAATAAAAAGGCCGATACTGTTCAAAAAAGGATTATCGGCATTTTGATGCGGATTATTACTTTCAGGCTTTTATTCGTATAAACCTGTAAAATTTTCATCACGGAGCAAATTATGACGACGAGACGAGATTTTTTGAAAGCCACTGCCGCAGGAGGAGCGGTGCTGTCGATTTCCGGCATATCACCGGCATTCGTCCAGGCGAATACTGCCTCGAAGAGCGAGGTCGTGGCAGGCAAGGGCACGGCGGCGGTAATCATTCCAAAGATCCTCGCCAGAATGGGCGGCATGGAACATTTCGTCAAGCCAGGCTCCCGCGTGTTGATCAAACCGAACATGAGTTTCGCCAATCCGCCGGAGTGGGCGACCACCACCTCGCCCCAAGCGGTCTATACGGTTGCAAAGCTGTGCCTTGACGCCGGAGCGAAGCAGGTGGTCATCTGCGACAACACGCTGCGCGATCCCGAAATCTGCAAGCAGAAGACCGGGATGTTCGACGCTTTGAAAGGGCTCAAGGGAGCGGTCATTTTCACCCCGCAATCCGCCCAGGAGATGCTCTTCGAGGAGAAAACCTCCTCCGCGGCAAAGCTGCTGACGAAAACCGATGTGATTCGCGAGCTTGCACGGACCGACACGCTCATCTGCCTGCCTATTGCGAAGTCGCACGCCGCAGGCAAGGTCTCTCTCGGGATCAAGGGGCTCATGGGCCTCATCAAGAACCGCCACACCATGCACAAGGACATGGACCTGCACCAGGCGATAGCAGAGCAGCTGTACTATTTCAAGCCGGCGCTGACCATCATCGACGCCAGTCGCGCGCTCCTCGATAACGGGCCCGCCGGGCCGGGAAACGTAGCCGAGCTGAATACCTTCGGCGCAAGCACCGATCCGGTCGCCGTGGACAGCTGGGGCGTGTCGCTTGCCTCCTGGAACGGCCGGAAGTGCGAGGGCACTGACGTCAAATACCTCGCCCATGCGGCAAGGCTCGGGTTCGGCAACGTCGAATCGGGCATGATCACCGAAATCAGCGTGTAAACCGGCATCCCTGCGATAACGGTGGCCCGGCCTCCCTCACCGGAAGCCGAACGCCCCTCATCGGGAACTGCGGGTGGCTCAGGGGATTTTATCGTTCGCGTCTCCGGAGAGGATTTCGCCCGGCAGTAACCGGCAAAGATGCTATTTTATCATCACGAAGCGCGTCCGGCGCATAGTGCTTCGCCCAAAATGTTCTATTAAATTTTACACGCTGGAGTCAGACCCGTGGCGACCCTCAAGCCCCCGGTTGTATCGCAATTTTCGGGATTTACCAAAAAAACAATCGATTTTCTCGACCAGGTCCACCGGCGCAACAGCAAGACCTGGTTCGAAGAGCATCGGGATGTTTACGAACAGCATGTGCTCCACCCGTTCCGGAACCTTGCGGCCGCACTCTCCCCCGCCATATCCGAAATAGATCCGGCAATGGAAACCAACCCTCTCCGGGTCGTGTCCCGGATCCATCGGGACATCCGTTTTTCTCACGATAAGTCGCTCTACAAGAGGTCGATGTGGATTACCTTCAAGCGCCGTATCGAAGAGTGGCAGGACTCCCCTGCTTTTTATTTTGAGGTCTCGCCCGATCTCTACCGGTTCGGCATGGGTTACTACGATGTTTCGCGGGAGACGATGGACTGCCTGCGGAAAATGATCGAAAAAAAACCGGCACTGGTCCGTAAACAGCTTGCGGCAATCGATAAAATTCCCGGCATGGCCGTTGAAGGCCAGGCCTACAAGCGGACGATTAACCCGGAAATTCCCGAAGAGTTTCTGCCGATCTACCAGAAAAAGGAGCTCTATCTGGTTGCCAATCGGAAAATCGATGACCTGGTTTTCAGCGCGGCGCTCGTCGCGGACCTTGAAGCATGCTTTCGAAGGATGGCGGATTTTTATCGTTTTTTACGGGATTTGAAAACCGGCTGATTATTATCTTCACAACGAGATACTTTCGCTCATGGATCGCTACAGCCCCACAATCAGCAGCGTTTACGCTCTCCTCAAAAAGGAGTTCGGCCTGAACCGTGTTCCGGTTGTCGATCTCATCGAGGCGCAGACGAGCGATCCCTTCAAAGTCCTGGTCGCCACCATGCTCAGCGCGAGAACCAAGGACCAGACCACCGCCGCAGCCGCCCGAAGGCTTTTCAGCGTGGTGGCGACCCTTGACGATCTGGATAAGCTCAGCGCTGCCGATCTCGAAAAGCTTATCTACCCGGTCGGATTTTACCATGAAAAGGCGCGCAACCTGAAGCACTGGCCGGCTCTGCTGAAAAAGGAGTTTAACGGGGTGATCCCCTCCACGGTCGAAGAGCTCGTCGTGCTGCCGGGCGTCGGCCGGAAAACCGCAAATCTGGTGGTTGCGGTTGCGTTCAACAAACCTGCCGTGTGCGTTGACGTGCACGTCCACCGCATCTTCAACAGACTCGGCTACCTCGAATCAAAAACGCCGCTTGAAACCGAGGGGATTTTACGCGAGCACCTGCCGGTAAAGTACTGGACCACCTTCAACTCGTACTTCGTTTCTTTCGGGCAGCATACCTGTTTCCCGATTAATCCGCGGTGCGATCGGTGCCCGATCTATAAATTCTGTGGAAGGGTGGGAGTAAAGACGAAGTATGAGAGGTCATAATAAATAAGCCTCAGATTGCTTTTTTAGAATAAGCAAAGTCAAAAGCAAATTCAAAGTCAAAATCAACTTCCGGGCGTTCCGGACGGCACCCTGAAGGGTGCCATCCGTCGCGCCTCCGCCAGGCTCTCGGCAGAGCCGAGCCGGTGTTTGAAGCCCTGCGGCTTCGCCTGGGTCTTCAAATACTGCCTGCGTCGCTACGCTCTCGCAGGCACCCTCTGTCCTCGCTAACGCAACGTCAAAAGATTTTATTATGAAAGGGTTCAATACGTTGAACCCCTAGGGATTTAAAAAATCCTTTGCCGGTCCTGCTTTTTGACCTCTCCCCGGCGCGCAACGCGCCACCCCTCCCCCATAGGGGAGGGGATAGACACCGTGCATAATCTTTATTTTTTCCCTGTATTTTCTACCTGATGGAGGCGTTGCGGAGGTACGCGAGCGCCTGCTGAGCTTAAGCGAGGCAGGAATCGCCGCGTACTTCCGCAGGAAGGGGTGTGTCGGAGACGCGGCTTTGCGCGGCTCCGACCAGGGGGAACCGCCTTAGCGGTTCCCCCACCAGAGCTTGCATTATAAAACCTCAGAATCCCTGCAGTCCGCAGCACCGCGTACACACCGGCATAAGCCCCTTCTTCATTTCTGTCCGGAACTTTTTAAATTTGTCGCCGTTCCAGATTTCATAGAAGGGTTGCTCGTTGATGTTCCCGCAGGTGTAGTCCTGATAGTCGCGGCAGGGGGTGATGCGGCCGTCGGGCGAGACCTCGGCTATGAAGTAAATACTCTCGCAATTGGGGTAGCCGCAGTGCCAGGAATGGTCGTTGTAGTAGCGGGAAATATCGGCCTCGGACTCGATATCGGGCAGGAACTGCGGAATGCACAGGGAACCCGGCCCCGCGGACATCTCCCGGATAAGCCGGATCTGCTCCGCAGTCACTGCAGCATCGACCTCATTGAAGCATGACTTCAGGTAGCCGCGATGATTTTTCGGGGCATAGCCGAACCGCTCCTCAAAAACCTTTTCGTGCAGCGCCGCGCGCTCCTCGGGAATGAACCAGCCGTAATAATAGGGATGCAGCTGCGCGGTAGTAAGCATGAGCTTATGAATATCGGCGAGGTGCATGTAATTATGATTTGAAATGACGGATATCGGAACGATAAGCGGAAAGCGCAGACCGAGCCGTTTTTTCATTTCGTCGGTTTTCTGGATCACGGCCAGGGTCTTTTCGAAGTTATCGGACTTGCCCCCGCGCGCCGGCGACCGCATGAGGTTCTGCGAGGTACTGTCCCAACCGTCAATGCTCAGGAAGAGAACCGACAGGGAGCCGAGGCGGATAAGGTCTTCAATGATCCGGTCGAGGTCCTGCGCATTCGATACGATCGATCCCTTCAATTTATGCGCGGCAAGCTCCTCGAAGAGCGGGAGCAGGGGGCGCCACATCGTCGGTTCACCGCCCCATATATAATAAAAGGGCTTATCAGCCGCGGTTGCCGCGACGACTTTTTTCACCACCTCAAAGTCAAGTTGCTCGAACCGGCCGCCGCTTTCGAGTTTGCGCCGCAGGTGGCCATTCTCGCCCCATTGGCCGCATGAGGAGCAGCGAAGGTTGCATACCTCATTGACGCGAAGCGATATCTGGCCGACCTTGAGATCGGCCGCAGGGTCATGCGGCTTGAGATACTTGCGAAACTGCTGGCCCACCATATGCCAGGAGCCGCTGTTCGAAACGAGCTGGGGGATTACGTGTCGACGGACAAACGGCCAGGGTAACAACGCTTTTCCACGAAATTTTGCCATATATATTGAAAATACCTTACCGGCGCCTAATCACTGCCCATTGCCTGCAAATCGCCGTGTTTCTTCTCCCAGGAGTCCATGAGTCCCATGAGCTCCAGTTCCTTCGACTCGATAGTCCTGGATAGGTGGTGGAGCTTCGCATGGTTTGAAGCATACGCGGTATTATTGAGGTCCGCCTTGAGCCCGGCAATCTCGACCTCGCACACTTCGATATCCTTTTCGCACTTCTCGACCGCCCGCTGAAGTTTTTTCCGGTCGTCGCGTTTCCGGATCCTCGCCTCTTTTTCGGCTTGTTCGGTCCGCTCCGGGGAGTCGGCAGCCGGGGCTGCCTGGCCGGTTGACCACATCCCGGATTCAATATACGAGCGATAGTCGGAAAGATTGCCGGGAAAATCACGGATAAGCCCGGGCCGCATTTCAACGATCCTGTCGGCGATGCGTGATACGAAATAATCGTCATGCGAAACCATGACTATGGTTCCGGGAAATTTTTCCAGGGCGTGCGCAAGCGTTTCTATGGAGTTGATGTCGAGATGGTTTGTCGGCTCATCGAGGAGCAGCGTATTGCCGGGACTCGCCATCATGGTCGCAAGAACGAGCCGCGACTTCTCGCCGCCGGAGAGCACCCGCACCTCTTTATCGACATCGTCCCCGGAAAAAAGGAACGCGCCGAGAACGTTGCGGATGAAGGATTTTTCGGTGCGCACCGCGGTTGCGGCGACCGTTTCGTAGAGCGTGCGATCCAGGTCGAGCTGTTCGAGCTGGTGCTGGCCGAAATACCGGACCACGACGTTGTACCCGGCATCGAAGGCGCCCGACGATGCAGGAAGCAGGCCGGCCATGAGTTTGAGGAGCGTTGACTTGCCGGAGCCGTTCGGGCCCACGATGGCGATGCGATCGCCCCGCCGGACCTCCATGGTGAGGCCGCGGAACACCTCGGCTTCGCCGTACCGCATGGTGACATCGCGCAGCTTGAGCGGTACGCCGCCCGACTGGACCGTCTCGGGAAAGGTAAACTCAATGGTATCGGTACCCCGCTCCACCTCCGGCATGAGCTCCTTGAGCTTCTCGATCTGCTTGATGCGCGAGGCCGCCGCAGTTGCTTTGGTATTCTTGGCCTTGAACCGCTCGACGAAGCGCTCCTTCTGGTCGATCTGGTCCTGGAGCCGGCGGGCGCGGTTGGCCTGGGTTTCGAGGAGCTGGGCGCGCATGGCGATGTAGGCGTCGTAATTGCCCCGGTAAATGATCATGGACCGGTTGCGGATCTCGGCGGTAAAACCGGTCATGCGGTTCAGAAAATCGCGGTCGTGGCTCACGATGAGCATGCCGCCCTTGTAACGCATGAGGAATTTTTCGAGCCACACCAGCGAATCCATATCGAGGTGGTTCGTGGGCTCGTCGAGAAGCAGGAAGTCGGGCGACTGCAGCAGCAGCTTGCCGAGCACAACCCGCATCCGGTATCCGCCCGAGAGGGCGGTCAGCGGTCCGCGCCACTTGTCCTGCGGAACCCCGAGACCGGAAAGTATGGCCTCGGCGCGGGATTCGAGCAAGTAGACATCGTGGAACTCGACCGCATGGTGCAGTTCGGCGAGCTCGCGCATCGAATCTTCGTTTTCAGCCAGTTTGCCGAGCTCATCGAACTTCTTTTCATAATCCATCAGGTGCGCAAAGGGTTGCAGAACGATCGACAGGGGCGTCAGCTCATCGAAGAGCTCCACCTCCTGCGGAAGGTAGCCGATGGTGAACCCGGTCGGCTTGCCGATGGACCCGTGATCGGGCGATTCTTCGCCCGCGAGCATGCGCAGCAGCGTGGTTTTCCCGGAGCCGTTAACCCCGATGAGGCCGGTCCGGCCCTTGTCGTGAATCGCGAGGGAGACCTCTTCGAAGAGCGGATTCCCGCTGTAATATTTGGAAATGCCATCAAGGGTGATCATGGATTCATTATGGGCTTTTCATTGGGGCAAAGAGATTAAATATACGTTTTCGGGGGAAATTTAGAGGGATTACCTTAAGTCTGAATGCTAAAACTGCCGGTGGGGGAAACATTAAATAATGGTTCCCCCATCAGAGTCATCCATATTGAATTTAAACCGGCAAGGGCCCTGCCTCGCCGCATCTCGAAAAAAGTTCAATTACAGGAATTATTGTTGAGCTTCGAAATTATCATCTTCGTTTTCCCGTTCCGTCCCGGGGCAATGCCGGGTACCTGTCTTACCTGAATGCGCATGCCGTCCCCGATCCGTTCCCTGATGTTGCCGACGAGTTTATTTTCCTGGAGGGTATTGAAATGGGCATCGGGCACTACCAGCACGGTCAGCGCATCCAGCGAGTCCTGGATTATCTGGGCCATTTGAATGCCGGCAACGGATTTGAAAGCGAGATCGATCGCGCTGAAGTGCCTGCCCTGCGGGGATTGTATCACATCGCTGGCCCGCCCGAAGACGGCATTGATCTGCTGGAAATGGACCCCGCAACCGCACACGCTGTTGTTCCCGGGCAAGGCCACCGTATCGCCGGTCCGGTAGCGGATAAGCGGCATGACGCGGTTCAAAAAACCGGTCCCGACAACCTCATGGTGGTGCGTCCCGTTTTCGTCGATACCCGATAGCAAGAACTCCGTAACGCCGTAATCCGGAAACACATGGTAGCGGCCTTCTTTACAGGTACCAATGAAGATAACCCTTTCGAATTGGCCGTACCAATCGAAAATTTTCGTTCCGAACACTTCGGCAACCTTCTCGCGCTCGAACACAAAGAACGTTTCCGAAGAGGTAAGGATTCCCCTGAGGGACGGCAAAACCGGCTTTCGGCCTGCCGATATCGCGAACTGGCTGAGGGTGCTGATTGCCGATGGAAACGCAAAGATGAGGTGGGGATCGAACCGCTCCAGTGCATCCACATACTGCATCGCCGAACTCGCTGCAATGTGGTATGAGGAGAACCACATTTCCCGTCCCCAGGCATCGTAGCGCCAGAACGGCGGGGTTTTCTGCTCCGCCGGGACTACCATATCGCCCCGGAGAAGCGCGCAACGGCCGCCTTTTTCCGGAAACCCCGCCCACCGGTATTGCCGCATCGCAAAGGCACGTTCGAGATGGATGAGGCGACTGTCCATCTTGAGCTTCAGGCTCGCTCCGGATGTGCCGCTTGTGGCACCGGTCACGAGGCTTTTGCCCCGATAGTTCAGGGCAAATAAATCGCTGTAGTTGTCGCGGACAATCTCTTTGGTGGTGAACGGCAGGGAGGCAAGATCGTCGAGGCTCTTGAAATCGCCCGGATGAAATCCTATTTCTGCGAATTTATTACGATAATAGGGAACATTGCGGAAGGCATGGGTGACAAGTGACACCAGGCTATGGTATTGCAGCTCCCTCAACTGCTCTTCTTCCATGGACTCGGCTTCAAGGAGCTTTTGTTTCAGGGCCCCGGTTTGCAATCCATTGCGTGCCGCGGAGTAGACGAGACCTTTTGCCGTTACAAAAACATTCTGCAGCGCTATCGGCAGCTGCTTGTAGTATTTCGATGAGTAGAATTTTCGCATACCGTCCCCCCCTTGAATCGGTTATACAAAATTCTGCAAACGATCATATTTTTAATTTTGCCAAGGTATAGTGTCTACTTTCTTTATTAACCGGACGTTACTGCTTGAGAAAAATCAAAAAAAGCAATCTTTGCGTCACCTTTTCAGAGTGTTGCAATTATTATTCCAATGACCCTGATCAACCATCGCCAGTAGATGGCTTCAGGCTTCAGGAAAAGGGGAAATGGAAACAAATGGATGAAGGCGGAAGGATGAAGAAAGATAATTATTGAGGCCATTACAAAAGGGCGACCGCGAGTCGCCCCTGCGGATCCCTCGCTTTCGGCGCCCCTTTATTAAGGGGGGATTTATTAAAAAGCTATTGTCGTTAATGTTTTTTCTACCATAAAAGAGGGCGTTGCGGGAGGGGGAGGCGATGTTTGCCTTCAGGCAAACATCGCCTCCCCCTTCCGCAGGAAGGGGTGTGTCGGAGACGCGGCTTTGCGCGGCTCCGACCAGGGGGAACCGCCACAGCGGTTCCCCCACCAGGGGCACCTATATTTCGACTTTATCTTTCACTAATCTTCTTCTTAATCTCTTCGACTAGTCCCGCAGTCGTGGCAACATCTATCCCCAGCCGCTCCCCGCCCCGTATAACGGGCCCGGAAAGGGCATCGAGCTCGATTTCATGTCCCGCGGCAAGATCCTTCTGCATGGACGTGCGGATCGTGATCGGCAGGCCGTTGAGAAAGGCAATGAGGTAGGTCGGGTCGACCTCGGCACCGCTCGCATTCGCCACGTCGCAGAATTCGGCAATGGCGGAAACCAGCTTGTTTTTCCAGCCGGGGTCAGCGAAGAGTTCTCCCTTGTTCATTCCCGAGGCCGAGGTCGTGAGCGCCAGGGGCCCGAGGAAGCAGAGCTTGTTCCAGAGGAGGGTCTGCTCGTTAGCCTCGAACCGGCAGGTGATGTCGCAGTCGCCGAGGCGCTTTGCGATGGCTCCCAGGAGCGGCTCTCCGGCGGCGGCTATGGTCAGGCGCACGAAAAGGGAGCGCTGGAGGAACCGCCCGGGTGCTGTTCGCTCCGCCTCGACCGCGATCGACGCCGGTACCACGCGGTCGTGCCCGAAATGCTCGCGAAGAACCGGCAGGTGATCAACGCCGTTGAGGAGCGGAACCACGCAGGTGCAGAGCGAGTGCACCTCCGCTATGGCCTGCTGCAGGTTGTAGTGCTTGGTCCCTATCCAGAGCACATCGACCGGCTCCGCAAGTGCGGCAACGGCTCTCGCCGGCGCCGTGATCGGGCCCTGCGGGCGTTCGAGCAGCAGGGATTCGGGATATCCGGCAAGTGTTTCAGGCCTTACGACAACGATGACCTCTTCCCCGAGCGATGCCAGGGCGGTTCCGATGAGTCCCCCCACCGCTCCGGCTCCTAAGATTGCATGCTTCATTAAAGGCTCCCCTATTGGATTATTTCAGTAGGGTGTAAAAATATTTTGTGAGCGGGTTAGGGGAAAAGCAAGGATTATTCCAGAAGGGCTTCTATATCTTGAGCCCCTGCGACTTTTCAAAATTTTGTAAGGGTTTTCTACCTGATGTGAGCGTTGGTTATAAGAGCCACCCTCCGCAAGTATAAAATGCATCGAATCGGGACATTTATTTTGCCTTGGTTTTTAAAAGGCCAGAAAAGGGATTAAGAGGACCTGTAGCGTAGCTGAAAGCCATCTACAGTCAGTTATCCAGGGACTGGTTACCCTCACGGTATTGTATTCAGATGTTATCCGCCAGTTATAAGAGCCACCCTCCGCAAGTATAAAATGCATCGAATCGGGACATTTATTTTGCCTTGGTTTTTAAAAGGCCAGAAAAGGGATTAAGAGGACCTGTAGCGTAGCTGAAAGCCATCTACAGTCAGTTATCCAGGGACTGGTTACCCTCACGGTATTGTATTCAGATGTTATCCGCCATTAATCACGGGTGCAGGAATTTGATTCCATACAACGCTCAACGCGGTCTTCATCCGACTTCGTCCTCCGCTTCCCCTTTCTGGTGATTATGCTGCTTTGAGAAATTTCTCTCTTTGAAGCTTTGGTTCGATTTTCACCATCAGTTCCCAAAGAAACCCGCAAAGCTCACGCGCAATAGCGCATCGGATTTTATTTGCATGCTTCTTGTTTTCTCGCATTGATCGATACCGGCCAAACATTCTTGTTTGCATGCGGGATATGAACTCTTTTACTGGCTCATCAAAG
>CAWDOZ010000067.1:0-8838 GCA_963803935.1 uncultured Fibrobacterota bacterium | reverse complement strand
CCACTACCTGTTGGGACCATCCCCCGTGATGACCACAACGCATTGGGGAGACGAGGCGTGCCCCGGCAAAACAGCCCGCCGTCCAAGCCTCCGGTCTTATAGACTTATGGCAATCCGGTCTCGCGTAAAAGACGGCTTAACGTATTTTATAGCAACTGTACTCCCGCCTCAAGAGACGGCGGGACGGACCATCCCGTTTATCACTACTATTTGAAAAGGAGTTGACAACCTATGGCGGATTCCCCGACACGGCGCGATTGAATGACCTTATGACAAGGCTTGAAAACCTCCGGGGGTATCTTTGACGTCGGTTCGCTGGAAAAAAAAGTAGCCGATCTCGAAGCCCTCGCCGCGGAAGAGAACTTCTGGACCGACACGAATGCCGCGAAAGCCGTGCTTCGCCAGATGAAGGATGCAAAACGGGTACTTGATCCCTGGAAGAAGGCGCTCGCCGAGTGCGGAGACCTGCAGCAACTCTGGAAGATGTCGGTCGAGGAGAATGACGCCGCCCTCCTTGCCGAGCTGGCGCCGCAACTCGATACCCTCGAACGCGAGGTGGTCCGCATCGAATTCGCCCGGAAGATGAACGGCGAAGACGACGCCGCGCAGGCGATTCTTTCGATTCACAGCGGTGCAGGCGGCACCGAATCCTGCGACTGGGCAGACATGCTCCTGCGCATGTACACCCGCTGGATGGAACGGCGGGGTTTCGCCTTTGAAATGCTCGATTACCAGCCCGGCGAAGGCGCCGGGATCAAGAGCGCAACCATCGAAGTCCGCGGCGATTACGCGTACGGCTACCTCAAGGCCGAAACCGGGGTGCACCGGCTGGTACGCATCTCTCCCTACGACGCCAATGCGCGGCGACACACCTCCTTCGCCTCGGTCTACTCCTACCCGCTCGTTGAAGAGATCGACGAATTTGTTCTCGAAGACAAGGATATCCGCATCGATACCTACCGGGCAAGCGGTGCCGGCGGGCAGCACATCAACAAGACCGACAGCGCAGTGCGCATGACCCACATTCCCACCAACATCGTAGTATCGTGCCAGAACGAGCGGTCCCAGATGAAGAACCGGTCCGTGGCGCTCAGGCTCCTCAAGGCGCGCGTCCGGCAGCACTACAAAGAGATCGACGAGAAGGAGCGGCAGTCGAAGCTCATGGAAAAAAAGAAAATCGAATGGGGAAGCCAGATCCGGTCCTACGTGCTCCACCCCTACAACCTCGTCAAGGATCACCGGACCGAGGTGGAAACGTCGAATACCGGAGCGGTGCTGGACGGGGATATTGACAAATTTATAGAGGCGTGGCTATTACAAAAGGATGAGGGATAAAGGTTGACGTAGCTTAAAGGAAATTCAAATTCTTTTGGATGGCTGAGCCGGATTCCAAAAGCGAAAGCAAAGGCAAATTCAAATGCTTTTGGATGGCTGAGCCGGATTCCAAAAGCGAAAGCAAAGGCAAATTCAAATGCTTTTGGATGGCTGAGCCGGGTCACCCGCACGAGGTGGGAGTGCTTCATAAGAGGCCCCCTGCGGCGGGGACCCACAAGCCTCTGCGAAAAGATCAAATTACAGAATCAGCGATTTTTCTTGCTGTTTTGCCTGAAAATGTTCTTTCTACCTAATGGGAGCGTTGCGGGGGTACGCGAGTGTTTGCCAAAGGCAAACATCGCCGCGTACTTCCGCTGGAAAGGGTGTGCCTGAAGACGCTTTTTTCGCGGCTTCAGGCCAGGGGAAACCATGAAATGGTTTCCCCACCAAAGCAGCGTATAGAAAGGATGTACTATGAATCGCCACAAAACAAAAGACAAACCGGTCACCATCGAAACAACCCGTATTGAGATTGTCCGCTTCCTTGACACGCTCATGGGCATTGCATCCATAGAGGATGTCTCCCGTAACGGGCTGCAGGTGGAAGGAGCGGTAAAGGTCCGCCGGGTGGGACTTGCCGTTGACGCCTGCCTCGCCTCCTACAAGGCGGCCGCTGCCCACGATTGTCAGATGCTCATAGTGCATCACGGCCTTATCTGGGGCGGGCTCCCCTACCTCACCGGCGCCGTGTATCGCCAGGTCAAATTTCTTGTAGAAAATTCCCTGAATCTCTACGCCGCCCACCTGCCGCTCGACCTGCACCCCGAACACGGTAATAACGCGCAACTCGCCAAAGCCATAGGCATGGAAAATCCCGTTCCTTTCGGGATGTATCACGGCATCGCCATCGGCATCGAAGGCATGGTGACGCCGGAAAGAAGCGTCGAAGCACTCAGCCACAACCTTGCCGAAGCAATCGACGTTACGCCGCTCTCGCTTCCCTTTGGAAAGAAGCTCTGCAGGAGGATTGCCGTGGTTTCGGGCAGCGCCTCGGAGATCATCGATGAGGCAATTGCTAAGGGAGTCGATTGCTTCATCACCGGAGAGCCGAAGCACACCCATTACCACCTGGCGCAGGAAGCCGGGCTGAATGTTATTTACGGCGGGCACTACCACTCCGAAACGCTCGGCGTCAAGGCACTGGGAACGGTTCTCGAACAGGAATTCGGGATTGAAAGTGTGTTTTTGGATATTCCGACGACGGTGTGATAATAAATGAGGTCGAAAAAACAGGCAAGGAAATGATTGATAAGGATGAAAGAAGAAGGATGCGATAACAAAGGTAAAACATCAGCCATTCTTTTTGATTTTGTCGAACCATGAATGTCATATTCGGAGATCGTCATAATCTACCTGGAGTAATGATGGCAATTAGCACTACGATTCCCATTCTCAACTATGCCTCACCGGCAGGAAAAAAATTTCTTAACAAGCTCCTCTCGCTCAGAAAGCAAAACGACGATACCGTTTCGGCGAAGGTCACCGGAGTCATCGCAGCGGTCAGGGAGAAGGGCGACACCGCCCTGTTCGCCTATACAAAGGAGTTCGACGGCGTCTCCCTGAACGCAAAGACCGTGCGCATCGGCCGGGACGAGATCGAAAAGCGGGCGGCAAAGGCCGCGGCTCCGCTGCAGCGGGCCATCCGCGAAGCGGCGAAGAGGATCCGTACCTATCACCGGGAACAGCACGGGTGCGAATTTTCCCTCTCGACCCCGGAGGGGAATCTGCGCCAGATCGCGCGGCCTCTCGCAAGAATCGCGGTGTATATCCCGGGCGGCCATGCGGTATATCCTTCGAGTGTCCTCATGAATGTCATCCCCGCGCAGATAGCCGGGGTTGCGGAGATCGTGGCAGTCACCCCGCCAAGGGCAACGCTCGATCCGGGAATCGCCTTTGCCCTGAAACTCTGCGGAATCGATGAGGTCTACCGGATCGGCGGGGCGCAGGCCGTCGCCGCGCTCGCCTATGGCACCAAAACGATCCGGGCGGTCGATAAGATCGTCGGACCGGGAAATGCCTGGGTTCAAGCGGCCAAGCGGCTCGTCTATGGAACCGTTGATATCGACTCGATTGCAGGCCCGAGCGAGGTGGTGATCGTTGCCGATGGATCGGTGGATCCATCCTGGGTGGCACTCGACCTCCTCGCCCAGGCCGAGCACGGAAGCGGTGACGAACTTGCGGTGTGCATCGCTGCCGGGAGGGAGGTTGCCGAAAACATCGCCGCTGCGACCGCTGCCGCAATCGAGGCGTCTCCCCTTGCCGCAACCTTCCGGAAACTCCCGGCCCATGCCATATCCATATTCCAGACGTCGAATCGCAAGGAGTCCTTCGGCCTGGTGAACATTCTCGCCCCGGAGCACCTTGAAATCCTGACGAAGACCGCTGAGAGCGACCTGAAGCTCGTCAGGAATGCCGCGGCGATATTCCTTGGGGCCTTTTCGCCGGTCGCCCTCGGCGATTATTTCATCGGGACGAACCATGTGCTGCCCACCGGCGGCGCAGCACGCTTCTCTTCGCCACTCGGGGTGGAAAGCTTCCTGAAGCGGATGTCCGTGGCAATGGTTTCGGAAAAGGGATTGAGAAAGGCTGCGCCGTATGTATCGACCTTTGCAAGGGCCGAAGGATTTGTGCATCATGCGATGAGTCTGGAAAAAAGAATAGAATAAATAGAACATTGGGTGGGTATTCAGGCATTTGTGGTGCTTTTGGTGGGGGAACCGCCTACGGCAGTTTCCCCTGGCCAAAGCCTCCGCGCCCGCAAAGCCGGGCTGCGGGGTCTTTGGCACACCCCTTCCTGCGGAGGTGCGAACCTCACCCCGGCCCAAAGCGGCCGGACCTCTCCTATCAGAGAGGTAATTTAAAAGCAAAAAAATCCAAACAATCAGCAGGCGCTCTCGCACCCCCGCAACGCTCCTATATGGTAGAAAAAACATAAACGACACAACCTTCTTAAAAGATCCCTCACCGAAGCTGGCTTTTCGCCAGCGACTTGATCCCTTAGTAAAAAGGCGCCGGAGGCTGGGGATTCGCAGGGAAATTCAGCAATCAATCTATCTACCTGAGCAGTGCCTTAAATCGTTTGATTTTAAGCATATATGCATATACGGCTTATATTTTCCTCATTTCCTCTTGTTTTTTCTACCCTGAAAGAGGGCGTTGCGGGAGTGGGCGAGCGTTTGCCAGAGGCAAACATCGCCGCCCACTTCCGCAGGAAGGGGTGTGCCTGAAGACGCGTGCCTTTCGCGGCTTCAGGCCAGGGGGAACCGCCATAGCGGTTCCCCCACCAGAAGTTTTAAGGCTGGTTCCCCCACCAGAAGCTTGTACCTCAATTCCCCCAACAATATCGTAACTATTTCCTCTTGAATTTCTTACAAAATTTCCTTTAAATTCTATAATTCGAACATTGTATTTTTTGCAGGCGCCGCGATAAACCGGAGAGTCATATTCTTCATCCGGCACACCGCAATATCCGGGATGGCGAAGCGAATTTTCGAGCCGTGGATGGTGCAATATCTATGGTATAATAATTTTTCCCCCTTTGAGGAAATTTTTAATCCAATCTGAAAGGGATCATCCATGCCCATGCCGAAGCGCCCTCTGTTCTCCTCGAAGGACAAGGCTGCCATTGCCCCGGAAATGCTGGAAGACCAGAAAAAGTTTTTAGCATCATGCACCTGTACCGAAAACCAGACGCTGGCCCAGGGGAACAGCAGTGCCGGCGGGCTTTCCGAGGCGGAAGCCGCGTCGCGTCTTGAAACGTTTGGCAGAAATGTACCCGCAACGGTGCGAAAGGTCTCCCTTGCGGCCGACCTCTTCGCCCGGACAAAAAATCCCCTCGTTATCCAACTGCTCATCATCTGCGCCGTCTCGGCGATCATGGGGGATATCCCTTCCGCCACGATCGTCGCCGTCATGGTTGTTCTGAGCTTCGTCCTGTCGTCCTACCAGGAACGACGCTCCATCAGGGCCGCCGAAGAGCTTAAGAAGATGGTACAGACCACGGCCGTTGTCATGCGCGACAACCGCGAGCTGGAAATCGACATCGGCGACATTGTTCCCGGCGACATCGTGGTACTCGCCGCAGGCTCGATCATTCCCGCCGACCTCAGGGTGCTCTCGGCCAAGGATTTTTTTGTCAACCAATCATCCATGACCGGCGAATCCATGCCGGCCGAAAAATTTCCCGCCCCGCCGGCAGCGTCCGTCAGCGAGCCGCTCGAACTGCCCAATGCCTGTTTCCAAGGCAGCACCGTGGTGAGCGGCGCGGCGCGCGGTATCGTCATTTTAAGCGGCAGCCATACCTTCCTCGGCGCGATATCCCGCAATGCAACCAAGACCAAGGTGCCGACCAATTTCGACAAGGGCGTCAGTTCCTTTGTCTGGCTCATGGTGCGGTTCATGGTGGTCATGGTAATGACCGTATTCTTCATTGTCGGCCTCAGCAAGCACAACTGGATGGACGCGCTCCTGTTCGGCCTCGCCGTGGCGGTAGGGCTCACTCCGGAAATGCTGCCGATGATCATTACCGTCTGCCTGTCGAAGGGCGCCATCGCCATGTCGAAGAAGAAGGTAATTGTCAAGCAGCTCAAGGCGATCCAGAACATCGGCGCCATGAACATCCTGTGCACCGATAAGACCGGCACCCTGACGCAGGACAAAATCATCCTCGAACGGTTTGTCGATGTTTCCAACCGGCCAAGCGAAGATGTGCTCCGGTATGCCTACATGAACAGCTACTACCAGACCGGCCTGCGGAATCTCCTCGATCGCGCCATATTGAGCCACACCAACCTTGATGTGGAACTCTCATGCCGTAAGGTAGACGAACTGCCGTTCGATTTCGAGCGGAAACGCATGTCGGTCATCATCGACTATGAGGACACGCGCGTGCTCATCTGCAAGGGCGCCGTGGAGGACATCAACCGGGTGGCCGACCGCTACCAGATCGACGATGACATTTTTCCCCTGTTCGACGTGGTGCGCAACGACATCCTCGAGGAGTACGAACGGCTGAGCACCGAAGGGTACCGGGTGCTGGCGGTAGCCTATCGGGAATTTCCCGATAAAAAGGAGACCTTTGTCTCGGCCGATGAATCAAACCTCATTTTCCTCGGCTATCTGGCGTTTTTCGACCCGCCGAAGGAGTCCTCGGCCAGGGCCATCACCGCGCTTAGCGAAGCCGGCGTAACCGTCAAGGTTCTGACCGGCGATAATGAACTGGTGACGAGGTGCGTCTGCAAGAATGTCGGCTTCGAACCGACGCGAATCGTCCTGGGTCGCGAGATTTCGGCCATGACCGAGGAGCAGTTCTCGCAGGCAGTAAAGGAGGCCAACGTTTTTGCCCGCCTCTCCCCGCTCCAGAAAGAGTCGATCATCGAAATGCTCCGGCACCAGGGCAACACCGTCGGGTTTCTTGGCGACGGCATCAACGATGCCCCGGCACTCAAGGCAGCCGATGTCGGCATCTCGGTCGATACCGCGGTGGATATCGCCAAGGAGTCGGCCGACATCATCCTTCTCGAACGCAGCCTCCTGGTTCTGCAGGATGGGATTATCGAGGGGCGTCGCGTATTCGCCAATATTGTCAAGTACATTAAAATGGGCGCAAGCTCGAATTTCGGGAATATGTTCAGCGTTCTCGGCGGCAGCTACATCCTTCCCTTTCTCCCCATGGCGCCCATCCAGATACTGCTCAACAACCTGCTCTACGATATCTCCCAGACCAGTATCCCTACCGACCGGGTCGACCCGGAGAGCGTCGCAAAACCGCTCAACTGGGACATCAGCTTCGTCCGGCGGTTTATGATCTTCATCGGTCCCATCAGCTCGATCTTCGATTACGCCACCTTCTTCCTCATGCTCTATATCTTCAAGTGCCGCCTCTTTTCGGCAGCCGGCACAACCGCGCTGCAGAAGGTCCACTACGAGAGCCTCTTTCATTCGGCATGGTTTGTCGAATCGCTCCTCACTCAGACCATGATCGTCTGGGTTCTGCGCACCAACAGGATTCCGTTCCTGCAGAGCAGGCCGAGCACCGGCCTCATGCTCACCACGCTCTGCGTCATGGGGGTGGCCATCGCGCTTCCCTACTCGCCCTTCGCCCATGCCATCGGGCTCGTGCCGCTGCCGCCGATATTCTGGGCGTGGATGGCCGCCTTCTGCAGCATATATTTCATATTGACCCATTATGTAAAAACCTGGTTTAACCGCCGCTTTGGAGTCTGACCATGAAAAGTCTTCTTACCGCCCTCGATGAGGGTCGCCTCGTCGAGCTGCCGGACACCGATAAAAATAAAGCGCTTGAGTACCTGGCCCTCCTGATCGAGGCGATTCCCGGAATCGCACAGCGTAACGATATCGTCCAGGAGGTAGAGAAACGGGAGGTCTCCGGCAACACCGGGATCGGCAAGGGAATCGCCTGCCCCCATGCGCGCCGGGAGGGCGAGGGCGACCTGCTGTGCGCCATCGGCTGGTCGCCGCAGGGGATCGATTATGCGGCCCCCGACGGCCAGAAGGTCCATCTCGTCGTCATGTATTACATCCCCGATTCGGAAAAGAATTATTACCTGAAGGAAATATCGAGCCTTGCCCAGGCGGTGGAAAAGACCGGGGATATCTCCACCATCATCATGGCGCAGGATATTCATGCGGTGCGCAATCAGCTCCTCGACTGGGTAAGCCTGGCGATCGATGCCGCAGCTCCGGAGCCAAAGGCGCGCATGATAAAACTGCAGGAGCGTGAAGCGGCCGTGGCGGCTGCCGAAGCGGTCCAGGCAAAAGCGCCCTTTCTCATCGTTCCCTTTTCCGTCGTGCTCTCCGCTGCGCAGAAACCCATCATCCTCACCCACGACGCCGATTTCCTGCGCATCGGCGAGTCGCAACCCGCGCTTCCCTCCCTTCTCAAAACGAGCGAAACCTTTTCGCTCGCCGGTTACCAGATCGTCGTCCGGTCGGTGACAAGTTACGCTGCCGACTGGGCACTTCATGAGTGTCTCGCAATTAAAACGGGCCTCTGAAGCGGCGATGATGTATCTTTACTGGTGCAGTTCGAGGGTACAATCTTTTACCAATCCGGGAGGCCGCGATGAATTATACCGGCGCCTTACAGACTAGAACGTTCAAGGTTGTTGAAAAAAACGGTTTATCGGATGAGGATCTCCAGTGGATCAGGTCTCTGGGCCATGTTTCCGTCGTCACGGTGCAGAGTAAGACCATCCGGGTTCTCACCGAAACGGATGATACTATCGCGGGCATTATAACTTCCATAAATACACGGTACTGCAACAGCGCTCACCCGAAACTCAGCCCCTTGTTTTAAATTCCGCCCGATTATTTACTTGTTATTAATTAGTAAGGAAACCGCGGTCAGAGCGGCTTCTCATGCTCAGCCATGCAATTAAAACGGTTATGCTCCCCCAAAAAAATTAAACTTCCAACTATTATCTGGCTTATAAATTGCTTTTA
>CAWDOZ010000066.1:0-27440 GCA_963803935.1 uncultured Fibrobacterota bacterium | reverse complement strand
TCATTATTATAGAATTTAATATCCAATATGGGAAAGGCATATGTTTTCCATAAAATTCGTCCATCTGGTGCAACTTTCATTATATATTTATAGGATGCTAAATAAATAATATTTCTATTAGGATCGATGTCGAATGATATTGGCCCATCATAAGGGGATTGATTAGTGCCAAACGCCTCTCTATCGGCACTACTGTCTATATTTATGGTAATGTAGTCTTTGATCTGGCAATTGATTGTTGATTTTGATATATCGGCGCAATTTGCTGTATTATTTGCCATCAAAAATATTGTTGAAAATACAAGAAATTTAAGTTTTACCATTGATTGATGCTCTTTATACTGTAAGGGTTTTGCTGCGATGCCATATATGTAAAATATCCTGTCATTGCCTGCCACGATATAGCTCCATTATTTCGTTGCCCAATAATTCCATTATAATATGCTGTTGCATGGGTTTCAGGATCTTCATACGTCATTGTAATCGTCATTGTCCCCCACGTTGAAGTTTCCGTCATGGTTTTTTTCCATACTATATAATACCAAGTATTCTGATTCAGGCTTTTCCAATTGTCTCGGCTTACGCTTTGGCCAAGGGCATCATTAACATCATCACTTGAGCCGTAATATTGTCCATTTGAACACATGTATGCTGCGAATCGCCAGCAGTCCCTCGGGTCAACTCCTGGAATTTCGACATTTGCAGGCACATAGTCAACTGCCCGCCCTACTAAATATAGGTTATTTCCCGCCACATAGCATGAGCAGTGCGAACAAAGCTATCGAAACACCGGCCCATGGCACTACAGTAATGTTGACCTGACCGCCTCTTCCATCTCCACAATCTCCGACTCCGTCAGTTTTGAAAAAAGGCTCTCTCGTTTCTGCCGGGAGAGGCGTCCATTATTCTGCATGCAACAATTGATAAACAGGTCGATCTGCCGGTCAGGTAAATCGAGTATCGCCTGGATTGCCCGCTTTGCAGTATCATAGTGAACCAGAAAATCCAGTTCCTCTGCGAGCTCCCTGGATATGGTTTCTGAAATAAAGTCAAGAAGCGCCTCAACCTGTGCAGTCATGTCGGTGTAGCGGTACCATCGAGCGGTTTCATTTTGTACCGCCATTTTACCCATATCGTCAAGGGTATAGTCGATTACCCGCAGGAGAGGACGGGAAAAGGCCTCAAGCGATTGATCATACGCAATTTGTTTTTTAAGCATGACGGCCGATACGGGAATCATGAGCCCCGCAGGAGTGAACCCGCTCATTGCGAGGATATTGTGAATCAGGAAGCGGTGAATGCGTCCGTTACCATCCTCAAAGGGGTGGATAAATACAAATCCATAGGCGATCGCCGCGGCATGCACGACAGGCGGAATTGCTCCCAGGGACATTTTTCGATGGCTTGCCTCAAGACCCGCCATAAGTGATGGTACATCCTCCGGTTTCGGACAGACATAGTGGATCACTTCTTTTTGAAAAGAAATAGTCTCGCCGACATAGTTTTGATAGAGGCGGTAGTCGCTGTCCACAAAACGGGGATCGACAATCCTGTTTTGAAGCTCGATAAGCAGGGATTTTTCGCAGAAATCCCGGTGTTCTGCGAGCTCCAGAAGTCCTATGAATTTTTCGGTTCGGGAGGGGTTTGGCTTGATATGCTCGATTTCAAAGGAAGATTTGGTTTCCTTGGAGTAGAGATAGGTCATTGCCCTGCGCACTATTGCCGCAGGATACCGGGAAACCATTCGCTTGCACTCCCCGGTGAAGTCGGCAGTTTCGGCCTCCCGGAGTTTTCCGGTGCGACGGACGAGAGGGCAGAATTCCCTGGTTCCGGGAAGATTGTCGATGACCCGGTGCCTCCGGCTTCTCACGCCATTATTAATCGCATAGAATTCATCGGGGTCAAGCAGATCGATGTAGTTGCCGTTTGCTGAATCGGCAAGAGGAAGCCGGGTGCCGGTAAGAAATTCGTAAAGGAACCAGAGCCTCCTCCGGTTTTTTCCGACCGGCCTCGCTGCGATAAAGCCGGCCAGCTCCCCGGGATCTATATGGTGAAACAGGGTATCGAGCAGGGCAAGGCTGATTCCGTCATATTTCAAGGCAAATTCCAGATGCGCGCAATCGTTTTCCCCCGGCCAGAGGGATGCCGGATAAAGCGCTTGCGCCGTTTCATCTTTAAAAGCCTGGTGATCGGAATTTGATTCAGCTATAAAGGAAGTATGGCAGTGGGGGATAGCACGGACTTTATACTTCTCGGTAAGGAACAGGTATCCAGCGGGCTTTGAAGAACTCATCGGATCTCCGGAAAAAAGTTAAAAAAGTGGTACTTCTGCCAATATAGCTTACAAAGATTAAAATTAAGTTACAATGTCTGCAATATGCAATAAAAAAGTTACATTAGGCCAATTATGCTTAAATTCGATTATACTTCAACTTAAATAGTTACAAACAGAGCATTCATCATAAAAAAAGTTACAAATCCGGTCTGCGGTCATGGGACGAATAGAATTTTCAGCTGCCTGAGGGCATTATATTTTATGGAAGTCACTCTGGAATGCGATGCCGACAATAGAAATTGCTGCGACTGTCCGATGGGGAGGCTATGTTTGGACGGCGTTACGAGGGGCCGGTAAACCCACGGATTACCCGCTCTTGATTATCCAAATTGAGATAATTTAATTTAACAATATTGGATAATCCAAAAAAGGATAATTGAAGATTCCCCGCAGCAAGCTGCGGGGAATCTTCATAGGTAAGGAAATATTTGTAATGCGCTCGCTAACCCCGGAGCAAGCTCCGGGGAATGCGCTCGCTGTGCCTGTTCAGAGAGGGTTTCATGGATAATCCCTTTATATACGGTAAGGTTGTCAGCGGCAGGCAATTCCTGAACCGGGAATCGGAAACGGCCACCATTACCCGGACGCTTCATTCAGGGCAGAACATTATCTGCTACTCTCCGCGGCGATATGGCAAAACCTCCCTGATGATGCGGGTGATGGACAGCCTTGCAGCTCAAGGCAGGCTCGTTTTTTACATAGACTTCTTTCGGGTAACCTCTCTCGAAGACCTTTACACAATATATGCCACCTCAATTGCCTCTGCGCTACGAGGCCCGATCAAGACGCTGATCTCGACGATCCAGACCATTCTCCCGACGATCAATCCCCGCATTGTTTTTAAAGGTCCCGAATCGCCCACCGTCGAAGTCTCGGTTCCGTTCCCGGTCCTCATAAGGCCCGCCACGCTTCGCGAGCTTTTTGACGCATTGGAAAATTACTGCGGCAGGAAACGAAAGAAAGGCACGGTTATCTTCGATGAGTTCCAGGAGCTTGCTTCAATTCCGGACGGGAAAATCATCGAACGTGAAATGCGGTCCGCCTTGCAGCACCATAAGCATGTCTCCTATGCCTTTTCAGGAAGTAAACAACACCTGCTGGAGGGTATTTTCAGGGATAAAAACAGGCCCTTCTATAATTTCGGAAGACATTTTGAGCTTGAGGTCATCGGCGCGGACCATTGGCGAACCTACATTGCCGATCGCATGGGCAGCCGATGCCCGGCTCCCCTCATCGATGCCATCCTCGGCGTAAGCGAAAACCACCCCTACTATACCCAGATGCTGTGCCATTACCTCTGGGAGCGGGCGACCGATACCAATGAGATCATCAATGCAGCGATGATCGAAAGTGTTGCCGAAGATATTATCGAGCGCGATTCCATGCTTTTTCTTGAGCTGTGGGACGGATTGAACGGCAGGGAACGGCACCTTGCCAAGGCCATTGCCTCGGGGGAAGCAAAAAATATTTACGAAAAGAATTTCATTCAGAAACACGATCTCGGAACCGCCTCATCAGTCCAGAAAGCGGCTCGAAAATTGCTGGAACTCAACCAGATACGAAAATCACCGACGGACGGAATAGTTTTCGTCAATCCATTTTTCAAGCGGTGGGTAGTGCGGAATATTGCGCTGTAATGTTGCCATCCGATAAAGGAACCTTTATATAATGGAAAAAGTCACCATCCAGAACGTCGACCTCCTCCTCTCCCACCCCACCCCGGTCCGCAACACCTGGATCGGCCAGGCCGAGCCCCTGCGGCAGCTTCTTGCCTGCTGGCTCAAGGTAGCCGAGGGAGACCTGCCGCTCACCCCCCGCGTCATCGGGTATCCGGGGATCGGCAAGACCACGCTCGCGATGGCGGCGGCGCAGGCGCGGGGCCAGGAAGTTTACATTATGCAGTGCACCGCCGATACGCGTCCCGAGGACCTGCTGGTAACTCCGGTTCTCTCCGATGCCGGACGAATAGCCTACCATGCGAGCCCGCTCCTCACTGCAGTTATCAAGGGAGGCATCGCGATACTCGACGAGGGCAACCGGATGTCCGAAAAGTCGTGGGCATCGCTTGCCGGGCTCTTCGACCACCGCCGCATGGTCGAATCGCTCGTCGCCGGGATCACGGTGGCGGCTCACGAGGAGTTCCGTGCCGCGGTAACCATGAATGACGACAGCTCGACCTTTGAAATTCCCGACTACATCATGTCGCGTTTGCAGCCCGGCATCACGGTACCGTTTCCAAACCGCGAGGACGAGCTTAAGATCCTCTCCTATAACCTGCCCTTCGCCGCTGACGATGTGCTTGCCATGTGCGTGGATTATCTCCAGGCCGCGCACGGACTCGACCTTCCCTATTCGATCCGCGATGGCCTCAATGCCATGCGCTATACCCTCAAGCTCAAGTCGAACGACACCGATGCCGAGACAGCGGCACTGTTTCAGCAGGCTCTCGGCCAGGTGCTCGGCGAGGATGCCCTCGACCTCGAAAAGCGCGCCGCGGAACGGCGTCTGTCAGGCGATGCACTGCCCGCAATGAATCTCGGCGATTTTTTCTTCGGGAGCGGGTCGGACCTCAATCCGGACGGCAATTCTGAAAACGATGCCGCCATCGATCCTGATACCGACGGGGATGACCGGTGAGGCTTTCCGGGCGCATTACCCTCGTACCGATCCTGCATGGGGCCATTCCGGTAGCGACACAGGTTCGAACGCTTTGCATGCGCGAAAAGTTCGACTGCATTGCCGTCGATGTGCCCGAAATATTCCAGGACGAAATCGGACCCGCGGTCGGCGAGCTTCCCCTCATCCAGGCGCTTGTCGCCCGTGAAGAGCCCGAAGGACGGTGCTTCTACCTGCCGGTCGATCCCTGCGACGCCGCAATCGAGGGGGTGCGCCAGAGCCTGCAGAATCATATACCGTTTTACTGCATCGGTGGCGAGCCGGGGCATGAATCCCCGATGGGCCCGCTCCCGGACGAGCATGCAATCGAGTCAATCGGATTCGACCGGTTTGCCGCCCTCTGCCTTCGCGCAATCGGCAATCCGGCCGCAGGAAGCGCCGCCGATGCCGCCGGAGCCCGTTTTGCGACCCGGCTGCACGAAATTTCGTCATCTTATAGGCACATTCTTGCGCTTGTCCACTTCCGGCATTTTGCCCGGACCGTGTACCGGTTCACCCATCCTCTCCCGCATGGACCCGAAGCGGCCTCGCAGGCGGGGAAGTACCGGATTGACGCTTACTACCTGCACCCCGATCACCTTTATTTCGCGCTGGGCGAGCTTCCGTATATAACCGGGAAATTCGAGCGGGAGCGGCTCGATCCCTTTGCGGTGCCGGTTCACGTAGAAACGGAAATAAAGAATCTCTTCCGTGAAACCCGCGACGATTATTACGACGACAAGGACGCCGCCACCGCGCTCTCGCCGGTTCGAATCCAGGCGGCGCTGACCTTCAGCCGCAACCTGACGATCATGGATAACCGGCTTATCCCCTCCCTTTTCGACCTGGTCGAGGCGGCCAGGGGGGTGGGCGGCAACGGCTACGCGCTCAGGATCCTCAAGAACGCCCGCTACTACCCCTGGCTGCCCTTCGAGCTTGGCGCTCCGCTGCTTGAGGCAGGCATCGACCGCATCCGCCTTCCGGAGAGCGGAGAGACGGTTGCAGCAATCAACCTGTTTCGCGACCGCGCGGTCGTATGGCGGCAGGTTTCCATCAGGCCAGACCCATCGCTCGAAAGGAAGAAGCAGTACCGGTTTGGCTGGAACCCCCTGGGTGCCTGTTCCCATATACCGGAGGACCTGAAAATCGAACGCTTCAATGCCCATGTGCGGGCAAGGGCGAAACAGCTCCTGGTGGAGGAGTTCAGCCACCACGAAAAATTTACCACCTCGGTCAAGGACGGTATCGATATCCGCGAGACCCTGCGAAACTGGCATACCGGATCGATTTATGTCAGGGAGATTCCGCCGGCGCGGGGTAAGCTCGATACGGTGGTCATGATATTCGATGAGGATCACGACGAAGACTACCCGCACCGCTGCGCCTGGTATGCCGAGCACGAAGAGGAGTCGACCCTCACCTTTTACGCGACCGACCCCATGGCCAACCTCATCGGCCCGGGAATTGCCGAATGCCGCTACGGCGGGCTGTCCCTTCTCTTCCCGCCGAAGCCGGTGCCTGATATCTTCGAGCTCACGGAGGGTATGGAGCTGCCGAATCTCGCGGCCCGGCTGACCTATGGCGCGCTGCTCTTCAGCGCCGAACGGGTGGTGGCCTATGTGGGGGCGAAAAAACCCTCGGCCACCCTGCGCACCATGGCCGCCCGCCTCAAAAAGCGGCTCCTCTGGATACCCCTCGCGACCTTCTCCAATGAAACGATCCGCAACCTGCGGCGGTTTCACATTCTTAATGGGAAAGAGGTGCGGAGCTGGGCAACGAGATTTATAGGGGAGGAGTGAGTTTTGGTGCTTCTGGTGGGGGAACCGCTTAGGCGGTTCCCCCTGGCCCAAAGCCGCGAAAGGCACGCGTCTTTGGGCACACCCCTTCCAGCGGAAGGGGTAGGCGATGTTTGCCTGAAGGCAAACGCCCTCCCCCTCCCGCAACGCCCTCTTTCAGGGTAGAAAACCCATTGGAAAAAAGGAAAAGCAGAATAAGGAATTCAATTCGGTAAATTGGATAATTAATCTCAGATAATAGCCTTTTCGCATTTAGAACTATATCCAAATAGGCAGTTGTGGCATTGCACTTGAAATGTGTTTTTTTCGCAGAGGCTTGTGGGTCCCCGCCGCAGGGTGCAAGTTATGAAGCACTCCCACCTCGTGCGGGTGACCCGGCTCAGCCATCCAAAAGAATTTGAATTTGTATTTGCTTTTGGAACCCGGCTCAGCCATCCAAAAGAATTTGAATTTGTATTTGCTTTTGGAACCCGGCTCAGCCATCCAAAAGAATTTGAATTTGTATTTGCTTTTGGAATCCGGCTCAGCCATCCAAAAGAATTTGAATTTGTATTTGCTTTTGGAACCCGGCTCAGCCATCCAAAAGAATTTGAATTTGTATTTGCTTTTGGAACCCGGCTCAGCCATCCAAAAGAATTTGAATTTGTATTTGCTTTTGGAACCCGGCTCAGCCATCCAAAAGAATTTGAATTTGTATTTGAAATCATCCCTGCAAACAAATCCTACCCTTTTTATCTCCCCTGATGTATATTAGTCACGAACATCACTACATTGATAGTGGTGCCGTTTCAATCGGTAAACGGTCCACAAGACCCGCACTCCGTTGATTTCCAGCAAGAGCCATACGCGACCATCCCCACCGTATTCTGCATCCTCCTGCTTGTTTCATCCGTATGTAGCGTGTCAACCGGCATATTTATCAAAGGATGTATTGTATATGGGTTTTACCAAAGTTGGGCTTTCAGAGTCCCTTCTGCAGGGTGTTTACGCAACGGGCTACAACCGTCCCACAGAAATTCAGGCCAAAGTCATTCCCCTTATTATCGAAGGACGGGACATCATCGGCTGTGCGCCGACCGGCACCGGCAAAACGGCCGCCTTCGTGCTGCCGATCCTGCATGTGCTCGAAGGAACACCCGTCACCGGCCGCCGCGGCCGTCCCCGCGCGCTTATTTTAACGCCGACCCGTGAACTCGCCGTCCAGATTGAAGAATCGATCCGGGGGTACGGTACCTATTGTTCGCAGCGTCCGCTCTGCATTTACGGCGGTGTCGACATCAACAGCCAGCTGCGCGGCTTGCAGCAGGGTGCCGACATCGTCGTCGCGACCCCAGGCCGCCTGCTCGACCATCTCGAACGCCGCAGCATCGATCTCTCGCAGGTCGAAATCCTGGTTCTCGACGAAGCCGATCGCATGCTCGACATGGGATTCGTCAAGGATGTCCGTAAAATTATTGCGCTTCTCCCGAAGGAACGGCAGACCCTCCTCTTTTCGGCAACCATCTCCACGGAGATCCAGACGCTTGCCCGGGGCGTTCTGCACGATCCGCTGATCATCGAAATCGGCACGCCGTTCACGCCGGTCGATACGGTGGAGCAGACGTTTTACACCATCCACCAGGATGGCAAGGCGGACTTGCTCGTGCATGTTCTCCAGAACGAGGAGATCGAAACCGCACTGGTATTCTCACGGACCAAGCACGGCGCAGACCGGATAGCGAAAAAGCTGCACCGGCACGGCATCCAGGCTGAGGCCATTCATTCAAATCGTACCCAGTCGCAGCGCCAGCACACGCTCGACGGGTTCAAACGCCGTCATTTCAAGGTACTCGTGGCTACCGACGTTGCGGCCCGGGGCATCGACATCGACAGTATATCACACGTTGTAAATTTCGACATACCACGTTTCGCCGAGGACTATATCCACCGGATCGGCAGGACCGGCAGGGCGGAACACAGCGGCAATGCGCTTACCTTCGTTTCCGCCGACGAACAGAAATACCTCCGGAAAATCGAACAGATGGTCGGCAAACGGTGCGTCCTCAAGGCATATCCGGGTTTCGCTGCCGATCTTCCTGCCGAGAGGGTCGTGTCGGTGACCCAGAACGGGGCGGCTTCGAATTTCTCGAAGAAGTTCCGCTTCTTCGGCCGACGCGCATCGGTTCCCACACACCGATAGAGGGGAGCCCATGTCCTTCGGGCGACTGACTCCGGAAACGATTCTACCCGCTGTAGAAGCGGCTTCCGGCATGCTTCTCACGGGCATGGTCCTGTCGTTGCCGAGTTACATCAACCGGGTCTACGAGCTGCGAGCTCTTGATGGAACAAAAATCATCGCCAAGTTCTACCGGCCCGGCCGGTGGAACCGCGATGCGATTCTCGACGAACACCGCTTCACCCAGGACTGCGCCGACGACGAGATTCCGGTAGTCCCGCCGACGCCGCTCCTCGATGGTTCATCAATCGGCGAGCACGACGGCTTTCTGTTTTCGCTCTTCCCGAAACGCGCCGGACGGCAGCTTGAAATCAACGAAGATGCCGACTGGCTGCGTATCGGCGCGCTCGTTGCCCGGACGCACCTTGCCGGCGAAAAACGGGCAGCCACGCACCGCATTACCATCGATCCCGCACTTTCGACCCTCGCCGATGTTAACCATCTCTGCGAGACGGTCATTGCCGGTCGCTCCCGCGACCTCTATAAAAACTCAGCGATGCGGCTTATCGAATACAGCATCCCGCTTTTTTCCGGCCTCGAAAGGATCCGCCTGCATGGCGACTGCCACCGCGGCAACATTCTCGACAGGCTTGACGAAGGACTGCTCCTCATAGACTTCGACGACATGGCCATGGGGCCTCCGGTCCAGGATGCCTGGCTCCTGCTGCCCGATCGCGCCGACAAGGCAACGCGGGAAATCGAACTTTTTTTGCAGGGGTACGAACGCTTTCGCAGGTTCGACCGGTCGAGCCTGCGCTGCATCGAGTCGCTGCGCGCCATGCGGATGATCTACTTCCTCGCGTGGTGCAGCCGTCAGGTCGATGACTCCCTGTTCCTCAAGCACTTCCCGGACTGGGGAAGCGAGGCGTTCTGGCGGAAGGAAATTAATGATTTGCAGGAGCAGCTGGGATTTGTGATGGACAGTGGGAATATTGATGAATAAATAATAAGATACAGGCCTTTGGTGGGGAAACCGGGCTTAAGTCAAATGCCTTTGAGGGGGGAACCGCTCAGGCGGTTCCCCCTGGCCAAAGCCCCCGCGCCCGCAAAGCCGGGCTGCGGGGTCTTTGGCACACCCCTTCCAGCGGAAGGGGGAGGCGATGTTTGCCTGAAGGCAAACGCCCTCCCCCTCCCGCAACGCCCTCTTTCAGGGTAGAAAACCCACTGAAAAAACAGGAAAATCAGAATAAGGAATTCAATTCGACGAATTGGTTAATTAAACCGAGATAATAGCCTTTTCGCATTTAGAACTATATCCAAATAGTCTGCTGTGGTATTGCACTTGAAATGTGTTTTTTTCGCAGAGGCTTGTGGGTCCCCGCCGCAGGGTGCCTATCATGAAGCACTCCCACCTCGTGCGGGTGACCCGGCTCAGCCATCCAAAAAGATTTAAATGTTTTAAATATTTTGGAATCCGGCTCTTTCATCCATCATTCCATTCCCTTATTATTTCCCCAACGCCACCTTAAATATTTTTGTAGAGCACATGGAAATTATAGATTTATATAATCCCGACGGAACACTATCCGGGAAAACCGCTTCGCGGAATGAAATTCATCGCCTCGGGCTCTGGCATAAAACGGTGCATATCTGGGTCCTGACCCCCAAAGGGGAGCTGCTGCTGCAAAAACGCGCGAGCGATAAGGAATCGCATCCCGGACTCTGGGACATCTCGGCTGCCGGGCATATCACCGCCGGCGATACAAGCCTTCATGCCGCAATACGGGAGCTCGGCGAAGAAATCGGCATAAGGGCAGAGGAGCGGGACCTCAGGTTCCTGTTTTCTTTGCGCCAGTGCTGCGAAGATTTCGCGCGGCCTTTCATCGACCGCGAAATCACGGATATCTACCTGCTCCGCCGGGCGGTCGATCCCGATCGTCTCGCTCTCGACCGGCACGAAGTCGAGGCGGTGCGGCTCATCTTCGACCCGCGATTTCGCGCGGGAGTTTTCGGAACATCCCGAACGGTTTACCCCGCACGAAGAAGAGTACGGGAGACTGCTTGAGATGCTTGGATAAAAGAGGTTACCGAAGGGGCGGCGCCGGTAACTCATTAAAGAGGGGAAATGGAACTTAAAGAAGTAACTTTTGCCCGCGACGGATGGTATTTTGAATTTGAAAGGTACCACCTGAGAACTTCCTATTATATGCGAAAAGGAGTGAATCTCCCATGAAGAAAGCTTCGATTCCGTTTCTGGCAGTGCTGGCCGTCATGGTGATCTTTGCAGGTCAAGGCGCTCATGCCCAGGTATCGCAAACGCCGCCCATGGGCTGGAACAGTTATGACAGCAAGAATTATTCGGTGACCGAGGCCGAGGTCAAGGCCAATGCCGACACCATGGCCGCAAAGTATGCGCAGTATGGCTGGCAATATATCTGTGTCGACTGGTGCTGGTATTTTCCCGGATCCGGAAACGGAACACCGAACCAGACCGATTCCGGAGGCACGACGACGGCAGCCACAAGGGACCATATGGATGCCTACGGTCGCTTCATGCCTGATACGGTACGCTTTCCGTCTTCGGTTGGGGGAGCGGGATTCGGCCCGCTTGCGACCTACGTGCACAGCCTGGGGCTGAAATTCGGGATTCACGTCATGCGGGGAATTCCACGGCAGGCGGTGTGGGCCGGGACGCCCATTCTCGGTACCAGCTATGTTGCCCGTAATGCATCCGATACGGTTCAGAGCAACGATTGCACCTGGCTCAACCAGATGTTCGGCCTTAATCCGGATACCGCCGCGGCCCAGGCGTATCTCAAATCCATCCTCGCGCTCTATGCCTCATGGGGCGTCGATTATATAAAAGTCGACGACCTGATGAATGAAAATGACAATCCGTATGTAACTTTTAAAACCCATGTCCAGGCCTATCGAAACGCAATCGACAGTTGCGGCAGGTCGATGGTGTTCAGCACCTCCCCGGGCGCCACGCCCATCGGCGACTCCGCCTTCTTCGAAAAATATGCCAATCAGTGGCGTATGGCAAACGATCTGTGGGATAATTGGGCAAACGTCGATACCATGCTGAATTTGTTTGTCAAGTGGTACCGCTGCGCTGCACCCGGCCACTTTCCGGACGCGGACATGATTCCGATCGGCTATCTGTCGGAACGGGGACCAAACGGCTCTACCCGCTGGTCCAGCCTCGCACGCAACCAGCAGTACCTGTTGATGACCATGTGGTGTATCGGCCGCTCGCCCCTCATCTGGGGCGGGGACCTCACGCGTAACCGGCCCTCGGAAGATTCGCTCATGACGAATCCCGAGGTGATCGCCGTAAACCAGCAGGGAACCAACGGCCGCCCCATCACCGCGACCGCTTCTACGCTCGTATGGGCCTCGGACAACCCGGACTCGTCCAATGTCGTCTGGGTTGCGCTGGTAAATCGCTCGACCGCCTCCGCGTCGATCACCGTCAATCTGGACACCCTCGGGGTTTCCAATTGCACCGCCCGGAACCTCTGGACCAGGACCACCCTTTCGGGAACCTTCGCCACGACGTTCCAGCAGACCATTGCCGCCCAGAGTGCGGGGCTCTATAAACTGGTCGCATCGCCGACCGCGGTTCTTCACCACCTGTCCGCGAGAAACCTTGTGCCTTCGGGAGGGGAATCCACCATTCCGGTCTTGGGCAACCGGTTTATCGTGCCTCGCGCCTATGCCGGAATGCCGGTAAACCTCGAAGTATTCGATATAGCAGGAAAAAGGATCGGTCTTCTCCGATCCCGGGGCGCAGCGGTGGATCTGCGGGCCATCGGCGCGACGGCCTCAAATGTTTATATGGTCAAGATCAGGCCGGCGGTTCAGGGAGAGATACCTTAAAACTTAGGCCTTGGGCCCGACTTCGGCTTCTTTGCCGCGGCAACCGAGTCTGCGTGCGTCGGCTTTGGAGCAGGACCGCACGTGGCGCAGGGCTTTGAAAAGGTAACCCCGTCGACCTCCCACCGAGCGCGAGCCTCGATCGTGTCGGGCATCACCATGAACGGTTCCGGAGCAAGGAAGGGATAGAGCTCCCCCCGGTCCGGGCTGCCGTTGCCGTTTGCATCGGTGAAATATTCGATGAGCCCCCTGCCGGCAGGGAGCGAGTCGAAACGAAAGCAGCCGCTGCTGTCGGCGCTTTGCGCCGGGGTCCCGCCGGAGAGCGGCAGGAAGCGCCATACCCGCCTGGGCTCGCGCGCAAGGCAGGGTGCACAGCCGCGCAATGCCGTCGCGAGGCTGTCCGCTTCGATGGTCGAAAAGGTGATCGTCGCGGCGGTATCACCCGAGGCGCTGTCGCGGGCCTTGAGCATGTTGCCGCTCAGGTCGCGGCCGCTCGATTGCAGCAGGGTGAGGCGGTACCGCATTCCCGGAAGGAGATGACGTTCCGGGGTGAATTCCACCGAATCGGTAAAGCCCGGTATGGAGCGAAGCGGTATCTGCCCGCGCATTGTATCAACGAGAAATTCCGGCGCGGCAAAGATCACCGGCTTTGAAAAAGCAAGGTGCAGCTTTGCACCGATGGGCAGGCCGCTCAGCGGTGTGGCCGAGAGATAAGCGGGGCGCAGGGTATCGACCGTTGTCGAGCCGTTACAGGTGATGGTGTCGATAACGGTTGCCGTTCCCATCCAGGTTTTCCGCGTAAAACGGTAGATGACCCGATACGGGGTCAGGGATAGGGTGTCGTCAAGCGTGAGAACCGTACGCGTCCGGTTTCCGGCGAGCCACTGACGGTCGGCTACCGAAGGGGCCTTACTCTTTTTGTCGATCCGTTCGATCTGCCAGGCAGGCTCGGAGAAACGCTGCGTATCGAGCGGCGCCGCCCATTTGCCGAGAATAAGTTTCGGCGAGAGCGCCTTTACCGACAGAAGTCGCGGGGCGGTTGTATCGGTATATGCCGGGTAGAGCGAAACGGTATCCGGCAGGGGGGTGACGCTCAGGTCGCGATAGAGCGGTGCGAATCCCCGCTCCAGCCCGGGATCGAGACGCCGGTTGTTGTTCTGATCCATGAAAGCGACGAGGCGATAGGTATCCCGCCGGATGTTCAGGAAGGAAAAGAAGCCGGAGCTGTCGGTCTGCGTAAGATAATCCGGTGCGCCGAAGAGGATCGTATCCGCGTTGGCTCCGCGTTTTGTCGAGTAGAGTCCGACGGTTGCCTGGAACGCCCGGGTGGCGGAGTCGATAACGCATCCGGCAATCCGCCCGCTGTCGAGGGTCGGCCCGGTTGAAAATACCAGCGAATAGGCGTTCATGAGGGCGTTGCCGTGGAGATCCTGCAGCGCCGAGGTAATCACCACATGGTAGGTGGTGGAGTCGGCCAGGGGCTTGCGGAGCACGATCTCGATTTTTTTCGCATAGGCGTGGATGGAAAATCCCTGCGCGGGTGCCGGCTGGATGGAAACGCATTTCAGGGCCGATGCTGGGGTAATCCACTTTGAAAATATAAGGGTGATGCGGCCGGACCGGGAGACGAGCGTGGACCCGGAGGCCGGGATCGTGGTGGCAATGACCGGGCCGGTATGGTCTTCGGGGCCGCCGCCCGGGTTTATCTGATGGGCGCAGGCGAGGAGCAGACAGAGTAAAAAACCGATTGCAGCCGTTTGCCGGGACATTCTATCTTACCGGTAATAGCTTGGCGGATGCAATCCATCCCACGACCGGATCAGCTTGCCGATGCGGTTCCAGCGGATTTTGAGCGGCAACTCCACCCACGGGACGTCATTGTCGAGCGAGAAATAGAGGATGAACGCCTTTGCCTTGATGAAGTTCCGGTTCAGGTAGCCCCAGTAGCGCGAGTCCAGAGAATTATCCCGGTTGTCGCCCATCATGAAGTAGTTGTCGTATTTAACCTTGTATTCAGTCACCGGAGCGCCGTCGATCCGGAGAATCTTCCGCACCTCGACCTTCTGGCCCGGAAAAAAAGCTTTTATCTGGGTGATGTTGTTGTCGATCCTGGTCCAGTCGTCGGAATCGAACCTGGGCTTCAGGCTGCTGAAGGTGACGCCGGATTCCTGCCGGGTAAAGGGATCTTCCGTCGGCAGCTGCCGCAGGTCGGCCATGGAATCATTGACATACAGCTGGTAATCGATGGCCACGTTCTTATCCGGGTTCTCCTGATGGACCAGGCTCCGGAAATAGACGAACTCCCGGAGATCGAGATCCGCCGGGTGGATGACATCGCCCTTCTTTGGTATGTACAGGGGCTTGAATTCCGCGATCCGGGGATCGAGACGTGCATCGTAAACGAACTTACCGCGGGGCGGCAGGACAAACTCATGGCCGTCTATCAGGAGCTCGCGGCCGTGGGTCTCGATGGTCTGGCCGGGTCCGGCCACGCATCGTTTGATGAAGTCCTTCTTTTCGGATCCCGGATACTTGAAGATGATGACATCGCCGGGTTTGGGATTGGTGATGCCGGGAAATTTGGCATAGGAGAACGGCAGCACCGGTGCGCCGTAAATGAATTTGAGCCCGAGCAGGAAATCGCCCACAAGAAGGCTGTCTTCCATGGAACCGGTGGGTATCTTGAATGCCTGGATAACATAAACGATGAATATCAGCGCCATGACGAGCGCTGAGGTCATCTCCCGCCCGAATCTGAGTATGCCGGCCTGTTCTGATCGACGATCGATTTTTGGCGCCAAGAATCCTCCTCTGCTGCCGCGATAGTACTTCAAATTTGACTCTAAAATACGTTCCCCGCGGTCCAATAATCACGCTTCAGAGGTTATCCGCGGGAAAAAAATCGCAGCGCCGCCTCATGCAGCAGACCATTTGAAAGGACAATCGAGCCGTTATGGATCGATTGCTTCCCGGCGATATCGGAGAAGACGCCGCCTGCTTCGGCAACGATGCACGCCGCGCTTGCACAGTCCCACGGCTTATCGAGCAGATTTACGGCGAGGTCGAGTTTTCCCGATGCAATACAGACATAGGAGTAGGCATCCATGAAGCCGTAGGCATAGTCCCAGGCCCTCATGAGCGCGAGCAGCGCCCTCCCATCGCTCGAATCGGCCTTTTCCCTGAATCCAAGGGCGGTACCGGTTGCGCTTCCTAGCGAGGGCACCGCGGAGACATGGATCGGCTTTCCATTCATGTAGGCGCCGTTGCCGCGGGTTGCCCAGCAGGTTATATTCATAGCCGGGAGGTGGATGACGCCGACCACCGGCTTCTCTTCCTCCTCGAGGGCGATGAGGACGCTATGGGTGGGAATGCCGCGCAGAAAGGGCCGGGTTCCGTCGAGCGGGTCCACAATCCAGCGGCGCGCACCGCTCCCGGTCAGGGCAGAGGTCTCTTCGCCGAGGAATCCATCGGTCGGAAATGCCTTGAGAAGGCGCTCGCGGATCAGGGTTTCGCAGGTGCGATCCACAATGGTAACGGGCGAGTCATCCTCCTTCCGCTCGGAAACCGGCAGCCTGTCTAAATAGGAGAGCTGCAGTTCTCCGGCCTCGCGGGCCGCCAGCAGGGCCTCGGCAAGTTCACGGCTGTGATTCATGGTGGGGTGCGTCCTTTGATGGGGTGGTACCGGATCCGGTCCCGAGGAGTGCCATAATATACGTTAAACCTCCGGCAAGCGTGCATTCCGCAAGCAATCGGAGGCGCGGCGGCAGGCGCGATGATTTATCTTGCGCAGGCCTCGCGAGGAAAGTCATTTTATAGCGATTATTAATCCGGCGGCCCAAAACGGCCGGTTCCGCCATAGGGAAGCCGGCGAATATCGTGCAGTGGCGAACGGGCAATAGGTGCTCCCCTTGCCCGGAGCTCCGGAAATAATTATCATTCATCTCGTGCAGGAGGAGGACGCATGGCCGGCATTAACAAGGTTATACTCATCGGCAATCTGGGGAAAGATCCCGAATTGCGTTACACACCGAGCGGGCAGCCGACGGCAAACTTTACCCTGGCGACAACCGAGCGCTGGACCGATAAGAACGGCCAGCGGCAGGAAAAAACCGAATGGCACAACATTGTCGTATGGGCAAAGCTGGCGGAACTGGTGAACCAGTATTTAAAAAAAGGCCGCCCGGCCTATGTCGAGGGCCGTATCACCTACCGGTCCTGGGACGATAAGGACGGCAACAAAAAATACCGTACCGAGATCGTTGCCCAGACGGTTCAGTTCCTCGGCAGCGGTCCCGGTGCAGGAGGCGGGGCGGGTAACGGCGGAGGACAGGAGTCCTACGGCCCGCAGGAAGGCGCGCCCAAGGGTCATGCCGAAAGCGATTCGTTTTCGCAGGACTCCGGTTCGATAGTGGAGGAAAATCTGCCGTTCTAGACGTATCGGCGCACCTTGAGCAGGCGACCGACCGGCAGTTGATCGAGGAGAGGTATGAGTGCGGATTTAACGCCGATTATTCTCATGGCCGGTCTGACGATTGTCGCATTCATGATCGCCATCAACACTCATGGTCTCCTGCGGATGTGTGTTTCCTATACCCTGGCTGCGGTTCTGCTGGGTCTTACGGCGGTCGTGTTCTTCAACCATGCGGGAGTGATTCCGGGCAAATGGTCCCGGCGCATCGAGCTCTCTGCCGAACCGGTGGAGAGGGGCATCGACAACCGGCCATCCCCGGCCCACGCTGCCGAAATCCCGTTGCCGCAAAAAGTCCGGCTGGCGGCAGAGCTTAGAAGAGTTGCCGCCGAAGGTACCGCCTGCGCCAACTCTCTGCTTTCCCGGGAGCTCAAGGATGAATCGGTAGAACTGGAAACGCTGGTGGGACGGGCGAGCGAAACGCGAAGGCGCGTGGAGTTCATAAAAAGCGAATTCGACCGGGTCCAGGCGTCCGACGCAGCTTTCAGAAAGCCCCTTGAGGCAATAAAAACGGGTATTCAGCAGCTTGCCGAGGCGGCGCAGCTGTACCTTCAATATTATTATGCCGAAGATTCAAATCAGGAAGAAACCTGCGAAAAGCTTCTGCGGCAGAAGGCAAAGGGAGCCAACGAGCAATTTCAAAAGGCATCGAATATGCTTTCGGCTTACAAATAATTCTTGAACATCTCCTGCTGCTTTCGTGCCGGATGATTTTCAATAATTTGGATTTTTGAGAAGGATATTCCGGGAAATCACAATCGTTCTGGGCGAAATTCCATTTATGCGCGATCAAATCCTCAGCAAAGTCAAAGAAACCGTCCTTAAAATTGAACCTCTCGCGGCTATTATTCTGTTCGGCTCACGTGCGCGAAACGATTTCACCCGGTTCTCCGACTGGGATTTTCTTGTGCTTGTTGATGGGAAGGTCGATGTTGCGCGGGTTGATCGCATTCGCCACGCTCTTTATGAAATCGAATGGGAAACCGGAGAAGTAATCAGCGCCATCGTAAAAAGTCGTCAGGTATGGAATAATCCCGATTACCGGGCGGTTCCCCTGCACAAATCAGTTGACAGGGACGGGGTTGAGTTGTGATAGAACAGCCGGGAAATCTTGTTAATCATTTGCTTTCTCGAGCTCGGGAATCGTTTGAGGAAGCAAAAATTCTTGCCGGGTCCGGGCATTGGAATACCTGTGTCAGCCGTCTTTACTATTCCTGCTTTTATGCGGCATCCGCACTGCTGGAATTCCGTGGACTATCATCGTCAAAACATTCAGGGATTCGTTCTCTTTTCAATAATAATTTTGCAAAAACCGGTATGATATCCAAAGATGTTGTTGCAATTTACAACGATCTTTTCGACCGGCGTCAGGAAAGCGATTATGGCCCATTTTTAAGCTTCGAAGAAATAGATGTAAAACCCTGGTTTGAAGAAGTCGAGCATTTCGTCACAATTACATCAAAACTTATTGAGCAGAAACCGGAAAAATCATAGACCTTTTTAATGTTTTTTAAGGCCGATTATCCGGTTCAATCGCCCTCCCTGCAAAATTGTTCTTGAATGAGACCCCTGTAAAAGGTATTTTAAAGACTTTTGCACATTGAAGGCGCGTGAATTGCTTAAAAGCTGCATGGCGGCAGTTAAGGCAAAAGGCATGGTGCATCTCCCTTCAGCGCGGATTTGCAGCATATTTCCTGAACGCCGATGCGTTTTTTCCTTAGTGGTGCAGGGCTCCCAAGCAATGATACTCGACAGCGACAAGATTCCGGATGGCCATTCGGTTGCATCGCAGGCAATTGATCTGGCTGCTTTTAAGGAGGATCTTCCACCGTTTTCGGGCCTCATTTCCTGCGAGGCGTCCATAGACCGTTCCGGCGGAACAGTATATATCCAGCTCCGGTTCGGCGGCATATTCAAGCTGGAGTGTTCGCGCTGTCTGGAATCGTTTGATTTTCCTATCGAGGCCGAAGTGCGGCTTTCGGCTAAGGAGCAGCCAGGCAAAGCCGGGCCGGCCCTGGATGACGAAAGCGCCGATTTCTTTTTCAACACGCGTGAACCTGAGATCGATCTCAGCCCGGCAATATACGAAGAAATAATGACGGCTCTGCCCATGAAGCCGCTCTGCAGGGAGAACTGCCCGGGAATCGAAACCGGCGGTGGGGATACCGGAGAACAGCATTACGACCCCCGGTGGGAAGCTCTTAAAAAGTTGCATAATCAATAGATTTATCGTTCAGCTCAGGAGGAAACATGGCAGTACCCAAGAAAAAGCATTCCAAGATGAGGCGTGACCGCCGTCGCAGTCACCTGGCTCTCAAGCCATCATCACCGGTTACGTGTTCGCACTGCAAGCAGCCTATGGTTGCGCATCGCGTTTGCGCCAATTGCGGCTATTATTCCGGGGTTGAAGTAAAACCGCCGGAAGAATAAACTGCGGCCAATCAGCATGGCAATTCACGGAGAGCAATAAGCTTGGCCACTTCTTCGGGTGCCGGTCAGTTGGGAGAGGTGCGCCTCGCAGTCGATGCGCAGAGTGGCGATTATGGCTGCCGCGTAACGATTAAGGGCGTTCTTGACGCCTTCTCCGCCTCTGAATCCGGATTTCAGGTGCACCTGTGCGGCGATACTGCCGCCATAGAACGTGCCCTTGCCGATGAGGGCGACAAAGCTGCCCGGTATCGCGATCGAATTACCATTGTTCATTGCCCGGATCGTATCACCTCGCGTGAAGGTCGGCGAATCTGGGCCTGGAGGCAGAGAACCGGTGCCTCTATTATCCGTTGCATTACCCTCCAGAAGGAGGGAATCGTCGATGCCTCGGTCAGCGCGGGCGATACTGCTGTACTCCTCGGGGCGGCACTTTTTATTTTAGGAAGGCGCTGGGGCGCTCCCCGGCCTGCACTCGCGGCGTTCCTGCCGACCATGCAGAATAAGCCGGTGCTTCTGCTCGATGTCGGGGCAAATCTTAAATGCCGCAAGGAGCATCTTACCGCCTTTGCCCTGATGGGAATTGAGTATGTCGGGGCCATGTGCGAGAAGAAATACCCCTCTGTGGGTCTGCTGAATGTGGGAAAAGAGAAGGTAAAGGGATTTTCAGCCATCGGCGATGCCAATAAGCTTTTGCGCAGAAAATGTCCTGAGTATATAGGGTATATCGAAGGCAATGAGGTGCTTTCCGGGCGGGCCGATGTGGTCGTTTGCGACGGCTTTGCCGGTAATGCACTGCTTAAAACGTGCGAAACTTTTCATTCGCTCATTGCATCGGTTATTGAGCGCAAACGACCCGACCTGCTCGGCGAAATCCGCCAGTATCTGTCGGTGCTCGACCCGGAAAATTATGGGGCCGTGCCGTTTCTCGGTATAAAAGGCATTGTTCTGAAGGCGCATGGCGGATCTTCGCCAAAGGCAATCGCCAGCGCTGTGGCGGCTGCGCTTCAGGCAGTCCGGCGGAATGTCGTCGACCGGCTGTTTTCTTAAAACGAAAGGATTGAAGAGGAGTGACATCATTCAAGCGGGCGCGAATCCTGTCGGTGGGAACCTATGTTCCCGATACGATAATGACCAACAAGGATTTTGAATCGTTTCTTGACACATCTGATGAATGGATCGTTACGCGCACCGGAATCCGGGAGCGCCATATCGTTCCCCGCGGAAGTTCGGTTCGGGTGTCCGAGCTCGGGACCAATGCCGCACGCGTCGCGCTGGAGCGCAGCGGGGTCGCTCCGGAGCAGGTAGACGGAATAATCTGCGCAACCGTCACCCCGGATTCGCTCTACCCCTCGACCGCCTGTACGCTCCAGGCAAACCTCGGCTGCAAGAACGCCTTTGCCTTCGATATCCTTGCCGCCTGCGCAGGTTTTGTCTACGCCATGTCGATTGCCAACAGCATGATCCTTTCGGGGCAGGCGAAAACCATACTCATTGTTGGTGCCGAGATCCTCACCAAAACGGTTGACTGGACCGACCGCGCGACCTGCATTCTTTTTGGTGACGCGGCGGGAGCGGCAGTGGTTCAGGGAACCAATGAAGATGAGGGCATCCTGTCCACCTGTCTTGGAAGCGACGGCGATCATGGCGATATCCTGAATTTCTCTCCCTGGGGAGAGAACCGTTTCATGTACATGCGGGGCAATGATGTCTATAAGCATGCGGTACGCCTGATCACCGAGATTGGGCAGAAGGCGGTTGCAGCCGCGGGCCTGACGATTGACGAAATCGATCTTCTCATTCCCCACCAGGCCAATATCAGGATTATTCGGGCTGTCGGGGAGCATCTGCATATGCCAGGCGAAAAAGTTGTGACCAACCTCGAACGCTACGGTAACACCTCATCTGCTTCCATACCGCTGGCTCTCAATGAGGCCTGGGGCGAAGGCAGAATCAAGCAGGGAACCAAGGTGCTTTTTGCCTCCCTGGGTGGCGGGCTTGCCTATGCCGGGGCGGTAGTGCGGTTTTAACCTTAGACTGCAGGAGTGCATTTTCTGATGAACTATGCCTTTTTATTTCCCGGCCAGGGTTCCCAGACCATAGGCATGGGCAAGGATTTGTTTGATGGATTTGCAGTTGCCCGGAACCGTTTCATGCAGGCCGACGAGCTCCTCGGGCGCGAGCTGACAAAGATAATATTCGAGGGTCCTGCCGAAGCGCTTACCCTTACCAGTAACACGCAGCCGGCTCTTTTTACCATTGAATCGGCCATCGTCGATATCCTGGCGGAGCGGGGCCTGGCTCCGGCAATTGCTGCCGGCCATTCACTTGGTGAGTACAGTGCACTCTATGCTGCGGGTGTTTTCAGTTTCGAGGATGGCCTGAAGCTGGTCGCGGAACGCGGCAGGCTCATGGCGGCGGCGGGCGCGAAGCAGCCGGGTACCATGGCGGCCATCATCGGCATGGAGTTCTCAAAAATCGAGGAAGTGCTCGGAGGAATAACCGCGGGTATCGTGGTTGCGGCAAACCTGAATTCGCCGGACCAGACCGTCATTTCAGGCGAAATCGATGCGGTTAACGCTGCCTGCGCGGCGCTCAAGGCGGCAGGAGCAAAACGCGCGCTTCCCCTGCCGGTGAGTGGTGCTTTTCATTCACCGCTTATGCAGAGCACTGCCGATGCGATGGCGGGCTTGCTTGCAACGACTACCTTCAATGTCCCGAAATGCCCGATTATTGCGAATGTTACCGCCCGGCCGGAAACCGACGGTGCGCTCCTGCGCGAACTCCTGGTTAAGCAGCTGGTTTCGCCGGTCAGGTGGGTAGAGTCAATGAGGGAGCTTGCAGCGGGCGGAGCTGTGCAGTGCATCGAGGCGGGACCGGGGAGCGTGTTGCGCGGCCTCGCTAAAAAGTGCAGCGAGGCGCTTACCGTTGTTGCGGCGGATACCGCTGCCAACATATCTTTTTTGCTCAATAATTAATAGTCGTTATCTTACCCGGGAGAACGGTTTGATCGATTTATCCTGTACTTCGAAAAAGGCCCTGGTTACCGGCGGCGGTCGCGGAATCGGCAGGGAAATAGCGCTGCGTCTTGCAGCAGCGGGATGCGATGTAGCCGTGAGCGATATCGATCTGACCTCAGCCGAATCGGTTGCCGCGGAAATTAAGGCGCTTGGCAGGGAATCGCTCGCGCTCAAGGCCGACGTTTCGTCGGCGCCGGAGGTGGCCGCGATGTTCGGCACCTGCATGGCCGCTTTTCAGAAAATCGACATTCTGGTAAACAACGCAGGTATTACCCGGGATACCCTCCTCATGAGAATGAAGGAAGCCGACTGGGATCTCGTCCTGGGCGTGAACCTCAAGAGCGCCTTCCTCTGTTGCCGGGAAGCGGCCAGGCCGATGTTACGGGCTTCGTCCGGTAAAATTATCAATATAGCTTCAGTGGTCGGCATAAACGGGAACCCGGGGCAAGCTAATTATTCGGCTTCCAAGGCAGGGCTTATCGGGCTTACCAAAACGCTTTCCAAGGAGTTCGGCAGCCGGGGGGTAACCGTGAATGCCGTTGCACCGGGATTTATTCAAACCGCCATGACCGATAAACTTTCCGATTCGGACAGGGCAAAATATACGCAGAATGTTTCTCTCGGCCGTATGGGTACGCCGCTCGATGTCGCCAATGCGGTGCTGTTTCTCGCCTCATCTCTGGCGGATTACATCACCGGCCAGGTCATCGTCGTCGATGGCGGACTTGTCATGTAGCCCGACAATAATCATTTTTTGTGCAAGCCTTTAAAACCATTTCCTGAAAGGGGTGCTTTGTGAGCGAAATTGAAACCAAGGTAAAACAGATCATTGCGGAAAAACTCGGAGTCAGCGAAGATAAAGTTACCGCGACTGCCTCATTCGTCGACGATCTGGGCGCAGACTCCCTCGACCAGGTCGAGCTTATCATGGCCTTCGAAGATGCTTTTGAAATTGAAATTCCGGACGAAGACGCGGAAAAGCTCCGTACCGTCAAGGACTCGCTGGATTATCTTCAGAAGAAGCTTTAAATGCATCATTGCCGGTCCGGCAGCATTGCATGCTGCCGGATCGGCCGTGTTGTACCGGTGAATCCGTCGGCCAATTTTCTCATCAACTGGAAGGATAGTATCGCCACATATGTCGCATAGAGTCGTTGTTACCGGCATGGGAGCGGTCAGCCCCGTAGGAAACGACATTGAGACCCTCTGGGCCGGCCTGAGCTCGGGAAAATCGGGTATCGGCCCGGTCACGTTGTTTGACGCTGCAGCTTTCTCCACCCGGATTGCCGGGGAGGTAAAGGACCTGGATTTCGCCAGGTATGTCGAACCTAAGGAGGTTCGCCGGACAGACAGGGTCATTCTGTTTGCCGTGGTCGCCGCCCAGGAAGCGATGAAGCAGGCGAATCTGGACATGGCTGCGGAAGATCCCTACCGCTGCGCCACCCTCATCGGATCGGGTATCGGCGGCATTTTAACGCTCGAAACCGAACACAAAAAGCTTCTCGATCGAGGCCCCGGCCGTGTCTCTCCATTTCTCATCCCCATGATGATTCCCGACATGCCTGCCGGCAGGGTTTCGATGGAGTTCGGCTTCAAGGGCGCAAACTTTGCCATTGTCAGCGCCTGCGCGTCATCGGCGCACTCCATAGGCGAAGCATATCTGCACATAAAATCCGGATTGGTCGACGTCGCCCTCAGCGGCGGGACCGAATCTCCGATTGTTCCCATATCGTTTGCCGGATTCTGTTCCATGGGTGCGATGTCGCAGCGAAACGACACCCCCGAGAAAGCCAGTTCGCCCTTCGATAAAAAGCGCGATGGTTTTGTCATGGGTGAAGGCGCGGCAATCGTCGTGCTCGAATCGCTCGAACATGCCCTTGCGCGCAAGGCACCCATCTATGCCGAGCTTGTGGGCTACGGCGCTACGGGAGATGCATTCCATCTTACCGCGCCGGACCCGGAAGGTACCGGCATGCAGAAATGCATGGAAATGGCTATGAAAATGGCCGACCTCAGGCCGGACCAGATCGGTTACATCAACGCGCACGGAACCTCAACCGATCTCAATGACAAAATCGAAACGGCGGCCATCAAGAAGGTCCTCGGCGAGTCGGCGCAGAAGGTGGCAATAAGTTCGACCAAGTCGATGACCGGACATATGCTCGGGGCGGCCGGGGCAATCGAATTCATAGCTACGGCGCTGGCCCTGAAAAATGGTCTCATTCCTCCTACCATAAACTATGAGGATCCGGACCCGGACTGCGATCTCTTTTACACGCCGAATGTCGCGGTGGCCAGGAATATCCGCTACGCGTTAAGCAATTCCCTGGGCTTCGGCGGACATAATGCATGTCTGGCACTGGGAAGGTATGAGTCTGATTAAGTCCCCTGTTGCGTTCTTCAGGGCACTTCTCCAACGCTGTTGCCCGGACAACTCCGGGCAACAGTTAGATAAAGTTCAAAAGATCATCGGCTACCGATTCCGGTCGGCAAACCTTCTCCGGCAGGCGCTTACCCACAAATCATCGGTATCGCCGGAGAACGGCGATGTACTGCTCTCCAATGAACGCCTCGAATTCCTGGGGGATGCGGTGCTCAACTGCCTGGTTACCGAGCACCTGTACCACACCTATCCCGAACGGCAGGAGGGACAGCTCTCTAAAATCAAGTCGCTCATCGTTTCGAGAAAGATCCTCGGCGAGATCGCGCACGAATTCGATATCGGGCCGTACATCATTTTCGGCGCATCCGAGGAGAAGACCGGCGGCAAGGACCGGATGTCGATTCTTTCGAACACCTTCGAAGCGCTGCTGGGCGCCGTATTCCTTGACGGTGGATACAAGCCGTCGGGCAGGTTCCTGAAGCGCTTTCTCTTCGATCGCATCGATGAAATCCTCGAAGACGAACGGCACGTCAACTATAAGAGCCTGATTCTTGAATTGTCACAGCGCGACGGGTTCGGCATGCCCCGTTATACCACGGTCGGGGCCACCGGGCCCGACCATGCCAAGGAATTTACGGTGCGCGTCGAAATCGGCGGGATGATGCTGGGCGAGGGGACCGGATCGAACAAGAAAATCGCCCAGCAGGCAGCCGCGCAGAATGCTCTTGCACAGTACGATAAGAAGACAATCATATCTCATAGCAAAGGAGTGGCGAACAATGAACTGGTTTCTCACCGATGAACAGAAAATGATCGTGGAAGCAATGGGGAAACTGAAGTTGAAGCCGTAGAGAACCGTTCGTCTACCGTCGTAATGCTCACTTCGATGCAGACCTTGTCCGGCTTTCAGCGAAAAGGTCAACAAATTCCGGGGGAATCTTCGACTTGGTCACTGCGATGATGGAGATGGAGTTGTCCAGCAGCAATTTCATGATCTCGTACGCGCGCTCAGGATGCGCGGGTCCGGGTTGAAGGGCTCGCAGCCGGAGCTGAAAAACACCAGCTCCGGCTTCCGGCGTCTCCGAGCCAGCTCGCGACGCACCATCTCCAGCGTATTGGCATAGAAAAGCACCTTGCCGATGCCCGGGTGATGGCGAAAACTCTGCGCATAGCAATATCGGCAAGCAGAGGGACATCCCGCCGTCAAGTTAATCGTGTAGTGGGAGCCAAACATGGATGACCTGCCGGATGTCGCAGCGCGTCGCTTTTGCGCTCGATTTCTATGACCGTGGCCATATCCGATCAGCCTCTCCACCGGACAAATGCCATGCGCCTTCGAGATACAGTATACATGGTTTGTGGAAAGGCGCAAGCTCGGGGAAAGATCATACGCCGCAATATTCGGACCGCAGTATTTTCTCAAATGCTCGGTCAACTCCTGGGCGAGGGATCGAGCCCATTTATCACGATCACCTTCGAAATGTCCAGCAACGCTTCGAAGATGTTTTTCCACCTCCGCGTCAATAACGCTGACGGGCGAATAGTGCATCGAGGGTAGAATATCCCCTCCGATGCGGCTTTCCTCTCCGAGTTGCGCCCTTTCAGCAACCGCGATAACAGGTAGTAGTAGTCCGACACATGCGGTGGATCTGCTTGTGCATGGGCGCCAAATTGTTTCCGCCGCACGCGCTTCCGCTCGAAGCCGATAGAACAATGGCGGCGGTGATTCACGACGCGAGACATCAGAGCGAAGTCGAATCTTCTACGGCCAGGGACATTGCCCTTGTCGAGCCATTCAAAATAATCGGCGGAAATGTACTCGATCTTGCCTATCTTCGGCCGCAGCCACGGGCTTTTAAAGTGTCGCGCGGGATTACCATGAAGATGTTCACTAAAGATATGTCCAGTTTCTTGTCTCCGACAGCTCCGGTCGTCACGAGCCGAGCAAGATCTGCTTGTCAGCATCCCTTCGGCCGAACCGACGTTGAGAATCCGTAGCGCGTGTTTGTCACCGAGGCGTCGTATCTTAGCCTCTGCAGCGAGATAAGGCTCTATATCCGTCCGCGAGCAAACGAGCCGTTGATCCCACTTGTGTTCCCCAAGCGGACGTTAGCCTTCCCGCGACAAAAGGCAAAACTCGAAAACTCTCCACTCTGCCAGCATGGTCAACGGCGCGGAAGTACATGAGACTCTGCGCACTATTCCTGACAATGCGTTGTTTTCTATTTTGGTAGAATACAGAAGGAACCCCGTTCAGCAAGCCTGCGACGAAAGCAAGGTATCGAGCAACACCAACTGTTTAAGTGGTTACATAAAAAAACA
>CAWDOZ010000065.1:0-22041 GCA_963803935.1 uncultured Fibrobacterota bacterium | reverse complement strand
ATCGTAAAGGTCTTTAAATCCCGCTTCACCGTAAGTTGGGTAAGGACAAAAACCATTCCATTTCCAAAAGTCCCTCCCCCTGATGTTGTGCCGTAGAGCGCACCACTGGATAGCATCACTGATGATGTTATTCACTCTAGCAGAAAAATTATACAACACGATAAAGTCAGTGCCGTCCTTGTTTAACTGAAATACCGTCGCAGTTTGCGCCAGGGCCGCCGTTTTTCGCAGTGCCGTAGAGCGTATTGCCCGACTGTACCAATCCTCCATTTGGCAAGTAGTGGGCGTTGAGCAGAGGCGATAAATGGGACCGGGGTCACGCGCGCCGGTATCAATTTCGGCAAAAGGACTAAAATAGGATAAGACTGCGAATTGCGAGCCGTCGGTCTCAATAGCGAAAACTGTTCCGCAAAGATTTGTGCCGCCATTTGGGACCATTCCAAAGATTTATCCACCAACCAATGTTATGTGTATTTTAAGAGCGACAAATAACTTTGGAAGCTGCGGATTAGACACCGTAAATGTTTACAAGGGACGTTGGGTTTCAATCGGAAGTTTTGGCGATTCAAGCCATTTAAGCGATGTATCTTTGGGTTCGCTTGTAATGGATAATAATACTCCTTATGTAGCATATATCGGAATTCCGAATATTAATCAAAGTTCCATAAAGGACTTATATATTTTGCAATACAACGGCAATAGCTGGACGGATATAGGAACTTCACAATATAACGGGACAAGTATTCAGAATGTTTCTATGGTTTTTGGCGACCATGTACCTTATGTTGCGTTTCAGCATGATTTTTACGGAGATTCTGTAGTTCTTATGTCCTACACCTCTTCCAATTGGGGTCCAGTTGGCAATTCAAACTTTTACATAGGAAATAATGATTGGCAAAATTATTCATTAGTTGTTAATAACGGTACCCCCTATGTCGCTTTTACTGATATACCAAATGGTTGCGAACCAACGGTAATAACGTATAATGGCTCAGCATGGCAGCCGGTAGGAAGTCAACATGCATCAAGCGATAGTTGCATATATTTATCTCTTTGCTTCAACAACGGCATGCCAATAATTGCATATACCATATCCAATTCAGGTAATGTTGGAGCATCCAAGGTCCTTCAATATAACGGTTCGAATTGGATAACATTAGGCAATACATTTGCTTCTGTTAATGGCAGCATCTATTTAACCTCCATGAATAACATATTGTACGCTTGTTATTCTGATAATAATGAAACTCAAAATGTCTTATATTATTCAAATGGAAATTGGGCTTCGGTAAGTGGCTTAAATATGCAAAATACCTGGAATTCTAAACTTATTAATGATAATGATACCTTATACTTGAGTTATAATAACTCCAAAAATAATGCAATTCTCTCAAAATATGGTAACAACACCTGGGAAAATATAGGACCTCCCTTAATATTCACTTGCCAATATTGTGTTAATAATGGAAAGGTTTATGCGCAGTATGAAGACGCCAATTTCCCGATATTGCATATTGTCCAGTTGCAATAATGGTTGTTAATTGCCTCTTCCATTAAAGCTGTGCTCCGATTTAGAATCAATTGTCTTGATTTAGCTTTTTTTCAAAGGACCTTATCCCCTTTAATTATGCTAAACCTTAAACCCACCAGATCGCCCCGCTCGTTGAGATTCTCCTGATATTTTTTAACCGCTACATCTTGGGGCATCTTATCCCAGGCACAGCTCAATAGCGCAAATAATCGCCGTCATTGAGGCTAGTGTTGCATAGGCCACCGCTTTAAAGTTAAAGTTCATGGTAACCTCCTCATCAGGTCTTTGAACTAACCTGCTTCTACGTAAATATTACGATCAGGAGGAGATTATTATGGTTGGAATTAAAACGGAAGGTGGGAAGAAGGCACAAAGGCACTAAGGCAATAAAGCAATAAACCATAATTACCAGGTTATTATGTGTTTTCTACATTAAAAGAGAGTGTTGCGGGAGGGGAAGGGGTGAGGCAGAAGACCCGCTTTGCGGGGCTTTTGCCCAGGGGGAACCGCCCTATAGGCTGTTCCCCCACCAAAGGCACTATTTAAAGCTTAAAGTCCCCCGATACCGCTGACAGTTCCAGCTCCAGGTTCTGTTCCACGAAGTCCCAGTTAACCAGGTTCCAGAATGCCTCGACATACCCCGCCCTGTTATTCCGGTAGTCGATATAGTAGGCATGCTCCCACACATCGCAGACCAGGAGCGGCTTCTTATTTTCCCTGACCGGCGTGCCGGCGTTGGATGTCGCTTCTATGGCCAGCTTCCCGCTATCGTCCCTGACAAGCCAGGCCCATCCCGATCCGAACTGCGATACGGCGGCAGCGGTAAACAGCTCCCTGAACTTGTTAAACGAGCCGAACCCCTCCTCGATGATCCCTTGTATTGTACCCGAAGGCGCGCCTCCCTTTTTCGGCGCGAGGCAGTGCCAGTAAAAGGTATGGTTGAAAATCTGCGCCGCGTTGTTGAAAATTCCTCCCGCCGGGGCCTTTTTAATGATCTCCTCGAGCGAAAGGTTTTCGTACTCGGTACCGGGAATGAGTTTGTTGAGATTCGCCACATAGGCGGCGTGGTGCTTGCCGTAATGGAATTCGAGAGTCTCCTTCGAGATCAACGGTGCCAGCGCATCCAGTGAAAACGGCAGTGGTGGAAGTGTGTGGACCATAATTTTTCCTTTTCGGGTTGAGGGTACTTCTAAAAATACCGTCCATGGCAGGACAAGCTCACCACGAACGGTATCTGGTTGTATTACCGATGAACAGATTCGTAATCCCTACGCCATGGCATGTTCCTGCTGCATCGCCTGCCATGCGGGGACCACTACCTCGTCCACAAATTGGGCATAACGGGTAGGCGCATTCGGCGCGCCATCGGGAATGATCGTAGGATGGAGTTTTCCATGCCCGAGCGACATCTCGACCATCCCGTCGGCCATGCTCTTGCTCATGCCCATGCCGACCATCGCTCCCACAGCCTGGTCCGCCGGAAACTGGACATACTTCAATGCAGGCATTGCGAGCTTTTTGGCTAAAATCGCCGCAATATCATTATAGGTAAGCTGGTCGCCGTACAGGTTGTGAACGATGTGTCCGGTAAAATTCGGCGCGGAGAGAACCGTTGCCGCGTAGGCTCCAATGTCTCGCGTTGCAACGAAAGACATTTTCTGGTCTCCGGCACCCGGACCTCCCATGATGCCCCGGGATTTGATCATGGAAAGCATCATCAGAGTGTTTTCCATGAAGGAGCCGGCGCGGAGAAAAATCGCATCCAGATGCGGAATATTCCCGAGCTGCTTCTCGGCTTCATGCAACCCCAGAATCGGGCCCGTGCCGGATTCCAGTTCCGCGCCAAAGCTTGACAGCAATACGACTTTGCCCACCTTTGCACTCTTGAGGGCGCTCACTGCGGCGCTGGTTAAGTTTGTCTGGAACGCCCGTAAATCCGGGGCGTCCATTTTGGGAGGGAGAAGCAGATACGCTGCATCGGCACCTGAAAATGCCCTGGTCAGGAAGGCCTGGTCTGCCTGATCCCCGATGCAGATTTCCGCTCCCTTATCCTTCAGGGCGCGAAGACGCTCTTCGGATCTTCCTATTGCCCGTACCTTTACCCCCTGGTTTAATAGTTCAGCAGCCAGAACCGAACCGGTATTCCCCGATGCGCCGGTAATTGCGATCATACGATGACCTCCTGGATAGTGGTGACAGCAGGTGATTGAGTTCACAACATCCCCGTCAGGGGAGCCTGAACAGGGCTACGAAAGAAAAGGGAATATTGCAATAACCATGCCATGGAATATACCGGGATTTATACATTTAACGCCTGGTAACCGCAGGACCCGGCGATTTGTTATTTGCAGGAGTGCAAATTTTATTGGCAGGATTGATAGGCAGGGTAGAAAACACAAGAGAGACCAGGCAGGGGCAAGCCGCAGTCGCCCAATCCCTCCGTCCCCCCACCTCTGCCGCACAACGTCTTCCCTTTCCCCTGGGGGTGAGGCGGAAATCATCGAAGATGCCGGTTCTTAATTGCCACGATTTTGTTTGCACCCGGCTAATGAACGGTTAGAAACATATTAGAGCAGAAAGTGATTGCTATTCAGAAAAGGCACTTTATATATTGAGAAATCATTGCGTTGGTTTATTCCAGGGATATCATTGATGGTTGAGGCCGAGAACACCCGCCAATTATTGTTTGTGCAGGTGGCTCTATCGGCTTTGCCTGCAGGGTGCTTCGCACTGCAGGATCAATGCATGAATAAATGAAAAAAAACAAAGAGAAATCCGACCTTTTTCGGATACCCATCTCATTAGCGTGAGGAGAGACTACCATGCCGGTACTCGGGCAAGCAAGTCTTAAAAGCTTCATGAATCGGAAGCAATTCTATCTTGCAGCAATTTTAAATTTAATGCTTTTTTGTCTGTTCGGGATAAGCTTGGGGCAGGCTGTATGGACCGCTGCTACTGCCGGCCCGCCCTCTCTCGGAGAGCAGGGTCTGTGTTGGGGTAATAATCTTTTTGTTGTCGCTTCTGTATCCGGGACGATATACACTTCGCCCGATGCTAACACCTGGACAAAAATGACATCGCCGACAACAGGCCAACTATGCAGAGCAACATGGGGTAACAATCGGTTTGTTATTTGCGGACCCGAGATGATGGTTACGTCGCATGATGGGATTAGTTGGACAAGTCATACAACCGGCGTACCACCGCAACAATTTGTGGGAGTCTGCTGGGGAAATAATCAATTTGTGGCCGTCGGAGCCAGTGGCGCAATTATTACTTCGCCTGATGACAGTATATGGACGAGCCAAACTTCCCCGACTTCAAACTGGTTAGGTTCGGTAATATGGGCAAATAATTTATATGTTGCCGTAGGAGCGAGCGGCTTAATCCTTACCTCTCCCGACGGCGCTACCTGGACAAGCAGGACATCCGGAACATCTAACCAGCTCTATGAAGTAACTTGGGGGAATAATAAATACGTTGCTGTCGGGATCAACGGGACGATCGTTACTTCCCCGAACGGCATTACCTGGACACCGGTAACCGGAATTACATCCAGCGTATTTTATAGCGTTTTCTATGGCGACAATCAGTTTGTGGCAGGGGGCGCTTCGAGCACGATTTTTACCTCACCGGATGGAATTGCCTGGACAAGCCACACCTCCTCAGTGCCTTCTATTGTTGAGATATGCGCAGGAAATAATATTTTTGTAGGCGCCAGCGAATTAATTTATACATCTCCATTTACCATTATACCAGGGCCGACTCTTTCCTCGCCGGCTAATAACGCCACAATTTTTACAACATCACCGACCCTGTCATGGAATAGTATTGCTGGCGCAATCTCTTACGGATTTCAAATATCTACCGCCTCTAATTTTTCCTCAACCATTCTTTCGCAGAGCTCGCTGACATCGACATCGATCTCTTGTTCCGCGATCGCGAGCAATGCTACTTACTATTGGGAAGCAAACGCGGCAACCACGATGGGTACTTCTATCTGGTCAAGCGAATGGAGTTTTTCCACAATTCCCGCCGTTCCCCCCGCGACGCCGGTTATCACCTCGCCCGCCAACGCCGCCACCAATGTGCCGACCAACATGACGCTCAGCTGGAACACCCTTGTCACGGCGTCCTATTATCTGGTCGAGGTATCCACCGATGCTGCCTACGGAAGTTTTGTCGTTCAGGATTCTTCATTAACCACCGGCTCACGGGCAGTTACCGGCCTTGCCGGGACTACCCAGTTTTACTGGCGGGTTCGGGCCTCGAATGCCTATGGGTCTAGTTCCTGGGCATCGGCCTACTTCACGACCAGCATCGCCGCGCCGTCCACCCCGGCACTCAGCGCGCCGACCAATAGTTCGACTAATCTGGCAACCTCCCTCACTCTCTCGTGGACCACCGTTGCGAGCGCGGTCAAATATCTTGTCGAAGTTTCGACCGGCAGCACCTTTACCAATAATTTTGTACAGGACTCTTCGCCGACATCGGGCCTGCGGGCGGTAACCGGTCTGGCTTACAATACCGCCTATTACTGGCAGGTACAGGCGAGTAACGCCGGCGGCCCGAGTTTATGGACCGCTACCTGGAGCTTTACGACCCTCCCGCCGGTCCCCGGCGTGCCATCGCTCAGCCTGCCTTCGAACAGCGCCGCCAACCAGCCGATATATCAGAACCTCTCCTGGAGTTCTGCAGCCGGAGCTGCAACCTATGTGGTGCAAGTTGCAACCGTTTCTACCTTCGGTACAACGGTTACCGCCCAGGCCGGTCTTACAGCAACAACGCAGGCTGTCGGGCCGCTGGCTTTTAATACGCAATATTTCTGGGAAGTTAATGCGACAAACACCACCGGTACGGGCCTCTGGTCCACGCTCTGGAGCTTCACGACCATTTCCGGCATTCCGGCGCTCTCCTCCCCAACAAACGGCGCTACGGGCAAACCCACTGCACTTCAATTAAGCTGGGGGTCGATAACCGGTGCCAGTTCGTATGGCTTTCAGGTATCTATGGCCTCGAATTTTTCCTCGACGCTATTCGGTTCTTCCGGGCTTACTGCCGATACCCTGACTATTTCAGGGCTCGGGGGCAATACCCAGTTCTATTGGCGTGCCAATGCCGCCAACCCTGCCGGCGGCACGAGTGCGTGGTCGGGAACCTGGAGTTTTGCCACACTATCGTCGCCTCCTATCCTGAGCCAACCGGCAAATGGAGCCACGGGCGTGAGCATTTCGCCCACCTTGAGCTGGAATACTGTCGGTAATGTTTCGACCTTCCGGCTGCAGGTTGCAACCGATTCGCTCTATTCAAGCATCGTAAAGGATACTACCCTGGCAGCGGCTTCATACGCCATGAGCAATTTGAGTAATATTTCGCTCTACTACTGGCATGTTCTTGCCACCGGCATCGGCGGAACGAGCGCCTGGTCAAGCACGTGGAATTTTACCACCATCTATTATCCGCCGCCGGTGCCGACCCTTGCTCTGCCCGGAACCGGTTCGTCCAACCAGCCTACCAGCCTGACCCTGAGCTGGAACTCGGGAGGTAACGCCAGCCTCTGGAATGTCCAGGTTTCCACCAGCGCAACATTTGCGTCCATTTTTATCCAGGACTCCCAGCTGACAACCACCCTCCAGCCTATAAGCGGGCTCGCCAACTATGCTACCTATTACTGGCGCGTCGATGCCGGGAACAGCCTGGGGGGCAGGTCGAACTGGACCGGTGCGTGGAGTTTTGTAACGACCCCCGCCACGCCGGTTCTGGCCTATCCCACCAATGACGCCTTCGGGCAGCCGACAACGCTTACCCTCAACTGGGGATCTATTGCGGGTGCAGGGTCCTACTCCCTCGACATTTCAACCGATATCACCTTTTCAACCGGAGTAACGAATGTTGCCGGGATTACCGCGAGTTCCGCATCGGTGAGTGGCCTGGCGAACAGCACCGCCTACTACTGGCAGGTCAATACGATCGTTCCCGGAGGGATAAGCGCCTGGTCGGGCGTCTGGAGCTTCTGGACCATCTTTGCGCCGCCGGTCCCTGCACTACCCTTAAACGGGGCGATAGCGCAACCAGTTTCGTCTGCGCTGAGCTGGGGAGCGGTAACGGGCGCCACCTCGTACTCGTTGCAGCTTTCTACGGCGTCGAACTTTGCAACAACCGCCTTCAGCCAGGCAGGGCTGACGTCCACCTCGGTTACGCCGGGAAACCTCGCCTGGTATACCACCTACTACTGGAAGGTCAATGCCGCCAATGCCGGGGGGGTGAGTTTATGGTCGGGCGTGTGGAGCTTTACCACCTCAGCGCATCTCGTTGTCCCGATATCCAGCGGGTGGTTCATGTACTCCCTGAACATCCATCCGGCCGATTCCTCGACGAGTGGCGTGTTCAGCGGGCTCAAGGGATTTATCCTTGCCATGGACGGGAGCGACAACCTCTACTGGCCGGGTGCCTCGCTCGATGAAATCGGCACCATCCACACGGGTTCCGGGTACTGGGTGCTCGATACCCTCAGGAACGACACGCTCAACCTGACCGGAGGTGCGGTCAACATAGGCTCCACCCCGATCTCGCTCCCGGCCTCGACCTGGAACCTCGTCTCGTACCTGCCGCAGGTAAACATGCCGATTTCCACGGCGCTTGCGCCGATCAACTCCCAGATTGTGCTTGCCATGGACGGTTCGAGCAACTTCTACTGGCCTGCCGCCTCACTCAATGAGATCGGAACTATGACCGTCGGTAATGGGTACTACATTGTCACGAGCGCTAACGCTTCACTGAACTACCCCACCGCGGGCAGCAGCGCGGCAAAGGAGCTTTCCGCAACCACCGGCCTTGCGAAGCTGGCTAACCCGACCGCTCCCCACCACTTTGCAAAACGCGCCCTTACCGGGAACTTCGCCGCCTTCATGGCACCGCACGTAGAAATCGGCGGCAAGCTCGCTGCCGATAACTGCGAGGTCGGCGCTTACGATACGAAGGGGAATCTGGTGGGGTCCGGTACCGTAGTGAACGGCCTGGTCGCCTTTGCGATCTGCGGGAAGGATCCCGCGGGCAAGGTCAAGAACGGCTGCCTGCCTTCGGAAAAGTTGACTTTCAAGCTCTGGAACGGCAAGACCGAGTATCCGCTCGAAGTTACCCGCGGCAGCGAGCCGGTTTTTGCATCGAGAACGATACTCAAGGCAACGCTTGCAGTTCCGGCGGGAGCGCTCATATCTGCCTTCAATCTCTCGCGAGCCTACCCGAACCCGTTCAAAGGCGTGGTGAATATCGCCTTTGACGTGCCGACTATCGCCGGTGTAGCGCAGCATGCCGTCGAAATAAATATTTACGATATGAAGGGCGCTCTCGTGAAGCAGCTGGCGAAGGGAGTCTATCAGGCAGGGCACTATGAGCTGCCGTGGAACTGCAGTGAGAGCCGGGAGAGTGCGGTGGGGTCGAGCGTCTATGTTGTAAGGATGAAGGCGGCGAACTTTGAGAAGCGGCTGAAATTGATTAGAGTTGAGTAATATAAAGGTAACAGGATCAGGTGGGGGAACCGCTGCAGGCGGTTCCCCCCACCTGATGTATTTATGATATTCAAATTTCCTATCAAGAAGACTTCCCTCAGTTGTAATTATTTCCATTACCCGATGCTATAATATCCTTGTATTAACTCCGAGCGCAAGGTAGTTTATTCCCGTGTCAGCAAATTGCCCGGTTGCGGCAAATACATTGAAAACGCCAACCGATGCTACGATGGAGTCAACATGATACATTGCAACACGTTAGGGATTAAAGCGGGTTTGATTGCAATTGCGGTCCTCTCCCTTATCGGCCAGGGACGGGCGGACTGGGTAGAGGCAATTAAATCCAACGGGGATGGCCTCGGGGCTGTGGCGGTAAATCCGGTTACCAACAAGGTCTACATGCTGGCATTTTCGAATATCGGCAACAATCCCGGTCATACCGACAGCCTGATGGTGATCGACGGGGCGACCGGCTCATCCACGACTTTTGCGATAGGATCGGCTCCCACTGCCATAGCCGTAAACCCGGTGACCAACAAGATTTATACCGCTATCAGCAGCAATAGTACGGTAATGGTCATCGACGGCGCAACCAACGGGACAACATCCATCGCGACGGGAGCCGGTCCGAATTCCGTGGCGGTGAATCCGGTAACGAACAAGATCTATACCGCAAATAACGGCGATAATACGGTAACGGTCATCGACGGTGCAACCAACGGAACAACAACGGTCAATCTTGGTCTTACTCCCACCGGCATAGCGATAAACCCTGTAACCAATAAGATCTATGTATTAGAAACCAACAACAATATGGTCACCGTTTTAGACGGTGCGACCGACACAACCACGATGGTCAATGTCGGGGCTTATCCTATGGGAATTGCCGTGAATCCGGTTACCAATAAAATCTATACGGCGAATTATTCGGATAGTTCGGTAACGGTAATCGACGGGGCGACCAACCTGACAACGTCCATCAGGGCGCCAACACGTTCCCAGGTTGTGGCGGTAAATCCGGTAACGAACAAGGTTTATGTGGGCAACAATTGGCCACCCAATGAAGAAATCATGGTGATCGACGGGGCATCAGCCACGACGACGACAGTCCCCCTGAGCACCAGGTACTACCCCACGATGATTGCCGTGAACCCGTCGACCAATAAAATTTATGTTCTTTATTCGGGTGAGGCGGTTACGGTTTTGGACGGTTTGACAAACGCAGCCACGATCCTGACGGTGCCGGGTAGCTTGTCGCCTTACGCGGCGGTGAACCCGGTGACCGGCAAGGTTTATGTAACCGGAAACTCCACTTTCACGATCATAGACGGCGCCGTCATCACCTCCGCAACCATACCGGCAGGATCGAGCCCCGTAGCCGTGGCAGTAAACCCGGTGACCAATAAGATCTATGCCGCGAATCAGTCGGGCAATACGATAACCGTGATCGATGGGGCTACCGGCACTCCCGCTGCCGTGCCGGCAGGGTCGAGTCCCTTAGCCGTGGCCGTAAACCCGGCGACCAATAAGATTTATGCGGCGAACTATGCGAGCGGCAATGTTACCGTCATCGACGGCACGACCAACGACACGATGATGGTTCCTGCCGGGACAAATCCCAATGCGGTGGCGGTAAATCCGGCGACCGATAAAATTTATGTGACAAACTATACGAGCAACAATGTCACAGTCATCGACGGGGCGACCAACAGCACGGCCACGGTTCCTGCCTGGGCGGGTCCCTATGCGGTGGCGGTGAATCCGGCGAGCAATAAAATTTATGTGGCGAACTATGCGAACAACAATGTCACCGTCATCGACGGCGCGACCAACGACACGGCAACGGTTCCTGCCGGCACGAGCCCCAGGGCGGTGGCGGTGAACCCGGCGACCGATAAAATTTACGTCGCAAACTTTGCAAGCAACAATGTCACGGTCATCGACGGCGCAACCAATAGCTCCGTGACGATACCGGCAGGAACGGAGCCCTTTGCCGTGGCGGTGAATCCGGTAACCGATAAAATTTACGTCGCCAATGAAGGCGGCAACAGCGTTACGGTCATCGACGGCGCGACCGACACGACGTCAACGGTGGCAACAGGCTCTAATCCCGTTGCCCTGGCCGTGGATCCGGTAACAAACAGGATTTATGCTGCGGATGAAACCGGCTTCAACATCACGATCATCGACGGAGCGACGGGTGGAACGACCACGGTCGCCACCGGGATCCAGCCAAATGCCCTGGCGGCCAACCCGGTGACCGGTACTATCTATGTGACGAATCAATCCGGCGGCAGCGTAACGGCGATTACCGGGCAGATTGCAACTTCGGTAACCCTCTCGGCAGCGTTCGATACAACGCACGGCCACTTTACGGCAAATCCGCGCCCGGCACTGACCGGCAAGGGCGTCAACCGGATGCGGCCGGGCCATTCGGGCATCCTCGCCATCGGCAACGCGCGGAGTTCGCAAATCGCCTGGCAGAACGCCTCGATAGTAAGCGGCGGCGGCACCGATTCGGCGCAGTGGATATGGAACTGGGGGAGCGATTCGCTTGTTACCGGGGAGAATTATTTGTGCGCATTGCCGATTGATTCACTGTCTGCAACGACCAACGATATCGCCCTCGGCATGGCATTCACCGGCAACGTGGCCGTTTATCCTTATTATTGTTTTCCCCTGCATGCCCCGCTGCTCAGCTCTCCGGTAAACGGCGCGGCGAACCAGCGGGCATCGATAACGTTAAGCTGGGGCGCGGTGGCCGGGATAGCCTCCTACACGGTCCAGGTATCGACCTCGGGTACCTTTACATCAACGATATCCGGCCAGAGCGGCTTAACCGCTGCGAGCCTGACGCCGACCGGCATTCCCAACGCTGCTACGTATTACTGGCGGGTAACCGGGGTGAGTGCCGCCTTCGGAAACGGACCCTGGTCGTCGGTCTGGAGCTTTGCGACAATGCCGGCAAACCCGCCCGCGCCCCCGATTATCGCCGCCCCGGGCAACGGTGCCGCGGACCAGCCGGTGAGCCTGACCTTCAGCTGGAGCAGCATTGCCGTCGCGTTGAACTATACGTTCCAGCTCTCTTCGGCGGGCTCATTCTCCAGCACGGTATTGCAGGATACGACCCTGACAGGCAGTTCAAAGGCCGTGAGCGGACTTTCCAACAGCGCGACGTACTACTGGAGGGTACGGGCGCGGAACGACTACGGGTCAAGCGCCTGGTCATCGGCGCTGTTTACTACCATCGTGCTGGCGCCGGTTGTTCCCGTTCTTAGCGCGCCGACGAACGGGGCTGTGGGCCTGGTGTCGCCCATGGCGCTGTCATGGTCCTCGGTTCCCACGACGGTAAGCTACCGGGTCCAGGTCTCGACCGGGAGCGACTTCGGGAATCTTTACCTTGACGACTCATCGCTCTCATTCGCGAACCGGATAGTTCCGGCGCTTTGCCCCGGCCTTACCTATTACTGGCACGCAAATGCCAGAAACGACGCCGGAGCCGGTGCATGGTCGGGATCGTGGAGCTTTACCGCGAGCCAGCTCCTGCCCCTTGCGCCCATACTTGCTGCGCCGGCAAGCGGCTCCACCGGCCAGCCGGTTTCACCTGCGCTCACCTGGGGCACGGTTAGCGGGGCGGTTTCGTATGCGCTCCAGGTATCGACCGCCTCCTCATTCTCAACAACGGCAATAAGCCAGGCAGGGATAACCGGAAGCTCCTGCACCATCGGGCCGCTTGCCTCCGGCGCAAGCTATTACTGGCAGGCGCAGGCGGTAAGCGCAGCCGGGACGGGCTTGTGGTCGGTCGCGTGGAGTTTCACCACCATGGCTCTCTTTCCGGCGCTTTCTCTCCCGGCAAATGGGGCGGCCGGGCAGAATCTTTCGCTATCCCTGCAATGGGGAGCGATGGCCGGGGCTTTGAGCTACCGCGTAAGGCTCGCAACCGATTCGCTTTTTACCAGCCTGATCCTGGACGATTCCGTGCTTACGGCGCGGTCGCAGGCGGTGACCGGGTTGGACTACGTGTCAACCTACTACTGGCAGGTACGGGCAACAACGGCAATCGGAGCCGGGCCCTGGTGCCCGGCATGGAATTTTACCACGACCACCTTCCCGCCGGCCGTCCCGGTGCTCGCCTTGCCGACAAACGGAGCAAAGAACCAGCCGATGTCGATATCGCTTGCCTGGGGTCGGGCCGATGATGCGGCATTGTACACGGTCCAGCTCTCGACCGCAGGCACCTTCGCGGCTACGCTTATACAAGATACGCTGGTGACCGATACGGTGCGGGCATTCTCGGGTCTCGCGGGCAATATAACGTATTTCTGGAGGGTCGGCGCAAAGAACGCCAGCGGGCTTGGCTCCGGCTGGTCCGGCACCTGGAGCTTTACGACCACCCTCGCGCATTTCGCCATCCCGCTGCAAAGCGGCTGGTTCATGTACTCCTTGAATATCCAGCCTGCCGATTCATCGACCAACGGCGTTTTCAGCGGGCTCAAGGGATTTATCCTTGCCATGGACGGGAGCGACAACCTCTACTGGCCAGGCGCCCCGCTCGATGAAATCGGCACCTTGCACACCGGCTCGGGCTACTGGGTGCTCGACACCCTCTCAACCGATACGCTCAAGCTGGCGGGAAACTCGGTCAACCTTACCACCACTCCGGAACCGCTCCAGGCTTCGAGCTGGAACCTCGTCTCCTACCTGCCGCAGGTGAGCATGCCGATAGCCACGGCGCTTGCTCCGATCGACTCCCAGCTCGTGCTTGCCATGGACGGCGCAAGCAACTTCTACTGGCCCGCCGCGTCGCTCAATGAGATCGGGACCATGACCGTCGGTAATGGGTATTACATTGTCACCAGCGCAGCAGCGTCCCTGACCTATCCCACCGCAGGCAGCAGCCCGGCGAAGCTGCTCGCCGCTTCTCCTGCCACGGCAAAGCTGCTCAGCCCTTCCGCACCAAAGCATTTTGCAAAGCGGGCATTGACCGGGAACTTCGCAGCCTTCATGGCACCGCACGTAGAAATCGGCGGCAAGTTTGCGGCCGACAACTGCGAGGTCGGTGCCTACGACACGAAGGGAAATCTGGTGGGGTCCGGTACCGTAGTGAACGGCCTGGTCGCCTTTGCGATCTGCGGGAAGGATCCCGCGGGTAAGGTCAAGAACGGTTGCCTGCCTTCGGAAAAGTTGACCTTTAAACTATGGAACGGCAAGACCGAGTACCCACTCGAAGTTACCCGCGGCAGCGAGCCGGTTTTTGCATCGAGAACGATACTCAAGGCAACGCTTGCCGTTCCGGCGGGAGCGCTCATATCTGCCTTCAATCTCTCGCGAGCCTACCCGAACCCGTTCAAAGGTGTGGTGAATATCGCCTTTGATGTGCCGACGTTAGCGGGCGTAGCGCAGCATGCCATCGAAATAAATATTTACGATATGAAGGGTGATCTCGTGAAGCAGCTGGCGAAGGGAGTCTATCAGGCAGGGCACTATGAGCTGCCGTGGAACTGCAATGAGAGCCGGGAGGGTGGTGTGGGATCGAGCATGTATATCGTAAGAATGAAGGCAGCGAACTTTGAGAAGCGGTTGAAATTGATTAGAGTTGAGTAAAGAAATTGCTACGGCTCGGGTGGGGGATCCATTTAAAAATGGTTCCCCCTGGTCGGAGCCGCGCAAAGCCGCGTCTCCGAGTCACCCCCGCAACTCTCCTATCAGGTAGAAAGAACAAACCCTTTCTTCCTGCTTTAAATTTGTAACTTCTACATTTTGTAAATCCGTGTGGCCCGGATCTCCGATCCGGGTACTTTTGAATTTTCAAAACCCATTTGGGCACGGCACGCCGTGCCCCTACGAAATTTGACCTGCCATCCTCATCGCCTTGCCCTGTTTTTTCTACCATAGAAGAGGGCGTTGCGGGAGTGCGAGAGCGCCTGCTGAGCAAAAGCGAGGCAGGCATAGCCTCGCACTTCCGCAGGAAGGGGTGTGCCAAAGACCCCGCAGCCCGGCTTTGCGGGCGCGGAGGCTTTGGCCAGGGGAAACCATTGTAAAATGGTTCCCCCATCAAATGCCTTTGAATTAATGGTTTCCCCGCTAAATCTACTCCTCCCATTGATCCTTATAGTGAAAACCATGTATATTCTAAAAGTTTTACCATCCTATTTTGCCCCTTCACCGCTGAAACAGAGACTATGCCCCTTCGCAGCATGACAGGATTCGGGCTGGCGGAAGCATCGACGCCATCGGGCGATTACCGTATCGAGATCCGTGGGGTCAATAACCGGTTTCTCGACGTCCAGCTCCGGCAGCCGCGGTTCGTGAATAACCTCGAGCAGCAGATCCGCAAGGAGATCCAGGCATTCGTATCGCGCGGGTCCCTGAGCGTCATCATCAGCTGCGACCGGGAAGAGGAGAGCAAGAAGCTCTCGTACGATCGCCAGATGGTCGATCAGTACGTTCGCATCCTGCGGGAGATCCGTGACGTTCACAAGCTTGCCGGCGACCTGTCGCTCGACGACCTCGTCAACTTCACCGACATCATCAAAGCCGACGTCGACACCTTCGACGACGAGCTGGTATGGAAGCACGTCCGGCCGGTACTCGTTACCGCCCTCGAAGCGTTTCAGAAGACCCGCGAAAAAGAGGCACTCTTCATCCTCAAAGACCTGAAGAAGACCTTGCAGAATATCGAAAAAAACCTGAAGCTCATTGAAAAACGTGCTCCGGCGCGCCTCAAAGAGTTCGCGGTAAGCCTTAAGGAACGAATAGCGAAGCTGGCGGCCGCGGAACCCGATCCCGCCCGTCTCGCGCTCGAAATTGCCGTTCTTGCCGACAGGCTCGACATAAGCGAGGAGTGCACGAGGCTCCGGGCGCATATCGAGAAGTTCGGCGAAGACCTCGTTGCCGATGAACCGATAGGCAAGAGGCTCGGGTTCCTGTTGCAGGAGATGAACCGCGAAGCCAATACCATCGGGTCGAAGGCAAACGATACCGAGATTGCCCACCTTTCGGTGACCCTTAAGGAAGACATAGAAAAAATACGGGAACAGATTCAAAATATCGAATAGTCCGGAGCCCTCTTGAGGGGCTGCCGGGAAGGAGACGCTATGCCGCAGGAATTGTTTGAGCTGGAAATCGAAAAACTTGAAAGTCGCGGTATCAGCCGCTACAAGGCGGTTCTGATGGCCTCGCAGGAAGCCAGGTCCATCAACGAGCAGATCCGGCTCGGGATTCTCGAAACCAAGGAGAAGCCCGCAACCCTGGCACTTAAGCGGCTATTTGAAGGCCGCGTCGTTGAAAACGAAGAGATCCCGCTGGCAGAGTAAATTTTGGAAAAGAAGCGGGTCCTCGTCGGTATCACCGGCGGCATTGCCGCCTATAAGGTTCCGCAACTCATCCGCCTGCTCAAAAAAGAGGGGGCCGAGGTCAAGGCGGTCTGCACGCCGTGGGCCCTGCGATTTGTGGGCGATGAGACCCTCCGTACCATTACCGGTTTTCCCGTGTACCGCGACGGTCGCGAATCCTACGACATCGAGCACATCCGGCTCGCGGAATGGACCGACCTGTTTGCAATCTGCCCCGCTACCGCCAACACCATTGCAAAAATTGCGCACGGCATCGCCGATAACCTCCTGACCACCACCGCTATCTCCCTGCCTCCGGAAAAAATTCTTGTAGCCCCGGCTATGAATACGACCATGTGGCAGAATGCTGCCACCCAGGAGAACGTTGCGGTTCTCCGGAAGCGCGGCATGACAATTCTGCCGGTAGGGGAGGGCGAACTGGCCTGCAAAACCATCGGTCCCGGAAGGATGCTCGAAGTGGAGGAGATTGCAGGAATAATCCTGTCGGGGTTGCATCCCGAGCCTCTCCTTGCGGGAAAGAGGGTGCTGATTTCACTGGGCCCCACCGAGGAGCCGCTCGATCCGGTTCGCATGATGACCAACCGCTCTTCCGGGAAGATGGGTGCCGCGCTCGCGCGGTCGGCCCTCAAATTCGGCGCGCAGGTGGTTCTGGTAAGCGGTCCTGTCGGTGTATCGTTGCCCGATGTCGAACGGCTCGTGAAGGTCCGTACCGCCGAAGAGATGCGCGAGGCGATGCTGCGCGAATTCGGTAAGGCAGATGTCTGCATCATGGCTGCTGCGGTCGGCGATTTCCGGCCGCTGTCGGTCTCGCCCACTAAGATCCGGCGGACCGAAGGGCAGCGGCTGACCGTTGAGCTTGCGGCCAACCCGGATATTCTTGCCGAGCTTGGAAGGTTGAAGGAACACCGGTTTGTCGTCGGGTTTGCGCTTGAAACCGACGACGGCGAGGCCTCGGCGCGACGCAAAATGGCCGATAAAGGGTGCGATATGATGATTCTCAACAGGGCCGACGATGCCCTTGAGGGGGATACCACCCGGATAACTCTTTTTACCGGAAGCGAAGCCGAAGGATTTCCCCTGCAAAGCAAAACCGAGGCAGCCGACTGCATCATGCGGCGCATAGCCGGTCTGGCGGGTTGACTCCATGAGCCGTAAGTCCTTACTTGCCGCCTACCTGCGGCAGCAGCGCGAACTTTCCATGCCGGATTTTCCCATGAGCCTTGCATTCGACGCGAAAGGCTTCGTGGGATCCATCGCCCCGCCCGTGGTTCCCGCGAAGACGGCGTATAAAGCCGTTCCGGTAAAAAGTGTTCAGGCGGCCGCACGACCGGCGCGGATTGCTTCTGCACCTGCGGCTCCCGGCGTTGCGGCAAACCCCTATACGAGGCTGTCGCGGCTGAAGCCGCTCAACCCCATGGTGGGCGAACCCGGTTCACCGGTCGCGCCCGGCGGCGGCGAGCTGCCGCCGATTGCCTCGCTGCCGCGCCTGACCTTCGACCAGAAAAGATCGGTGTTCAAGGATCTCTATATCGCCCGGTGCGACAGATGCCAGCTCAGTGCAAGCCGGAAGAGTTTCGTATTCGGGGCGGGAAACGTCGATGCCCCGCTCATGCTCATTGGCGAAGCGCCGGGGGCCGATGAGGATAGCCAGGGCCTGCCGTTTGTGGGTGCCGCAGGTAAACTTCTCACCGAGCTTCTGGAAGCGGCCTCCCTCGATCGGAAGAAAGATGTATTTATAACCAATATATTGAAGTGCCGTCCGCCGTCGAACCGGACTCCCAACGATGCCGAAATTGTGGCATGCCTGCCGCTCCTTCACCGGCAGATCGAGGTGGTGGCGCCCGCGGTCCTGCTCCTTCTTGGCAAAACCGCAGGGAATGCCCTGCTCGGGACCGGTGAAACGCTTGGAGCGATGCGCAGGAAAAAATTCGACTATCGGGGGATCCCGACCTTCGTGACCTACCACCCGGCGGCGCTGCTGCGCACCGCGGCGTATCGCGCGGACACGGAGGCGGATTTCCAACGGGTCGTTCTCTTTTTGAAAGAGGCCTCCGGTCATGCAGTATAGTGCCCCTGCCACGCCGGCCGCATCGGCCGAGCGGATTCCGCCCCACGCTCTTGACGTAGAGCGTACCGTGCTCGGCTCCATGCTCATTGACGCCCATGCCGCAGCGTCGGTATTCGAATCGCTCGATGAGACCGCTTTCTACTCGGGCGCCAACCGCCGCATCTTCGCCTGCATGCGCGAGATGTTCGAGGGGAGCGTCCCCATCGACATCATCACGCTTACCGAGCTCCTTCGCAAGAAGCAGTGGCTCGAATCGGTCGGCGAGGAGCCCTACCTGGCCGAGCTCGCGGAGAGCATCGCCACCTCGGCCAATATCCAGTACTACTCGAATATCCTCCGTGAAAAGGAGACGCTGCGCGCGCTCATCGCCGCTTCCGGCGATATTACTACCGAGTGCTTTGCGCCCGATGTTGCGGCGCAGGAGGTTCTCGACCGGGCTAAGGCGAAGGTCTTCGGAATTTCGGAATCGCGGATCACGAACCGGTTCGAAAAGGTCGGCCAGCTTCTGCCGCATACCTTCGAGGAGATCGAAAACTACGCAAAGGGAAGTTTCAACGGCGTCCTGACCGGCTACCCGGCGCTTGACGAAATGACCACCGGTCTCCAGAAGGGCGACCTGGTGATCGTTGCGGGCAGGCCTTCGATGGGAAAGACCTCCTTTGCCCTTTCCATAGCCGCCCATGCCGCCATCAGGGGCAACAATTCGACCGCCATTTTTTCCCTCGAAATGTCGAAGCACCAGTTGACCCAGCGGCTGCTCTGCGCCGAGGCGAAAGTGAACATGCACCAGTTGCGCAGCGGCAAGCTTCCCCGGCGCGATTATCCCCGCCTCTCGCTGGCGGCCGGGCCTCTTGCCGAAGCGCCCCTGTACATAGACGACACGCCCGGTATATCGGTTCTTGAGGTGCGTGCCAAGGCCCGGCGACTCAAAGCCCAGAGCAACCTGCAGCTGCTCATCATCGATTACCTGCAGCTCATGGGCTCGTCGGGGTCGGTCGAGAGCCGCCAGCAGGAAATTTCACAGATTTCGCGGTCGCTCAAGGGGGTGGCCAAGGAGCTCGATGTGCCGCTCATCGTGCTCTCCCAGCTCTCCCGCGCCCCGGAGCAGCGTACGGAGCACCGGCCCCAGCTTTCCGACCTGCGGGAATCGGGCGCCATCGAGCAGGACGCCGATGTGGTCATGTTCGTCTACCGCGAGGAAGTGTACAATAAGGATGTCCCGGAGGAGGAGAAGGCGGTGGCCGAGATCATCATCGGCAAACAGCGCAACGGACCAATCGGGACGGCGAAACTGGCATTTATCAAGGATTACGCGAAGTTCGAGAACCTGCTTGAACACGGGGGAGGGATGGAAGGAGGGGGAGGCTTTTGACCGGCGTCCTTCGCCTGGTCGCCCTGACCGGTGAACAGGGCATCTCCGCGGCAGGCGCTCTGTCGCGTTTTCTCCGAAGCATCTATCGTTTTTCCCTCCTGGTCGCGCTGACGGTTTCCCGGACCTGGCTGATCTTCAGGAATCCCGATCTCACCATTGTCCAGATGTTCAACCTCGGCGTGGGTTCGCTGCCGCTGGTCGCGGTTATAGCACTCTTCCTCGGCTCCGAGACCGTTATCCAGGCAATCTACCAGATGGCGGGAATTGTCCCGATGCGCTACCTCGGGGTACTGGTCTGCAAGAGCCTGACTACCGAACTGGCTCCGGTGATTATCAGCATGGTGGTCGCCGGGCGCGTCACCACCGGTATTGCCGCAGAGATCGGCACCATGAAGTCAACCGAACAGCTCGACGCCATGCAGGTACTCAGGCTCGATCCGGTCCGGTACCTTATCGTCCCGAAAATGGTTGCCTGCTGCATCATGGTGCCGGTCCTGGTGATTGCCGGGGAGTTTATCGCATTTTTAGGGTCGGTGCTTACCGTGGCCCTCTCGGTGGACATGACCATGCAGACCTACCTGAGCGGCCTGCGGCTTTTTTTCAGCGCCGGCGACCTGTATATGGGAATAGTCAAGACGGTCGTGTTCGGGGCGGTCATCGCCTTGACCGGGGCGTACTTCGGCATGGAGGCCAGGGGAGGCGCGGAAGGGGTGGGCAAGGCGACCACGCGGGCGGTCATCGCTGCCGCGGTGCTGATACTGGTATTCGATTTCGTCATTGCGATTCTGGTATTGTAAAAGGGAAACGAACGTGCCCCTGTTGCAGATAGAACATCTCCGGAAGCGGTTCGGCGGGCAGATCGTCCTGGACGATATCAACCTCGACGTGAACAAGGGGGAAATCCTCGCGATCATCGGACAGTCCGGGAGCGGGAAGACCGTCCTTTTCAGGCATATCATCGGGCTCATGTTCCCGGATGGCGGCCGGATCCTGCTCGACGGCGAGGTGATTTCCTGCCCCACGACCAGACCCGCCGACTTCGACAGGTACCGGAAGCGGTTCGGCATCCTGTTCCAGGGCGCCGCGCTCTTCGATTCGATGACCGTCGGCGAAAATCTCGCCTTTCCCCTGCGCGAACTGACCGGGCTTTCCGAAGCGGAAATCATGAAGACCGTGGGCGAATCCCTTGAAAAGGTCGGCCTCAAGGAGGGATTCAAAACGAAGATGCCGGTCGAACTTTCCGGCGGCATGCGCAGCAGGGTCGGGCTCGCGCGGGCGCTGGTGATGAATCCCGAGATCATGCTGTACGATGAACCGACCTCCTCGCTCGATCCGATCATGACCGATAAGATCAACGACCTGATCGAGAGCCTTCGCGAGCGGCTGCAGATGACGTCGATCGTCGTTACGCACGACATCAGCTCGGCGTACAAGATTGCCGACCGGATAGCCATGATCCACGAGGGCCGGATCCTTTTCTGCGGCACCCCGGCCGATATCCGGAAATCCCACAACCCCTACATTCAGCAGTTTATCCGCGGACAGCGGAAGATGCAGTACGCGGTCCGGGATGAGGAAGACCTGGGCAATGCCCTTCAAGGCGGCCGGGACAACGTCCGGTTCTTCGCCCGGGGTGGAAGCGTCCGGCCAACAGTTGTCATCCGATAATCCGGCGCCATGAACCGGAAGACCCGATCGGTGTATGTCTGCGGATCCTGCGGCGAATCCCACCCCCGGTGGGTCGGCCGGTGCGACAGCTGCGGGGCCTGGGACACGGTAACGGAATTCCGCGAGCCGATCGTTGCGCGCACCGCTAAATCCACTGCCTCCCAACCGGCGGAAGTATCGCTTCTCCAAGGCAACGTTTCCTCCTCACCTCGCGTCAAGGGTTCCCTGCCGGAAATTGACCGCGTGCTCGGCGGCGGGCTCGTCCGCGGGGCCGTGGTGCTCCTGGCCGGCGACCCCGGCATCGGGAAGTCGACGCTCATGCTCCAGCTCATGGCGGCCTGGGCCAGGGGCGGCGCAGCCGCGCTCTACCTTTCGGGAGAGGAGTCGGCGGACCAGGTATCCCTGCGGGCGGCGCGGCTCGGGATTGCCGACGCACCGGTCAAGGTGGCGACCGAGACCTCGGCCGAGGCCATCCTCGCGATGCTGGCGGCGCAGAAGCCGGATATCGTGGTGATCGATTCCATCCAGACCATTTTTTC
>CAWDOZ010000064.1:0-12140 GCA_963803935.1 uncultured Fibrobacterota bacterium | reverse complement strand
AAAAAAAAAAAAAAAAAAAAAAAAAAAAAAAAAAATCCTGCTGCTGGAGAGCCGACGGCGGGAATGACCATTCCGGACATCGCCGCACCACCGAACTCATCTCGAGACTTTCGAGAGGGCGCATGGTCATTGTCGTGGAACACAACCTCGGCGTGGTTCGGACCTGGCCGACGAGATCATCGTGATGCAACAGGGCAGCATATTGACCAGGGGACGATACGAGGAGGTCAGGAAGGATCAGCGCGTGATCGAGGCATATCTGGGAAAGCGCCATGAACATGCTGAAAATCACCAACCTCGACGCATTTTATGGCGAAAGCCATGTGTTGCACGGCATTGACCTCGCCGTCGAGGCCGGCGAGGTCGTAACCCTGATCGGACGGAACGGGGCTGGCAAGACAACGACCCTGAAGTCGATCATAGGCGACGTTCCGCGGAGGACGGGCAGCATCCTGTTCAACGGGGTCGAGATCATCAACACATCATCCGAGCGGATCTGCAAGATGAGCGTGGGTTTCGTTCCCGACGACCGCGGGATTTCGACACTGAGCGTGGACCAGAACCTGACGATCGGCCGGCCTGCCGGGCAATATGCCTGGCCGCTCGAGCCACTCACGCACCTGTTCCCCGCGCTGCGGGAGCGGCGGGACACAGAGGGCCTCCTCGCTTTCGGGAGGCGAGCAGCAAATGCTGGCAATCGCGCGACCTCTCTACATGGGCGCATCATTTCTGCTGCTTGACGAACCGACGGAAGGTCTGGCGCCCGTGATCATCGACGCAATCGGCACGATCGTGCGGCAGATCAAGGCCGCCGGGCTGACGATCCTCCTGGTCGAAGATAATCCTTCCGTTCGCGACCGAAGTCGCGGACAGGCACTATCTTCTCGAAAACAAGGCAGTTAGTTGTTGGGGAAATGACCAATCAGCAGGTCTCCGAGGAAGAGGAGACGCTGCTGGCCCACCTTGGCGTGTGACAGCGAGGTGCGGCTTCTACGACGCGAAAAACGGTTCCGGTACCCCTTTGACGCCAAGTCCACGAATGGCGAACAGGGCGCCGGCCAGTGGCTGGGTGCGCAGTTCGTCTTGCGTGAGGAACCGCCGGCCTGACGTGACGTAGAGAGTGTCGAGAGCGTCTCCGCCGAAGTTGCACATCGTCGGATGCTGAACGGGCAACCGGATGAGCCTGTCCAGCCGACCGATCGGGATCGAACCGGCCTATGGCCCCATCGTGGATGAGGGCGCACCAGTAATAACCCTCGGAGTCCAAAAAGCTGGCGCCGTCGACGCGCCAGGGCAGGCCCTTCGTATCGAGGAACACGCGCTTGTTGCTGATCCCGCCATTGTCGAGGTCGAAGTCGTACTGGACATCGTGTTGCCCGTGCTGTCGCCAAAGATCATTGTTCGGTCGTCGGGGCTGAAGGCCATTCCATTGGATATGATGAATCCGGTGTCCATCTTTGTGCAATTTCCCGAGGCATCGTAACGAAACAGCGCGCCGAGCGGCAGTTTCCCATCCTGGTGCAAAGTGCCGCACCAATAGCGGCCGCGGCGGTCACACTTGCCGTCGTTCAGCCGCACGTCGGACCGGCCGGGTTCCGGGTTCACCAACAGCGTGAGCTCGGAAGGTCTCGAGGTCGAAGGCGCAAAAACCGCGCTCAAGGCCGAGAATCAGGCCACCCCATTCACGAAACACGAACGAACCGATCTTATCCGGAAGAGGCCACACGCGCACGGATTGATCCCGCTCAAGCCTCTGCAGGCTCGGAAGTCGCGTGTCGATCCAATAGAGGCGATTTTCCGTCGGATGCCACAGGGGACATTCGCCGGTTACGTTGGCGGCATCATAAGCCGTTTCGATCTCGTAGCTCAATTTCACCGCGCAGGCCCTCTTCCCGGGTTCCCAAGGATACATATCATATGCGCAGCCGCCCCGGTTCACAGACCCCGCGGAATGACAGCCGCCGCTTGCAATCGGTGGCGTTGCGACGTGAAGTGTGGTCGGCAACGAGGCGGAAGGGCGGTGACGAGCGACGCGGATCAACCCGACAGCGTGATGCCCCAGCCCGGCATCTTCGGCGCCTAGGCCATCTGCCCCGCGCGCCGCGGCCCGATCTCGGCACCGTCGTGGTAGCCGGCGCGGGCGGTCAGGGTGTTTCGCGACTGCGACGTGCTGGTCGTCGGCGGCGGGCCGGCGGGCACTGCTGCCGCGATCGCCGCCGCCCGGGTCGGGGCGGACGTCATCCTGGTCGAGCGCAACAACCACCTGGGGGCGGCCTGTCCACCGGCGGGCTGGTCATCTGGATCGACCGCATGACCGACTGGTCGGGCCAAGCGGGTTATTCGGGGCGTCGCCCGCGACCTGCTCGACCGCATGCCGAAGGACGCCGTTGCGGGGCCCGCCCAGGAGCCTGTGGGGCCCGGCGGACGAGGCGACCGCGGCATACTGGAAGGAACGCACCGCCGCCTACCACGGCATCGTCACCTGGTCGCCGACCGTGGACCCCGAACATCTCAAGATTGCCTGCGCAGGAATGGTGCTGGAGTCCGGCGCGCGACTGTTGCTGCACGTGCTGGGCGCCATGCCGCTTATGCGGGACGGCCGGGTTGGGGGGCGCCTTCCTGGAGACCAAGGAGGGCCGCCTTGGCCATCCGCGCAGAGATCACGATCGACTGCACCGGCGAGGGCGACATCTTCCACCGCGCCGGTGCCGGCGAGCCTCACCGACATCGACACGCGGGACATCCATCACTGCATCAACACCGCCTTTCTGCTCGGGGGCGTGGACATGGAGCGCTGGATCGCCTTCAAGCAGGTCGCCGGCTTTCGCCGCCCTCGTCGAGCGCGGGCGCGCGGCCTGCCACGGCTCGTTCGAGTTGCCCTTCGTGTCCTGGCGGAACGATATCGCGCTGTTCATGGGGCCGCGGCTGGCTGGCTACTCGGCCATTGACGTCGAGGACCTGACGGAGGTGGAGATACGCTCCCGCCGCCTGATGCTTCGCTGCACCTGGAGGTCTTCCGGGCGCACGGCGCCCGGGGTTCGCGGGGCGCGTTCCTGATGCTTTCCGCACCGCAGATCGGGGCCCCGTCACGCCCGCCGGCTGGTCGGTCTTTCCGCTGTGGTGCGCGAGGATTGGCCGAAGGGCGTGGCGAAACCGGACGAGATCGGCGTGTCGCCTCCGCTCTCGCCCGCCTTCCCGAACATCTCGGTCCCCTACGGCGCGCTGGTGCCGGTGAAGCTCAGATGGCCTGCTGGTCGCGGGAAGGGTGCTTTCCTGCGACGCGACGAGCCACTCCTTCATGCGAGAGGTTCCCCAGTGCTGGATGACCGGCCAGGCCGCCGGCGCGGCCGCGGCGCTCGCGGTCGCGGAGGGCGTCCAGCCCCGCGCCGTGCCGGTCGAGCGGCTGCAGGCGGAACTACTGCGCCAGGGCGCCATGGTGCGGATGGGGGCCACGGCGGAGGCATAAGAAAGGCCAGGGGCTCTGCCCCTGGACCCCGCCAAGGGCCGTGAGGCCCTTGGAACCCATTCGTTTGCGCTTCGCGCCCTAATAAAATGGGGTCCAGGGCGGAGCCCTGGCGGAGCGCGAGGCAGCGCCTCGCTATGATCAAGAGGAGTTTATCGGGCGTCAGCGGCAAGTCGCGGACCCGTTTGCCGGTCGCGTTTTACACCGCGTTGGCGACGGCTGCCGCCGTGCCGGTCTGCCCACGACCCGGTTTCAGTTTTACGGGAAAAGCGGGTCGACTATTGTTACGAGCGATCGATTGAAGTCCACCGTTTCGGGAGGACGGTCGAACGACGATGCGGCGTATCCTGTCCAGTATGCCGATTTCGGGACCATCGGCGGCGTAGCGGTCACGCTCACCGCCTTTTCGCCGATCGACCTGCCTGGTGTAAACCTGATGTGCTATCCCTATGCGTTCTTCGAAGTGGCGGTGACCAATACCACCGGAGACAGCGCCGAGGCGGGCGTGGCCCTGCTTGCAGGCACCGCTACCAATCCGGTCCTGGTTCAGGGAAAGGGAATAGCGAGCAGCCCCGGAACGTTCCAGCAGGCGGTCTTTGCGCAGAGCGACGATCCCCTTGCCGTGGTATCGGCCGGGAGCGACAGCGGTTTTTTTAAATCGGGCCTTTGCAACAATAAGATAGTCAGCGCCGATTCCCGGGTTGCCGTCAAGGTCTCGCTCGCCGCCGGAGAGAGTAAACACTGCCGGTTCGTTTACGCCTGGTACAACCAGGTAAACGGATCGGAGGGCAATTACGGGATGTTTCAGTATCTCAACACCTTTACCGGAGCGAGCGCGGTTGCCGATACCGGACTGGCACATTTCGATCAGCTCCGGAACAATGCGACGAACCTGGTAACGCGGATGCGGGCATCCAACTTCCCGGCCTGGATAAAGAACCAGGCGCTCGTTTCCCTCTCCAACCTGACGAACAACAGTATGTACCGGCAGGACGGCCGTTATGCCCATACCGAAGGCGAGTGGTATACAAACGGTACAAACGATCAGATGTGGATGTCCCGCCAGATTTATGCCATGATGATCCCTTCGCTCCAGTGGCAGGAGTTGCACTACTGGGCACGGACGCAAAAAACCAGCCCGGTCGGGCAGATACACCATGATCTGGGCAATGGCGGCCCGAGTAATATCGGGTTTATGACGCTCTGGGATGACCAGCAGCACCCGGATTACCGCGTTATCGACAACTGGGTCGATCTCAACTGCGCGTTCATTATTTCGGTTTATGAGACCTTCATTGCGACGGCAGATACCGCGCAGCTCAGCTGGATCTGGCCCTACGTGCAGCTGGCGGGGCAGCGTATCCTGAACCAGGTTTCCCAGTACGGTTCCTCCGCCTACCCCTTTACCTTCCAGGGCACCTTGAATACCTACGATGCAAATGGAGCGAACACCGATCCGTATAATGCCGGCCTTTCGCTTCCCACCTATAAAATCCTTTCGATTTTGTCGGGTATCAAGGGAAACGATTCCCTGCAGCACCTCTACGATTCGGCGTCTGTGATGGACAGCGGTTCATTTACAAACCGTTATCTTTCCGGCAACTTCCCGTCCGGGGAATATTGCGAGGGTTCCATGGCCGGGCAGTGGCTTGCCTATTGCCTTAAGTTAGGCGATCTTTTCGATACGGCGCGCATTAATTATGCGCTTGGCCAGCTCAATTCCTACTACTCTCCGTTGACGAAGGGACTCGGATTTCCCTCGGGGTCCTATAACGAGTGGACGCCTCTTCTGGTTACGCACTACGGAGGATTGGCCCTGCAAACCGGCGGGGTCGCCAGCTGGCGTGCCCTGCAGCACGATTGGTATAACCGCGTGTTCGGCGACCGGGACATTATTTTTAACCAGAAGCTCGATATTCCGCCCCAGGTAACGACCCCTAAATACATTGCCGATGCCGACAGCTTCAGCGGGGTCATGGAGTATATAAGTATTCCCGCGGTCTGGCGGAACTACTACACGATGGTCGGCTATTTCCGGAACAAATATACGGGGGAACTCCGGCTTGAGCCGATCATTCCGCCCGAAATGAACTTCACCATGTCCAATGCACTTATTTTCTCGCCGGAAGGATATGCGACGGTCAGCTGCACCGGGAGCCCGGCGGATTCCTTCATCCAGTCAATTATCTTCAAACCCGACAGTCCCCTTGCCGTCAGCGCCATCTATCTTAAGGACAAGGGTGCCGGAACGGTTTATGTGATGCTGAATGATTCCCCGGTGACACCGCAGAGAATCGGCTCCGGTTACAGCAGGGAGCTCAAGATCAACTGGACCGGAACGGTTCCAAGCTCCGGAATAACCCTCACCGTATCGGATAATCCCATTGCCGTCCTCAGCCGCCACCAGGCTGTTCATGCGGCGGAACCGACAATTAACTGTACCGCCGGCATGGTTACTATTACTACGTGCAACTCGGTACCCCACGAAATCAGGCTTTACACTTTGAGCGGGAGGCTTGTCGCGGCGTACAATGGCTTCGGGGTACGGAAGTACCGGTTCGGCGCGGGTGACCGACCGGGAGGCATGTCTCTTCAGCCCGGAGCATATGTTGTGAACATAACGTCGGGATCCGCAGTGATGCATGCGAGGATCGCGCTGTCCCGGTAATTCCGGATTTTGTAAAAAGCCGGTACGATACGGTAAATTATAAAAGGTATTGATTTTTTTGATTGCAATTTATGGTATCTCTAAGTATTTTGCTTCACTATAATGTATTCAAATAAGGAGAGAAATAATGAAACGTCGAATGCTTTTTTTCGGTGTACTGGCAGCGGCAATTTTTTTTGGCTGCAACAAAAGTCCAACCAGCGCCAACGATCCCACTCCGCCAAATCCGCCTTCGACGCCGACGCCAGCTTCCGGTCAAACGGACGAGATCGCGTTCTCGGAGCAGCTATCCTGGTATAGCCACGACAGTAATCCGGCCGATTCGCTGCGATATACGGTTTATTTCGATTCGGTCAATCCCCCGAAAAAACAGATTGCTCATGATCTATCTGCAAGCTCCGTGACCGTTAAAAGCCTCGCTCTGGGCAACACCTATTACTGGCAGGTGGTGGTGACCGATGGAATATCGTCGGTGCCCGGCGATGTATGGAATTTTGTCACCTATAAATGCATGACCACGACGGCCATGAAGCTCATTCCGGCCGGGACCTATCTTATGGGCGACACGTCGACTATTGTGCTCTCGACGCTTGGTGATGCCGGTCCGGCGCACCTGGTAACCCTTTCATCGTTCCGGATCGATTCTACCGATGTGACCCAGGGAGACTATGCCTCCCTCCTTGGACAGGATCCTTCTACACTGTTTGCCACACGGGAACCGGTGGAACATGAAACCTGGTTCGATGCGGTTCTCTATTGTAATGCACGGAGCCGTTACTTCGGCTATGATACCGTTTACTCCTACACTTCGATAACCGGAACGCCGGGTAACGGGTGCACAAATCTTGGAAACCTGACCATCGATTATGCCAAAAACGGCTATCGTCTGCCGACCGAAGCGGAGTGGGAGTACGCCTGCCGCGCCGGAACGACGACCGATTTCTACTGGGGTACCAATTATCCTCCCATGAATCTTAACGATTCGACACTGTATGCCGAAAATGTGATGTGCAACTTTGTCTCGTCGGATATTCTGGGCGGACTCGTTGCTACGCTGGCGCCGAACAAGTGGGGGCTTTACGACATGGAAGGTAATGTTTACCAATGGTGCAACGACTGGTACGACGCTTACGACAGTACCGCTCAGACAAATCCGCAGGGTCCGTCAACTTCCCCCACCAGCACCAGGCTTACCCGCGGAGTAGGGAGAGAGTACTACACCGATATCTTTATTTACGCGGTTTCGGCGGCCCGCACCCCCTTTAGTCCGGTAACGCAGGTCGATAATCTCGGCTTCCGCTGCGTCCAGAGCGTGCAGTAAGCTTCGAGTACCTTGTGCCAGGGCCGCATGAGTTGCGGCCTTTTTTTTTGCTCAGCAAACGGTGTTTCCCTGCTTCCAGGAAAAGCTTTGCCGCGCTGCCCTCTACCGCAGCAGCTTGAAAGCATGCCACCAGTCGTTGCGCAGGAGGCCCGGGATGCACCAGAGCATGCAGAGCGGCTCTATCGCACGGGCCGCCTCGGCCTTACCCAGATCCTCTACCTCCCAGCCGAACTGCGAGCAGATTCCGGATACGATTTTTTTCGCCGCCCCGTCGTTGCCGCAGATAAACATGGTCGGCTTGTCGCCTTTGAAGGACGGGTTAACCATGCATGCCTGCCCGACCGAGTTGAAAGCCTTGACAAAATTTACCGCGGGAAACTCCCGCTGCAGTCGCTCCATGAGCGAATTGTCGAGCGTCGTGAAGTACCGCAGGACGCCGTTCTCCGGCGGCAGGTCGGCGATGGGATTGGTGGCGTCGATGCAGGGCTTGCCCGACAGGTTCGCTTCAAGGGCAGCGTGAAGCGCTTCGAGCGCTGAAGTTCCTTTGACTGCAAGCACCGCGATTTCGGCGAATTGCGCCGCCTCGGCAAAGGATCCGATACGTCCGAGAGGATTTTTAGAAACCCAGTCCGCAAGTTTGGAAGCCGATCGGGTGCCGAGCATGACGTCGTGGCCATGCACCAGGAACCCGCTTCCCAGGGTCTGCGCCACGGCTCCTGATCCTAATATTCCTATTTTCATAGATTCTCTCCGGCTTGAAGCGTGAGGTCGCCCTCTCTCAAACAGGGAACACTCGGGGAATAAACCGCCCGGCAGCGTCTCCCCGCCGCCGGGCAGCCATCACTCTCTTTTTACTGCGAAAGAGAGATCCACACTAGCCGCCTCTTCTCTCCACTGAGGCTCCAGATCACTTACAGCAAATACCAGCCCATTCTTTGGATCCGCTTTTTTCGGGTATTTCCGGCCATTGAAAGGGAATGAATATGTCTCAATACGGATTGGCGGCATTACATGTGAACAGGCATGGCAGGCTCATTCGCAGGTATTTTGCGGGAACATTCTATATTTTAAAAATGGGCTACCCTTCGGTTTTCCAACTTTTGTCCAGGGTTTTTGCTAAGGCAAAGGTACGCAGTGCTCTTATTGGAGGATTTGCGGTCAATTTTTACAAAGTGTCGCGACAGACTGCCGACATAGATTTCATCATTAAAAAAGAAGATTTTGAAAAGATCGCTCCATTACTTGAAGAAGCGGGATATTCGGCTTCCCGGTACGATCTCTTCGCACGATGTACGAATCATACGTTGGATCGGATGGATATCGATTTTTTATTTGTCGATGAAACGACGTTGCATAGGATTATTGATGAAGGGAAAGCCGTGAAGATTGCTCACCGGGAATTCATCGTCCCCTCGCTTCAGCACCTCATCGCCCTGAAGTTGCATGCCTTGAAATACAGAGCTTCGTCTGGCAACAATGACCTTTTGGACATCGTACGTCTCATCGGTGAAAACGGAATTAATTATGATGATGCTGATTTCAAAGCTCTCTGCCTGAGGTATGGATCAGAATCGATTTATGAAAAAATTCAATTCCTCAAACGAAGTGCCTGATAATAAAGACGCCGGGTTGGTTTTCCCCCCTATCACTGAGCCGCTTCCTCATGCCAGGGCTTTGTCCATGGACGTGTACCTCCGATTCTGCCTCGATAATTTGCGCGACTGTGCGGACGTCGCTGCGACGAAGCGGCGGCGTAAACGTTTTCCCGCTCCGGTGCAGTTCCGATTGCTCGATAATTCCTGAATACCGGGAAACCCATTTAAAAATCCGCGGAAAATACCTAAATCAACGGAAAATTTCGAAAAATTATCACCCAATGGTGTAAATTTATTACGGTATTTTTGGAACCCGCTTCCTGTAAGCGGGGCACCCGTATTCTCTTTCGTCTCATCCGGGAAATTTCATGCGAAATCGGGGTGTATTATTTGTCGTTACCCTGCTGCTATTCTCCGTGCCTGCCATGGCAATCGATATCGATACCGGGGACACGGTCCGTCCAAACCCGAATTTTATCAGTTTTGATCCCGTTACCCTGGTTCTTGGCGGTCTCAATGCAAATTATGAAAGACTCTTCGGCCATTGCGGCATCCTGGTTGAGGGAAACTATACCTTTCCACTTTTAGGATCAAAAAGCTATGATGGCGTACTGGCCTGCCGGTACCATTTCGTAGAATCCAATACCGGAGGCTTTGTGGGACCGTATATCAAAACCGGCGGTCTCGAAGGGAGCATTGCAAACGGGTCGGGCACCACCTACCGGTACAATTTTCACTATACAACCGCGGGTCTCTCCCTGGGGTATCGCGGGTGGCTCTGGCAGCGACATCACCTGCTCTATACCGTCAGGCTCGGCGGGGGATACCCTTTATCAACAACCTGGTCGTGGAATATCGCTCCGCCCGGTACCATTAACGGTGTCTCCACGGACTTCGTGAAAACGATTGCGGAGTTTCCCGGCTATTTTGACAGTGAGGCGGGGATCAGCTTTGGTTTTTAATACCCTGCGACAACCTCTGAACCGGCCATGGCCGATGGTAGTGCACCGGGAGCTTCGGAGGCTGCATGACTCCCGTTGAATTCTGCCTTGTCACTTTTGCCATTTCGATTGTTGCCGGAGGAATTGGGTCGCTCCTCGGCCTGGGCGGCGGCCTCATCGTTATCCCGGCCCTCACCCTCCTGCTGCATGTCGACATCCGCTATGCCATCGGTGCATCCATTGTGTCGGTTATCGCCACGTCAAGTGGTGCCGCCGCCGCCTATGTCCGCGAGCGCATGACGAACCTGCGCGTGGCAATGGTGCTCGAAATTGCCACCACGCTCGGCGCACTTACCGGAGCCTATTGCGCCGGGCTGGTCGGGGGCAGGGCGCTCGAAGTGATTTTCGGCCTGATCATGGGATACTCGGCGATCATGATGCTGCGCCGCCGGGAGTCGCGCGAGAGCGTTGGTCGGGCGCCATGGGCAGACCGGCTCCGCCTTCACGGGAGCTACTACGATAAGGCGCTCGGCAGGGAAGTTGCCTACCGGGTGCGGGGGACGCGCGTCGGCCTCGTGCTCATGTATATCGCCGGAGTCATGAGCGGACTCCTCGGCATCGGGTCGGGAGCCCTCAAGGTACCGGCCATGGATCTTGCAATGCGGCTCCCCATCAAGGTTTCGACCGCTACGAGCAACTTTATGATCGGCGTGACCGCCGCGGCGGGTGCAGGCATCTATTTCATGCGCGGCGACATCGTGCCGTTCATTGCGGCTCCGGTCGCCGTGGGGGTCAGCGCCGGCGCAATGCTCGGCTCGCGTCTTCTCGGGCGGATCAGGAGCGATCGCCTGCGGGCGGCATTTGTGGTTATCCTCCTGGCTGTTTCACTGGAGATGCTGCTCAAGGGGCTGCTCAAATGACAAAAGAAAAAGGCTCCCTCACGCCTGCGGAACATAAGGTCCGGCGCGCCGAGCTTATTATCAGCACCATCCTGCGAACCGGAGTCTTAACGAGCATGGCGGTCATTGCCGCCGGCGCCGTCCTTATTCTCCTCCGTCATCCATCGTACATCACCTCGCCGCAGGAGCTTATCCGCATCAGGGGAGCTCTGACCGCCGGGCCGCACTCGTTCGGGGAGATCGGAAGAGGCATGTGCCTGCTGCAGGGACAGGCCTTTGCGGCACTCGGACTGCTCCTCCTTATCCTGACACCCGTTGCCCGCGTCGGCGCTTCGATCCTGATCTTTTTTGCCCTTCGCGACCGGCTTTACCTGATGATTACCTCTACGGTATTTATATTACTCGTTGTGTCGTTTTTTCTCGGCAGGGGATGAAAGGAAAGCTTCAGGCTTCAGGCTTCAGGCCTCAGGCTTCAGGAAAACATGAAAGGAAGGCTTCAGGCTTCAGGCCTCAGGCTTCAGGAAAACATGAAAGGAAGGCTTCAGGCCTCAGGCTTCAGGAAAACATGAAAGGAAGGCTTCAGGCTTCAGGCCTCAGGCTTCAGGAAAACATGAAAGGAAGGCTTCAGGCCTCAGGCTTCAGGAAAATATGAAAGGAAGGCTTCAGACTTCAGGCCTCAGGCTTCAGGAAATCCGATTACGAGAAAAAATATTATGGCTTGCCGAATCCGCGTTTTTCTTTTAGTGCTTGGTGCCGCCCTCCCTGTTCTCGCCGGTCCGCCGTTTCTTACCGACGATCCGGAACCGGTCGACTACCGGCATTGGGAGGTCTATTGCGCCTCACAATTGTCCGAAGCGAATGCCGACCTGTCGGGAACCGCACCGCACATCGAAGTCAACTACGGGCTGCTCCCCGAGGTGCAGGTTCATACAATATTCCGGTTTACCGTCAACTCCGCGGGCCGCCTTTCCTTCAACTCCGCCATCGATCCGCCCCCGGCCTACGGCCCCGGCGACCTCGAAATGGGCGTAAAGTACCGGCTGATCAACGAATCCGCTTCAATGCCGCAGGCCGGGATATTTCCGCTTGTCGAGATCCCGATTGGCGATTCGTCGCGGGGGCTCGGCAGCGGGGCTCTGCAGTTTTTTCTCCCGCTCTGGGTCCAGAAGAGCTTCGGGCCCTGGACCACCTACGGCGGCGGCGGGTACCAGGTGGTTGGAGCGACACCGTCGGAAAACTTCTGGTGGTTCGGG
>CAWDOZ010000063.1:0-5683 GCA_963803935.1 uncultured Fibrobacterota bacterium | reverse complement strand
ACTCCCGCACAAATACCCAGAGTATCGGGGTGGATCTTTTTTACGATACCCGGAAAAATCTTACGGATACCACTGCGGGTGCCTACATCCAGATTTCGCCCGAGTTCGCGGGTCTTGGTGGGAGGGGAACGAACCAGTACTACAGGGCGCTTTTTGATATGCGCGGCTATGTAAACGCCTTTCATGGGTTTCTTTTTTCGTCTGCGGTCGAATTCGGCTTTGCACAGGGGTATGGTTCGAGCGGGGACAGCGTTCCGGCGCAGATCATCTATAACCTCGGCATCGAAGGGATCCGGCCGGTCCGCGGTTATGAGCAAAATGACCTGAGCCCCGGTGGCGGCAGGATGGCGCTCGTTATCAACCTATTACAGGTACAGCACCCTGTTTATAAATGGATCGGCCTCTCCGGGTTTATCGACGGTGGGTATGCTTGGATTAATCCCAACTGGAGCGATCCAAACGCCCAGCATCCAAGCATTAACGACCTCAAGTGGACCGTCGGCCCCGGCATCTACGTCAAGACTCCGGTCGGCCAGGCAGAGTTTGATTGGGGCTACCTGCGGAATCCCCCCCAAATGGGGACGGCCCAGGTTCATCCAGGATGGGGATCACCGTATTTCAGTATCGGGCAGACCTTTTAGGCTATACTTCATGAACAAAACACCCTTAAGCCGTCAATTATCGTTCATCGTTGAAATCGACAAACTCAAATCCATTTTCCGGCATACGCTGCTCATGGACGGATCGAGGAGAGAAAACGACGCCGAGCATGCCTGGCACCTTGCACTCATGGCGCTCGTTATTTCTGATTTGTCCGGGGATAAAAACCTCGATCTTTTCAAGGTGGTCAGGATGGTGCTCATCCACGACCTCGTGGAGATCGACAGCGGCGATGCGCTGCTGTACGACGAAACCAGGCGCCGGAAGCTCAAGGCCCTCGAACGCATCGCGGCGCGGCGGATATTCGGCCTCCTCCCTGCCGGTCAGGCGCGGGAGTTCAGGCAGCTCTGGGAGGAGTTCGAGGAGCGGAAGAGCCCGGAGGCACGATTTGCCGCGGCGCTCGACCGGTTCCAGCCGGTTCTCCACAATTACATGACAAAAGGCAAGGCCTGGAAACGCAACAAGGTTACCGCGGCAATGGTGCTCGAAAAAAACGCGCATATCGCGGATGGCGCACCCGAACTGTGGGAACGGGTCAAGGCAATGGTTGCCGAAGGGGAAAGAGCGGGATATTTCGGCGCTTCGGGAAAGCGGAAGAAAAAGGGGTAGAAAAAGGGTTATTTCGGTAGAACTATCTTATTGGTCGCAATTATCTTCTCGGCGACCCGCCCTACCCCCCGCCTCCGGGTAACCGGCCGTTTTGGAAGCGACGCTACAAGCCTCTTTGCCGGAACGGTCGAATCGTTGATGACAGAAGCGATATTCGCACCAGGTTCCATAATTTTCAACCCGTAAAATATCGGCCGCCAGTAACCGGAATCGGCCTGATTGAAAAGAGTGTCCGACCCCAGCAGCCCGTCCACCTGCTGCTTGACCGAGGCTGGAACGACATCCGGCGCAATGCCGATACGATGGTAGAGGCCGATACGCGGGGAAACCCCCTGCAATTGCAAAAAGGTGATTTTCAGATCGAGGAAGTAATCGGCCAGGAAGGGAATGGTCAGCATCGAATCGCCGGTTGCATTGTACAGGGTATCGAACCCGTTGAACGAGGCATAGCAGGCTCCCCGGCGCTCGATCACCACCTGTCCTATGCCCTTGCCGAAGCTCCGGCCGCCGAGAATCCAGGCGCTGTCTCCGGTCGATTGCCACTCCTTCTTCTGCCCTTCGTAGAGCCCCGCAGTGGTCAGCTCGGCCGCGCTGGCGGTAGAATCGTCGATAATCACCGTATAGTGTTTGCTTTTCAAAAAGGGGTTCTGCGTGGTGGTCCAGTTATGCCAGCCAAGGGTTACGAACTTGCCGGTAACCGAATCGAAGTCGCGCTGGCGGGCCTGAATGTAGTCGGTTCCACCCGGCACCATGGCCGTGATGATATTCTGCGCCTCGTCAATATACCCGCCGCCGTTCTGGCGCAGGTCGACGATGATATTCCTGAACCCCTGGAGCACCGGCAGACAGGTGTAATAAAAATCGCTGTACACCTGGCCATCGGTCCCCGCCTCAAAGGTATAAATGGTCAGGAGGCCGGTGGAATCGGTCAGCGAGTCTACCGTAACGGTTGAGTCATAGGGCAAGAGAGGGGGAGCGGCAACGGATGCAACCGCCGATACCGGAGATAGCGTGGCGGCCGCCTGATTGAAAAACGTATCGTAACCGTCATCATAATCATAGCCGGTAAAGGTAAAGGTATAATTATACGGATCCCCGGCTCCGGTCAGCGTATCGTTGATGGCGGCCATGATGCCGGCAGGGTTGCTGAATGCAAAGGGGTCGGCCGGTATCACCCCGGCATAGATACTCGAATCCTGGTAGATGCTCCATGCCTTGCAGTATTGCCACACGCTCTCAAATTCGATGGGACCGGGGTTGGAGGCGATATTTCCCGGAGGGTCGAGGGGTGTCTGGCAGGAGAAGAGAAGCGCCGAAACGATCGGGATTGCTATCGCGATAAGAAGGCGGGAAATGGAAATCCGGGAACGGTTGTCAACAAAACTTTCGGGGCGATAATTCTCTATTTTCATTAATTCCGACAATCTCGGGATATCCGGTATAATCCGTTGATTTATTTCATGCCTGGTAGAGACCTAGCACGCTGCGTCTCTACAAAACATACACGGCTGCGCCCCGCGCGATCGGTTCTTTTCCACCCCCTCTCCACGTTTGGAGAGGGGCAGGGGGTGAGGCAGCCCTGAAAAAAATTATACCTCATGCCCCAGGCGTTCTCTACCCCGGAGACCGGCTGCCCGAAGCGCGGCGATGCGGGCTGCGAAATCGGCATGGCCGAAGATGTAGCTCCCGGCAACGAACACATTTGCCCCGCACGCGGCGCAATCCTCTGCAGTTTTATCGTTGATGCCGCCGTCGACTGCAATTTCGGGGTTAAGGTTTAATCGCAGCGATCCGGCATGGACCTGGGCTATCGTTTTGAGCGTTTCAGGAATGAATTTCTGCCCGCCGAACCCGGCGAAAACGGTCATGACAAGAACCAGATCGACAACCTGAAGGTTCTGGAGAATCATCGAGACCGGCTTGTCCGGGTTCACCGACACGCCGGGCCGGACTTTGTTTTTCCGTATCGCCGCCGCAACGGCGGGTACATCGCACACCTCGGCATGCACGATGAGGGTCGAGGCTCCGGCATTGCAAAAATCGTTCACGTACCGCATAGGGTCAAGAATCATGAGGTGGACGTCGAGCGGTATGGAGACGCACCGGCGTACCGCCTCGACCATGAGCGGACCGAAGGTAATATTCGGCACGAAATTGCCGTCCATGATATCGCAGTGGATCCGGTCCGCACCCGCATCCTGCGCTTTTTTTACTTCGCGCTCGATGCAGGTGAAGTCTGCGGAAAGAATCGATGGGGCAATTTGAATGTTGCTCATGGCTCCAGTGGATCTCTGAAACTCGCCGCAGTCATCCTTCGACGGGCTCGGGGTAAATTGAGATTCGTAAACGGTGTCGAAAAAATACCGTTCGTGGCAACCGTGTCGCACCACGAACGGTAGTATAATGGCTCCCCGGCACTATTCGGAGGCAGCCTCCCGGATAAGCTGCAGCGCAATCTCGTTGCGCTGTATCTGGTTTGTCCCCTCGTAAATCTGGGTGATCTTTGCATCGCGCATGCGCTTTTCCGCCGGATATTCGCGCATATAGCCGTACCCGCCCATAACCTGGACGGCGTCGACCGTCACCTTCATGGCGGTATCCGAGCAGAAGAGCTTGGTCATTGCCGATTCCTTGGAGAAACGCTTTTCGCCGGCATCGATCGACTTCGCCGTTGCATAGAGCAGAGCCCGGGCAGCCTCGACCTGCGTTGCCATATCGGCAAGGATGTGCTGGATCGCCTGGAACGACGATATCGCCTCGCCGAACTGGACCCGCTGCCGGGAGTAGCGCACCGACTCTTCGAGCGCGCCCGCCGCGATTCCAAGCGCCTGAGCTCCCACCCCGGGCCGCGAATAGTTCAGCGTATTGATTGCCACGATGGACCCCATCCCTTCCCGGCCGAGGATGGCGCTGCTGTGCACGCGGCAATCCTGGAAAATGAGTTCGGTGGTGCTCGATGCCCTGATCCCCATCTTGTCTTCGTGTTTACCGAATGAAAAACCCGGCGTACCCTTGTCGACGAGGAAAGCGGTCAGGCCGCGGGCACCCTTGGCCGGATTGGTTTTTGCGAATACCGAGTACACCTGCGCATTTTCGCCGTTGGTGATCCACTGCTTTGTCCCGTTCAGGATCCAGTCATCGCCGTCGCGCACCGCGGTGGTCTTCATGCCGAGGGCGTCCGATCCGGCATTGGCCTCGGTGAGCCCGAACGCCGCGATGATTTTACCCGCCGCAATTCCCGGAAGATATTTCTGCTTCTGCTCCTCGTTCCCGAATAGAAGGATCGGAAAGGTGCCGAGCGCAGTCGCGGCCATGGCGAGCGAGATGCCGCCGCATATCTTGGAAAGCTCTTCGACGGCCAGGCAGAGTTCAAAGACGCCGCCGCCGAACCCGCCGTACTCTGCAGGTATGTAAAGTCCGCACAGGTCCGCTTCCGAAAGCGCCTGAACGACATCCCAGGGAAAAATCCCCTCATGATCATACTTTTCCCTTACCGGCAGGATTTTCTTAACGGCAATTTCACGGGCCGTTTCCACGATCATTTTCTGTTCATCGGTGAGAAACCAGTTCATTGTTCGCCACTCCTTTGCTATGAGATATGATTGTCTTCTTATCGTACTGTGCAAGAGCATTCTGCGCGGCTGCCTGCTGGGCGATTTTCTTGTTCGATCCGGTCCCCTCGCCCAGCATCATCCCGCCGATTTCGACGCGCACCGTAAATTCCTTGGCATGGTCGGGCCCGGTGGCCCCGACCGTGGTATAACGGGGCATGCCGAACCCGTCGCGCTGTGACAATTCAAGAATCAGGCTCTTATAGTTGACGTGCCGTTCGTCTTCGAGGATTTCATCGATGCGATCGAAGAGAAAGCGCTTCAGGAACCTGCCCGACGGCTTGTATCCACCGTCAAGGAATACGGCGCCCAGCAGCGCTTCGAAGGTGTTCGAAAGAATCGACATCCGGTCCTTGCCGCCGGTCTTCTCCTCGGATGCGCCGAAAATGATGTACGGCCCGATATCGAATTCGTGCGCGATCTCGCCGAGGATCTTTCTCGAAACGATGAGCGACTTGATTTTAGAGAGCTGTCCCTCCTGCCGTTCGGGATAGGTGTGGTACAGGTGCTCGGTAACCAGGCAGTTGAGCACCGCATCCCCCAGGAATTCGAGGCGTTCATTGGAGAGCAGTACATCGCCGTTCTCCGGCGATACCGATGATTTGTGGGTAAGCGCCTGCCGGAGAAGGTTTGCCGACCGGAATCGGTAGCCGATGATCTTTTGAACTTTATCTAACTGTTGCCCGGAGTTGTCCGGGCAACAGCGTTGGAGAAGTGCCCTGAAGAACGCAACAGGGGACTTAATCAGACTCATACCTTCCCAGTGCCAGACATGCATTATGTCCGCCGAAGCCCAGGGAATT
>CAWDOZ010000062.1:0-13006 GCA_963803935.1 uncultured Fibrobacterota bacterium | reverse complement strand
TTGCTGTTGCCGGTATAATTTGTCACATAAATCATATTGGTGGCCTCATTCACCGCCAGAGCCTGAGGACCGGTACCCGTGGGGACGGTGGTCGTCGCATTGGTTGTGCCGTCGATGACCGTAACCGTATTGCTGCTGTCATTGACGACATAAATCTTGTCGGTAACCGGATTAACGGCTATCGCTCCGGGTTTCAGGCCGACCGCTATGGTAGCGACAACCGATCCGGTCGCACCGTTTATGACCTTGACGCTGTCGTTATTGTCGGTGCTCGGGATATTATTGGCGCTGTCATCCGCAACGTAAATAAGGTTGGTCACCGGGTTAACCGCTATTGCCGCAGGATAATATCCGGCGGCAATAGCGGCAGTCGCATTGGTCGCGCCATCCAGGACCGTGACGCTGCCGAAATTATTGTATATTCCCCGATTTGCCACATAAATCTTATTGGTCACCTCGTTCACCGCCAGTGCAACCGGGTTTATTCCGACAATCACGCTGTCCCTTGCATTGTCGGCCCCATTGATGATCGTGACCCGGGAATTATTTCCGCGAGTGCCGAAATCCGCCACATAAATTTTGTCGGTCACCCTGTTGACCACTATCGCCTGGGGACCTCCCCCCGCGTTTATGGTGGTTGTCGAATCGGTATTCCCGTTTATTGCAGTTACGGTATTGCCGTGAATGTTCGCAACATAGATGATATCGGTCGCCGAGTCTACGGCAATGGCCACCGGGTTCAAGCCCGTGGGTATGGTATCGCTGACCGCATCGGCACTTACCCCCCCAACACTGCAGAGTACCGGCACCGCGGCAACCATCAGGGTTTTAAAGACATAATTCATGGAATCTCCTTAAAAGGTTTCAGGCTTCCTCCAAAAATACAAGTCGGAAGGACCTGCTATCGCGATTTGGACCGCTGATGGTTGCCTTGTCTGGAATATAGTCAATAGAGGAGGTCGTGGAAACCGGTCGGATATCGCAATTCCGGGAAGGTTAACGCCTGTTCCGTGCTGCGACCAGTGCCGGTACGGCCTTTACCATGCCAAGAAGTGCGGCAAGTCCCGTGATACCCGCCAGCGGCACGAAGACGGTCGAGGCGAGTGCCATGCCGAATACGCCGCCGGCAAGGTCTGCAGCATACAGGCCGCTCCACGACGAGGGGCGGCGGGAAACGAATTGCGCGCCGGCAAGAATTCCCATCCCGGCGTGAAGAATGAGGAACAGGGTGAGCGGCGGAGCGGCAACCCTCACCAGGAACAGGAGCGTCACGACTGCATAAGCGCCGATCGCCAGGTCGGAAAAGGGGAAATTTTTCATGCGGCCGCCTATCATGAAGCCGACGGCTAAAGCGAGCATCAGCAGGGCAACCTTCGAATACAAAACGCCGAAGGTACCTTGATAAACCAGGAGCAGCGCAATTGAGTACGCTCCGGCGCAAAATCCGCTGGTGCCGACCGACAGGGCGGCGCCGGACCGCGGCGAAACAATCAAAGCAATCATGAGGAAAATAAGGAGTACCCCGGCGGGAACCATGAGCGGCATTCCAAAGAGATTGAGCCACTGCCGCTCCGTTTCCAGCAGTATGATGGGCCTGTCAATGGTTGAAACCGACCCCGAATCCATAATTTTCTGCGCCTGAACCAGGCGTTCGGGCGTCAGTGAGGCAAGGGTGTAGGCCGCCAGGTAGCGGGTAGGAACGCCCGGAACGGCGGGCCATTGCAGAGGTTCATTTGATGCAATAAAGGTATACCCCTCCCCGGGAACAACCAGGCAATGCCGGAACTCCCTGCCAAGGGTGGTCAGGAGAATATCCTTCAGCCTTTGTTCCTGCGGCGACAGAAAATTTTCGCTCAGGGGCAGTGTAAAGGAAAAAATGCCGGAATCTCCTGCCATTTTACGCATTTTTAAGAAAAAGGAGGTTGTGTAAAACCGACCGGTTCCGGCGGTAACCGGGAGCCCCGCGCCCAGAAGGATAAGATCGAACGTCTCGTCTGGTTTGAGCGACTCGATGGCGCCGCAGGTGCAACCATCGACCGCCAGGGCGGGCTCGGATTCGAGGCATCTTATCCGGAGGCCTCCATATTTCCCGAGTTCCCGCAGGTATCCGGGGTTGCCGATCACCAGTGCCCGGTGCAGCGGGCCCCGGTGCAGCGAAGCCGGAATATGGACCGCCTGCTCAATGGAGGGCATCGGCATCCCGGCGCGATATACGGTATTGTTGAGAAGGGTTATCGCCCCCCCTCCTCCGGCTCTGCTCAGGGCGATCTCGCCCTCATACCCGCTGAAAACGGTATCTACCGCAAACGGATATTTCCAGCGCACCGATGCTCCGTCTGCTGCAATGAGTCCGGCAATGAGGAGGAGCGATGCGCCGCAATACAAGAGAGCGCTTCGACGCTCCGGGGCCGGAAAGTGCGCGCTCAGACTGAATGCCGCCACCGCAAGTACCGAAAGCATTCCTGCAAGAATAGCCCCGTTGTGGAACCGCGCCATGCTGCACAGGAATACGCAGAGGAATCCGGCGGCAGCTCCGGCGCTTTCCGCCCAGTAGAGTTTTCTCCCGTCAACTGCCCGCGACAGCCGCCCGAACACCAGTCCCCCGGAAAATGCGGCGGCCGATTGCGTGAGCACGATAATTACCGGGATGTGCCATGAAGAAATCAGTTCGCCCGGATGGTAGAGCAGGCGCACCCCGCGCACCATGAGGAACCCCGCGACAATCGACAGGCTCCAGACAAAAGCGAAACGGGGAGCACCGGTAAAATCGGCCCGGCCTCCTGTCCGGCTCCCCGCAGCGGTCAAAAGGAGCCACAACCCGAAAATGAGGCCGATGACGATTTCGTTGCCGGAAAAGACCGCAAGATATTCCCGCAGGAAAAGAATCTGCACCGCGGCCGCGACCGCCCCGGTCACGGCCATGAATCGAAGGAGGTTATTCGCTGAAATGCTCGGCACGGTAACGTTTGACCTGCGCGGTTTTCCAGCCGTCGCGCGGCATTCCGCCCTTCAGGGACAGCTGTTCGAGAAATTGCACTTTGTCGGGGATCTGCCCCCAGACCTGCGGCAGGAAGGTCGACTGGTCCGGACCAAGTTCGAGGATCACGCCATCCACTCCGGGAACAAGCTTCTGCAGCAGCTCCCGGGGGTCCTTATGATCGAGCGCCACCGGCCTGGTGAGCACCGATACCTCGACCTTGATGGAGGAAAGTTCTCCGGGAGCAACCGGCGGGAAGCGGGGGTCGGAAAGCGCAGCATTCTGCGCATTGTCCATGACCGCCCGGTAGAGCGGCTTTATCGGCTCGATATACCCGATGCAGCCGCGCAACTGCCCATGGGCCGTCAGGGTGACGAAGCACCCACGGTTCTCCTGTACCGCGTCCGGTATGTTCCGCGGCTGCGGGAGCGCCTCGCCCCGGACCGCCGCTTCGAGGCTTTGTCGCGCAAGAGCAAGCAGGAAATTTTTCGTTGCGGCCGGCAAACCGGCGGTCGCTTCAGGCTCCGTCTTTGCAGGTGCGATAGCCTGCCGCGATCCCGCGGCAGCGGGAACGAATACGATCGATGCGTAGCCGACCACCCTGCCCGGCCCCTCTTCCGGCGCAGTATCGAAGGACGTCTTTGCGTCGAGAAGCCGCGGCTCCAGGCCCATTTTCTTCGCGAGGACCATGGCGACCCGGATAGGCATTTCGCCGCAGGCATCGATCATCCCATCCACATTCCCGGCGAGGATGGTCGCAATGCTCTTATCGTCCTCGGCCCGGGCCGCTTTCTGGGTGAGATAATGGGAAAAATCCGATGATGCAATCACGAGGGTATGATCGTCTATCAGGGGATAGATGGCTTCGGCCGCCTTGACGGGGTCGGTTTCGGAAACGATGAGGGGAACAATTTTAAAGGAGGGACATCGCACCTGCAGAAACGGGATCTCGGCCTCGATGCTGTGTTCAGGCGCATGAGCCCGGTCATCGACATAGGCAATGGAGTTTTCAAGAAGCGTCCGGATGCGATCTCGGTCAAGCGGGACATCACCGAGAGGGGTCCTGAACCATTCCACCGAGGGCACCGCGATACCGCTTACCGGCACGTAGTGCGGAGGGCCCATGATGATTACCGTGGTAACCGAAGGGTCGATCGCTGCATACCCCTTGCCGGTAACCGGCCCGGTGAAGCGATAGCCTGCATGGGGGCTGATGATGATACGCGGCGCGACCGGCAGTGCCTTCCCTGCGGCGATATCCTGCTTGATCATATCCCTCAGCGAGTCGGGATCGGCAGGATAAAACTGCCCCGCCACTGCGGGTTCCCGCACCGATTCCCCGGCCGAAAGCGCCGATGCCGGGCTGCCGAACACAACCGCTGCGGTAAAGAGTCCGCCGATCATCGCATTTCGTCGCCCCCGCATGATTCCCTCCCTGCTAACTTTCTCTCCAGACGCCGGGTATCGAAGCCCCGCACCGTGCGCAATGCGACCCCTTCATGCCGGGCACCTTTATTACATACCCATTCCGCTCAACCAGGAGGTTACGGCACTCCGGACACCAGGTGTTCGAATCGGCGTCCGGCACGTTGCCGATATAGACATAGCGGAGCTTTTCACCGAGCGCAACGGTACGCGCTTTTATGAGCGTTTCATCGGGCGTCGGGTAGAGCTGCGCAAGCTGGTAGAGTGGAAAAAAACGCGAAAAATGGAGAGGCGTGTCGATGCCCGCATTTTCCCCGACCCATACCGCCATCTTCCGGATCATTGCTAAATTATCGGACCACTGCGGGACCACAAGATTGACAATCTCGACCCATAGGCGGTGTTTTTTTACATTCAGGATGGTCTTTAACACGGGCCCGAGCGACCCGGCATTGAGATTCCGGTAGATGCCTTCGTCGAAACTCTTCAGGTCGACATGCACTCCGTCAAGATAGGGAGCGAGGTCGGCAAGCGGCTCTTCATTGATGTAGCCGCAGGTGACAAGGACATTCCTGAGCCCGGCGGCGCGCGCAAGCTTCGCAGTATCGTACATATACTCGATCCAGACCGATGGTTCGGAATAGGTGTAGGCGATCGACTCGGCGCCGTTCTTCCGGGCTTCGTCCACCATCTGCTGCGGCGAGGCGTAGGGCACATCGGTATCGAGCGGGCTGGCCTGGCTGATGGAGTAGTTCTGGCAATTTTTGCACCGCAGGTTGCACCCGGCGATTGCGATCGACCATGCAAGGCTTCCGGGCATGAAATGATAGAGCGGCTTCTTTTCGATGGGGTCGAGATGCATAGCGCAGGGATACCCGTACCCCTCGGTAACGAGCGAACCGTTCCGGTTCTGCCTCCCCCGGCAGAGCCCGGTCCTTCCTTCGGTCAGGACACACGCGTGCGGGCAGAGGTCGCACTGAACGGCATCGCGACCGAAGGCATGCCAGTATTTTGCAATATGATCGCCCTTTCGCTCCTGAGAAAAAAGGCTGCGCGCTCCTAGTGCTAACGAACCGCCTGCCGCTGCAGAGGCTTGCAATAATTCACGTCGGGTAAATTTTCCCATGATAAAACCACTGGTTTGAGGAGATGCTGTATTGCGAACTGCTGCCTTCAGGGGACCTTGAACGACCTATTTCTCTTCAATATCCTGTTTCTGTTCTAAATATAGCTCTGCATCAATCTCGATGAGAGGTCAGCATAAAAGGATTTCGTTTGAAATAATTTTTAATTGGTTGCCGATCAGCGGGAGGATCTACCAGAAATTAACCTCGGCTGGGGGAACCGCCTACAGCGGTTCCCCCTGGTCGGAGCCGCGCAAAGCCGCGTCTCCGACTCACCCCTTCCAGCGGAAGGGGCAGGCGATGTTTGCCTGAAGGCAAACGCTCTCCCCCTCCCGCAACGCCCTCTGCTATGGTAGAAAAAACAGGGAACGGAAAAAAATAACAGTTATAATGATGAAGGATAAAGAAAGATTGAAATTCAATGTCAATCCATAGGGCGGCCGCCGGTCGCCCCAACTGAGGGGATTTCTGCACTTTCTTTTCGAGGTGTTTTCTACCTAATGGAGGCGTTGCGGGGGTGCGCGAGCGTCTGCCGAAGGCAGACAAAGCCGCGCATTCCCGCAGGAAGGGGTGTGCCTGAAGACCCGCTTTGGGGGGCTTCAGGCCAGGGGGAACCGCCATAGCGGTTCCCCCACCTGAGCAATAACGAAATTCGAAATTTATTATCCGCCTGCCTGCAGGTAGAGATGAAACGTCGTGCCCTTCCCTCTCGTCGATTCAACCTCGATGCTTCCCCCGTGCCGCTTGAGAACCGAATGGGCGATAGCCAGATTGAGGCCGCTGCCGATGGATTTGGTGCTGAAAAAGGGTTCGAATATATGCGGCATCGCGCTTTCGGGAATCCCCCTGCCCTGGTCGGCCAGAGAGAGGCGCAGATACTTTCCCTCCGGGAGGTCCCCATGGGTGCCCGAAGCGAGGTTGGTATTGACAGCAGAAAGTACGATCCTCCTCCCTCCGGCATGGCCTCGACCGCATTGAGCGTCAAGGCCTGCAGCACAGTCCTGAGCTGATTCTCATCATAAAGACAGGGCGTGAGACCGTCCTGTTTTTCCACGGTAAGAGTGACGCCTGAACCGTTGATTGCACCGGTAATCGCTTCCTCGACAATGGAGAGCCAATGGATGGCTATCCTTGGAAATGGTCGGTTTATGGTTGGTTGGCGGGTGAGACGGCCGCCTCGGGGCATATAGCAGATCTGTGTAAATTTGCAGTTGATCTTGCGAAATTCCTCAAGGCTTTCCAATCCATTGACTCGACAGGTGGGCCTTTGCCTGGTCTTCACAGCTTTTATCGCGGAGGGTCATTGATGACCTATGATGCAGAAGTCAGACAGGCCCTCGCCACTCTCGAGGGAAAGATCAATGTTAGGGCTGCGACCCAAGTCTGGGATACGGCTCTTGAGACTGCTTGGAACGGAAAGCCTGTGTGGGTTCATGGCGACATCAGTGCTGGCAATCTATTAGTTCAAAAGGGGTTCCTCTCTGCTGTAATCGATTTCGGACAGCTGGCTGTTGGTGACCCAGCTTGTGATTTGGTGATTACCTGGACATTTTTCAATGGGGAAAGTAGGAAGGTTTTTCAGGATGAGCTTCTACTCGACGAGGGAACATGGGCCAGAGGGCGTGCTTGGACACTTTGGAAATCCCTGGTTGTCGCTGCTGGCTATACGAATCCAAATAACTTCGAATCTGTGCGATGTTGGGATATTATAAAAGAAGTGCTGGAAGAAAAAAATGATTGAGAATCCATACTATTCTGAAAAATAAGAGAATCGAATGAAACACACTGACTATATCGAAGTTGACGGCTTTAAATTCCGATACCTCACAGAAGGACATGGCCCTGACACACTGGTTATCGGTAGCTCCCTCTATTACTCGCGTAGCTTTTCTCAAAATCTCCGAAAGTCTTTGCGATTGCATTTCATTGATCATCGCGGGTTTGCAGAGCCCCCTACTCATGGAATCAATGAGGTATCATCTTTTGATGTGCTTCTAGATGATATCGAACAAATAAGACAAAAACTCTCTCTGAAAAAATGTATCGTCATTGGACATTCCGCCAATGGTCGATTGGCTCTTGAATACGCCAAAAAATATAAAGAACATGTGTCTCATGTTGTGATGATTGGTACGCCACCAAATATGGGGCTAGACAATCTTGCAATGGCCGCGTGTAATTGGGATGAATCAGTTTGGCCAGAAAGAAAAGCCGCGTTTGAGCAAAACATGAAGATTTTCTCAAATGAAGAGCTCGGCAAGCTGCCTCGGGATCAGCAATTCTCTAAAATGAACGCTCGCAATGCTCCCAAAAACTGGTACGACTATTGTTTTGACTCAAGCTTCCTTTGGCAGGGGGTAAAACCCAATATCAAGATCCTTGATCAAATACATCTTCAATTTGGACGTGAGATTGATATTTCAAAAGAGCTAGAGTCGCTGGATTGTCCTGTCATGGTAGTCTATGGTCGTTTTGATTTTGCTGTTCCACCAGTACAATCTTGGGATTCTTTCCGTTCCAAGTTCAAGGATCTAACCGTCCGTATTTTTGAAAGAAGCGCTCATAGTCCTCACTATGAGGAAGCGAGCCTTTTCGATGAGGAGTTACTAAAATGGGTAAGGAGAACATGAGGCATCGATCGATCATTCTGTACATGTTTTTAGTTATCCATTGCTTAAGTCTCTATGCAAAAGAAAATGTAATCGACCTAGAAGAGATGTCGCAGGATTATGTTCTTGAAGCTAAACAATTACATATTCCGGGTCATCCTACAGCTTGCAATGCTTCCATTGTGCGCTGGCATGATAGGCTTGTTTTAAGTTTTGATGCTTATAGCATCGGAAAAGAGGATCAACCAGATTTGATGGGTCTTGTCATTTTAGATGAAGGATTTAACGTAATTGGAACTCCTCAAATTCTTGATGTTCCGAAGAATCTTTGGCAAGATGCGCGTCTTATTGTACTCAATGATATTCTCTACTTGGTATTTAATGGGGCTATTGATGGGGGAGTGCGTCGGACATTCATTGCTCAAGCAGATTTTAATGGTATAGAGTTCTCTATAGAGCCTCCAAAATCACTTTTGCGTTTTCCTGGAGAAAATCCTAATCAATGGGAAAGAAATTGGATACCATTTGCTTATAATAATTCCCTTCTTTTGGCCACCTATCTTTTGCCTCATCGAGTCCTAAGTTCTTCGATAGGAAGCCAGGATTGTGAAGAAGTGGCTTCATCCAATTTTTCTAGTTCTTGGGTGTGGGGAACTCCAAAAACAGGAACAACAGCTCATTTAGATGGGAATCACTATCTTGCGTTCTTCCATTCCATCAAAGTCATGTCTAGTATTCATTCAGAGGGAAAACCGATTCAGCATTATTTCATGGGTGCTTATACCTTTGAAAATCACCCACCTTTTAGAATAACAGCAATGAGTCAAGAGCCTATCATCGGTAAACATTTTTATCATGGTCCAGAATACGCCATGTGCAAACCTTGCCGCGTGGTTTTCCCTTGTGGATTTATTATGAATGAACAGTTCATTTGGATAGTTTTTGGCAGACAAGATCATGAGATATGGATGGCAAAGCTTGAGAAAAAGAGACTCTATGACAACATGGAGCAATGCAATGTTGATTAGAATTCATCGCTTTAGATGTTTTTATTTCAATCTATATAGCATGTAGTTAAGGGCAGAATAGATCGATATGACATATAAAATATTAAAAGCAACCTCGCAGGAATTAAAAACCCTAGATCAAGCCATCACTGATTTCAATATCCAAGTCTCTCCAGAGCTTCCAAGGGCCGAAATTCACAGACTGGACTTTTCTGTTAAAAGTGAAAATGGCGAATTGTTAGGGGGCATACAAGCTTATTGGGTAAACTGGGGTATCTTACACATGTTGAACTCATTTACGTATTCGAAGCCTACCGCCATCAAGGAATTGCCTCTACTCTGTTAAAACATGTAGAGCAAATTGCAAAACAAAATAAATGTCATTTGGCTCATTTAGATACATTTGATTTTCAGGCACAGGATTTTTACCTTGAACATGGATATTCTGTTTTGGGCGTTTCTTGAAGAGAACGCTCCAAAAGGCATTTGCTATTACATGAAAAAGGAGTTATGATGGAATACGTGAAATATGAAACCGCTCAAAAACATGCAAATTCTCCTAATTGCATTGTGTACGAATACCCTATGAAAAATTCTGAAATGAATATTGGCGTAGCAGAAATTACTGATAGATATCCAGATGAAGGAACGCCGTTAATCATAAGTGTAGCGAGATGGCTATATTCTAAAAGGGTCAGGAAAACTGATCACCGAAACTGGAGAAGTAAATCTTTCCGTGGGTGATGTGGTTTATGTTCCTCATGGGGAGAAATATTATTGGGAAGGAAATATGACAGTGATTCTGCCCGCAACACCAGCCTGGTATCCAGAGCAGCATGAAACCGATCTTACTACTGACAAACTAACGGTTTTGCCTGAATGAAGGGAGAAAATGTAGAGTTCCTGATCTCTCGATACAAGGAACTGGTGAGTTTTCAAGAAGCTCATTTCGTCCTGATTGCTCATGAAGATGCAATGGTTGCGACGGTTTTTAAAATCACGCAGCCCAATGGCGCAGAGTTCATTCTTAAAATATGCTCTCGCGATGAGGACTACTATATCGGGAAGCCCATTTTTTGCATCATTTTCATGAGAAAATTCCGACGCCTCGGGTCATTCAACTCATTCCTCCAAAAAACGATCTGCATGGAGCCATTCTCATGGAATTTTTACCTGGGAAATTGCTTAACACAGAGGTACTGACTGATGAGCTTTGCTATGAAATAGGCTCTCTTCTTGGCACTATTCATCTCGATTCAGTTAAAGGTTATGGAGACCTCACTGAGCCTGGGCAACTATCCTCCGATCCTCGAATTCCTTTCACACTAAAATTTGAAGAAGGAATGAACGAATGTCGAGATCATTTGCCTTCCAGTCTCTTCGAGAAATGTCGCCGATATTATGACAGTCACATCGATCTTTTGCTTGAGACAGACGGCCCTTGCGTTATACATCGCGATTTTCGACCAGGTAACCTCATCGTTGATCATGGAAAGATCCAGGTAATTATTGATTGGTCTTCAGCTCGTGGGGGATTTGCTGAGGAAGATTTTTGTCCTCTGGAATTCGGCGAATGGTCCACCCACGCGTCTTATAAACAATCATTTTTAGGTGGTTATGCTAAAATCAGAAAGATTCCCGATTATCACCGCATCCTACCTCTCTTGCGCTTAAGCAGAGCTATTGGGGCGATTGGGTTCACAGTCAAGCGCGGAACCTGGGAGCATAAAGGCTCAAAGATTTATCAATTTAATCGTCAATATCTTGAGAAGAACCTGTGAAAATGATCACGCATCGTCGCGTACTAAAATATCTTCTTCGAGATAAGACGATCTCCACAAATGTGCTTACGAACTATTTTGCTTCTAAAATGCCGGAAATTTGCCGGAGTTGCAGATTTCCGGACTTTGATTTAGGTTGACCTCTGTTACCAATATTTCCTAGAAAAAAATCTGAATCTCTCTATAGACTTGTGTGAGCAAGGGTGATTTAAGGTCATCTGAAGTACTTGAAGGAAACGGTTCTTCAAGACTGTTAATCCATTGGTCGTATGTTCGAATCATACACCCGGAGTTTCTGATTTATAGGCACTTAAAGCGCAAGCTCTAAGTGCCTTTTTCATTTCTCTGGCACGTTTTTGGCACAAAGCATCTCACAGCACATGGCATTAGACAAGCAATCGAATTGACTGGGTTAAAATGAATAAAAATCACCATTTTTTATGGTCAAGTGTGCCAAATTCGTGCCAAATCTCACGATCTGTCGTTTAGATATCTATGAATATTATGAAAACAACGTGAGATTAGCAATCTGTTGTTGCTTGCTTTCGAGTCTCTAATCCATAATCGATCCCTTTAATTAACAAGAGGTGGCTGTGGCTGTTATAGGAAAGAAGAGAAAAAAACACAGAGGAATTCAAGAGCGTGTGGGCAAAAATGGGGTAGTTACTTTCAGAGCGCAAGTCCGATTGAAGGGGAAATATGTTACGAACAGTGTCGCCACATTGCAAGCGGCGCTAGATTGGATCGAAAAGACGCGGACAGATGTTCGGGCGGGGAGGATTGCTAGCGAAGAGAAGAAGCAAACATTCGGCGATATGATCGATCGCTACATTCGAGATGTTCTCCGGCGAAGAAGAAAAGTGAGCCAGCGCAAAAGGCTCAGCTCCTTTGGTGGAGGAGTCAACTAGGAATCCGTCCGCTCGCTGAGGTCACTTCGTCGATTTGATCGGGACTCTGCGCGATCAGTTGAGCAGAGGAATGACAAAAATGGGGCGTGTTCGTACACCTGCAACGGTTGTGACATTTTATCCGCGTTGAGTCATGTTTTTTCAATTGCAGTTCGAGAGTGGCAATAGTTAGACAATTCTCCCATGCGGAACGTTAGAAAGCCTAAAGAGCCACCAGGCATAGTCCGTTTTCTTTCCCCTGACGAGATGGAACGTTTATTAGAGGCTTGCACTAAGAGTACTAATCCGCTTCTGAAAACGGTTGTGGTTCTTGCGGTATCTACGGGCATGCGGGAAGGAGGAGGTGATGAATCTTCGTTGGGCAGATGTTGATTTGGAGAGAGGGAGAGCCATTCTTCATAAAACCAAAAACGGAGAGCGCAGGGCGGTACCTATTGGTGGTGTCGCTCATCAATTGTTAACAAAATTGAGGTGCGAGAGCGTTAAGGATGGAGGGTTGCTCTTTCCTAGTAACAGAAATTTGAATTCCTCGATCGATCTGAGGTTTCCTTGGGAGCGGGCGCTCATGATCGCTAGGATCGAGAATTTTCGATTTCACGATCTTCGTCACACTGCTGCCTCGTACATGGCAATGAGTGGGGCTAGTTTGCTAGAAATCGCGGAAGTTTTGGGACACAAAACTCTTTCTATGGTTAAGAGATATGCTCACCTTTGTGAATCGCATACCGCCAAGGTTATGGCACGCATGAACGAGAAGATTTTTGGAGAGGATGGAGCGGGGCTCATGTTTCGCCTGCAAAAAGAAGAGGGGCGAAATGAATAATAACTTGATGGATTTTTTTAAAAACAATCTCGAAAGACCGTATTGGGATATTTACGAAGCTGGCTGGCTTATTTCTGGGATAAATAGGTTTGGCCTCTTTATTAATGTAGTTGAAAACAATGCGATAGTTCACAAGCTTGGTGTTCCTCTGGAAATAGAAGATCGCGTGCGAGAAAATGCGCTGAGGTGTGTTTCAAAGATATTTAAAAAAATTTTAGAACGACGGAGATGTTATCTGGGTTTGGATAGCTTGATAAAAATAGTCAGGCTGCTTGCAGGGCGATTTAACTAAAATTTTTTGATAACAGATCTGGTAACATGGCATAGTAAATACCTCATATTTAAGGAGGTC
>CAWDOZ010000061.1:0-13287 GCA_963803935.1 uncultured Fibrobacterota bacterium | reverse complement strand
CATCTCTCCTCCGCCTCACGGGGAGTGCAAAAGAAATTGCCAGGGCCTGTTTTGTTAAAAATCCCCATCAGATTAAACTACATTTCTGCACCATATCGAGGGAAGCGCTTTTTTAACCCAAAATTTATTGACTCCCCTTCCGGGCCATCGTACCATCAAGAACAGGCGGGGCCTCTTTGCTCCTCAATCCGGATAGCCGGCGCTCTCGCCTCAACCGTTCTTGAATTGCATGAAAGGCGAACCGGATGGCACCCTCTCAAACAGCGCTGTTCCAGGAGACCTCCCTCTCCCTGTTCGACATCATTCCCTTCTGGGGCCTGGTTGTGGATAAGGATCTCCGGATATTGCATTACAATGCCGCTGCAGCCGGATTTTTTGCCGAAAAGGAGGAGTCCGCCCTCCGCCGGAGAACGGGCGACATCCTGCACTGCCTGCACGCAGCCGATCATCCCGCCGGGTGCGGACGGGGGGAGTTCTGCAAGGATTGCATCGTCCGGAATGCGGTCAACGAGGCCTATAGGGGAAATCAGGTCGTCCGTCGCCGGGCGAAACTGGAGTTCAAGTTGCATGAAATCCCGGTCAGGGTATATGCCCTCATTACCGCTTCGCCGTTCAATTACGACGGGCAGCCGCTCACCATGCTGCTCATCGAGGACATCCGCGAGATAGCCGAGTTGCAACGGTTGATCCCCATGTGCTGCAAATGCCGGAAAGTGCGGGACCAGCAGAATTCGTGGATAAAGCTCGAAGGCTACTTTAAGACAACCTGGGACGTCGATTTTTCACACGGATTTTGCCCTGAGTGCCTGGCGGAAGAGATGAAGATGATTTAAAGGAGGTTGGGGAGTTAGAGGGATCGAGAGTAAAAAAATAATGATGTTAAAAAATCCGCATCTTGGAAGGTCTTTTTTCTCGTCCAACCAGTCCAACGTGTCCAACGTGTCCAACCCGTCAGATTGTTGTTGTTGCTCAGGTGGAGAAAGCGGGCTGAAATCAAAAGCCTCTGGTGGGGGAACCATTTAAAAATGGTTCCCCCTGGTTGGAGCCGCGCAAAGCCGCGTCTCCGACACACCCCTTCCTGCGGAAGGGGGAGGCTATGTTTGCCTGAAGGCAAACGCTCTCCCCCTCCCGCAACGCTCACATCAGGTAGAAAAACCCTAAAAGATATTGTAAATTCGCAGAGGTTCAACATGTTAAACCACTCTTATTGTCAATAGTACTATTTCCTCAAATAAAATTAGGGCTACCATTCAATTCCAAAACAAATTTCCCAGGCGCCATACTTAGGGTTTGTGCTGCAGACAAAATAGCCACTTTTTAAAGCAAAAATGCTGGCGCCAAACTGACCTTCAATTCCAAATAAATCCTGGCTGTGAAGATCATCGTTCGGCTTGTTCCATATATGCATATAGGCAATTCTGGCTGAATATGCACTTGGATGCTTGTAGACCCAAGATGGTGAAGTATCCAATGGAGGATAGTAAAAAAAATATGCACAATAACCTAATGCAATTTTTCCACCTCCTGAGCCTATTTCCGGTGAAATCGAAAGCCCTTTGCGAACACTCCATCCATTGCTGTACAAGATAGATGTAGGGTGCAGAACAATGGTATAATCATAGCTGATTCCCATTGGAGAACCCAAATAAGCTGCATTTAAAATAACATGGTTGTGCTTTTCAATATGCGTTGAATCGCAAGTGGTAAAACTCCAGATGCTCGACCATTTGGAACCTGCAGGGTCAACTGCCTCAACACGCCAGTAAAAAAGAGTTGATGGCTTAAGGTTCAAATAGTTAAAGTTTTGCGGACCTTGCGATATCACTGTGGTTGAAAAGGTCGAAGTTGTCGAAACCTGAAGAACGTAGGAGGATATGCCCGATACTTTTAGCCACCCTACACCTTCTATAGCAAGCATGGTTGAGCCATTTAAAGGGTGGGTTAGAATTGGCGCGTCAGGTTGGGAATTGGATGGCATAGGAAATAGCAAAATACCTGCTATACAAATTCCAGCCATGGATTTTATTAAACTAAGCATGAACTTATATTCCCGCGATTGAATGAGGCGAATTTTACGAAATATATAATTTGATAACAGAGAGGTATTTAATAAAGCCGGGGGGGAGTCCCCGCCGCCTATCTCTTCCCGCTTCTCTTCCCGAACCCCATCCTCTTCCCTTTATCCGGAGAATATTCTTTTGGCAATATCTGTGGCAACGCATCCGGTTGCGGTTCCGGCTGCAATATGCTCTTCAATGCTGCGAAGGCAATCTTAATCTGTTGGTCATGGACATCGAGCCGCCGCTCTATGTGCTCTATCGCTTTCCGGAGATCGGTATTGTCCGCCACAAGATTCTTCATGCGGATAAATGCCCGCATAATCTGTATGTTGATCTGAATGGCACGTTCCGAGCTTAGAACGGTTGAAAGCATCGCAACACCATTTTCAGTAAAAGCAAAAGGATAATAACGGCGTCCACCCCGCCCGTTGTTTGAGGTCACAAATTGTGACCTCAAAGCTTCTGCCTCTTCAGGCGTAAGCTGGAACATGAAATCTTCCGGGAATCGGTTTAAATTTCTTTTCACGGCCTGATTAAGGACTTTCGTTTCAACTTCATACAAAGCCGCCAGGTCCCGGTCGAGCATTACTTTTTTCCCGCGAATGACATGAATTTTGTTTTCGATCACATCAAGCGTTACAAGTTCCGCCATAAAGGTTCCTTTCCGATTGATTATAAATAGCTTTCGCTGATGCATGAAATCAACTTCAATCGGAAACTTCCAAAGAACTGGCCAGAAACATCTCCCCGGGCACAGCCCTCCGTGCCCCCGCTATACATCATTCCTCCCCGTCCCTGATTTATTTTAAAATTAAGCGCCGGGAAGGATCATAAATCCGATCGTCCCCGCTTCTTGAAGTCATGCTCACAGGGGGGTATTCTATGACGAAACTGGTCAATGTCCGCGCCAAGGCAAAGCTTCTCGGCATTTCCGATCCGGCCGAGAGTCGCGACGAACTTATTCGCCAGATACAGAAGTACGAGGGGTACACGCCGTGCTTCAAAACAAAAAAGATTTGCCCCGAAAAGGGCTGCGCCTGGCGTGATGAGTGCCTTGTGGCGTGAGGGAGCAGTGAAGAAGGCTTCAGGCTTCAGGCTTCAGGAAACGAAATCCTTTTTAATAGTCTTTAAGGTGTTTTCTACCTAATGGAGGCGTTGCGGAGGTACGCGAGCGTCTGCTGAGCAACGCGAGGCAGACATAGCCGCGTACTTCCGCAGGAAGGGGTGTGCCAAAGACCCCGCAGCCCGGCTTTGCGGGCGCGGAGGCTTTGGCCAGGGGAAACCGCCTTAAGGCGGTTTCCCCACCAGCTTTTCTTCTCTTATTCTTTAATCTTTCCTTAGTATTTCTGCCGGGTCCTCCCCTTTCCTCAACTTTTTCAACCGTTTAATCTTCTTTACCACCGCTGCAAGGTCGTTATTATTCCTTTTATAAAGCTCTTCAAAGAGCGCATGATCGCTGGAATAATTCATCCTTACCGCTATGTACGCATTGTTGATATTCGCCTTGCCGATGCCGGTAAACCGGTCGCTCTTGAAATAATCGGCATAGTGGTCGGTCAACTTCTCCTTGAACGAGGCGATTATCTCACTCTTCTTCGCCAGTTTTTCACTCCGAGGAATATTCCTCTTGTACACCGCCTCCAGCGAATCGTAAAGTGCGCCGAGCTCCCGGTCCCACACCGCATCGTCCGCCTTTTCGAGCAGCGCTTCGCGATACGCCGCCGAGGTATCGCCATAGGTGCTCCTGAGGAACCAGAGCGCGCCGGTTTCGCCGACGAACTCGGCCATCTCCTCGTTGAGCGCAGTCCGGTTTTTCAGGTACACGGTCGCATGGGTCTCCTCGTGGATGATGAGCGAGGCAAGTTCGTACGGGGTGAATTCGGCCATGAATGAGTAGACCGGATCCGAGAAGAAGCCGAGCGTACTGAAGGCGTCAACCGGGCTAATGGTTACATCGTAGCCTTTGCGGCGAAGCCGCGCGACTTCCCGCTGCGCGTCCTTGCGGACGAAGAATCCCTTGTAGGGAAATCCGCCGAAAAAGGGAAAATGCCAGAGATAGGGGGCAAAGGTATCCGGCGCAGAGGCCGCCACTACGTCGACGAGGTAGTGTTTATCGATATTCACCCAGGTTGAATAGTTCCTGTTGCGCGTGAGGCCTATCGAATCGAAGGCGAATTTCCGTATCGCAAGCGTCCGGGACAGGAACTGCCGTTTTTCAACCGAAAGCGAGGTATCCCTGAGGGTTTTAGCGATTGGGTGTGCGCCGAAGGAATACTTCGTGACGTAGTACCCCTGCTTTGCAAGGTAGCAGTTTGACAGAAGCGCGATGCCGGCAACAAGGACAGTGCCGGGTAACCGGGCGCGCTTCATACAGGGTCTCCTTCGAAGCCGAGGGGGGGATCAGGAAACTTTGTAAAGTCCGCTCTCCGACCGGGAAAGCTCCATGGTTTTGATGACCTTGAAATTGATCCCGTAGATGGCGACACTGACGCTCTTGTCCAGCAGCGTCAGCATGCCGAAGCTCGGCGGCATGTTCTTGTCGAGCGGTCCCTTGAGGTGGCCGGGGTTGATGAAGAGCCTGCCGTCATCGAGCCGGATCTCTTCACGGTGGGAGTGCCCGCTGACGATGATATCGGACCGCCGGATATCTTCCCTGGTCGCATCCTTCTCGTAGCTGTGCGTCACGAGGATGGTCAGGCCCTGCACCATTTCGAAGAGCTTTGCAGGGAGGGAGCCGTCCTTGTACCGGTTATCGTAGAGACCGGGGACCTGCACGATCTCAACGAATCGGTCTGCCAGGCACGCGACGTCGTCGTAGTCGTCGCCGAGGTGGTACAGCACGGCGATTTTCTGCCGTTCTATGAGCCAGTCGGCGGCACTTTCGAGCAGGTCGATATTGCCGTGCGTGTCGCTGATTATTCCGATTTTCATGCTCTCTCCTCCCGGCCCGTGATATTGCAGCCTTTAAATGAGGCAGGGGTCACTCATTGACCCCTGCTTCAAAAATGACTACCCCGCAGCAAATTGCGGGGTAGAAAAAACCGAACGGTTAAAGCCGGCTGCGAAGTTCCTGGTACGAATCGAGGTACCGGTAGATCATCTCCTTGACCTTTTCCGGCGTATACCCGAACTTGTCATCGAGTACCTTGTACGGGGCCGACGCGCCGAACCGGTCCAGCCCTGCCACATGGCCGAGCGGTCCGACCACTCCGGCAAGCGTCACCGGCAGCCCGGCTGTGAGGCCGAATACCGGGATTCCCCGCGGGACTACCGATTCGCGATAGGCAATCGATTGTTCGAGAAATAGCCCGAGGGATGGCAGCGAAACGACGCGCGACTGGATCCCCCGCTCGGCGGCCATGAGGGCGGCAGCATCGACCAGCGTTGAAACTTCCGACCCGTTCGCGGCAAGGATGATGCCAGGCTTCTCGCTGCAATCGGTGGCGATATAGCCGCCAAACTGTGCCTGCTGAGCCAGCTCGTAGCGTGTAGTGCCGTTCCTGCCCGGAATCTCGGCAACGTTCTGGCGCGACAGCAGCAGCGCACAGGGTCCGTGGGTACACGAAAGCGCCATCTTCCATGCGGTAACCGTCTCGGTAGAATCGGCCGGGCGCAGCACCAGCATACTTCGCCGACCCTCCGGCGTCTTGAGTTGTTCGAGGAGACGGAGCTGAGCCTCCTGCTCCACCGGCTGATGGGTAGGGCCGTCCTCGCCGACCCGGAACGAGTCGTGCGTAAAGACATATTTCACCGCAAGGCCCATGAGGGCCGCGAGACGAATGGCAGGCTTCATATAATCGGAAAAAGTAAAGAAGGTGCCGCAGACCGGAATGACGCCGCCATGCGCGGCGATCCCGTTCATGACCGCAGCCATAGTGAGCTCCGAAACCCCTGCCTGCAGGAATGCCCCGCCGAAATCGCCCTTCTTCAGCGCGCGTGTTCCCTTGAGAAACCCATCCGTTTTATCGCTGTTTGCAAGGTCGGCCGACGAAACGATCATATTGCCGACCTTTTTTGCAAACTCGGCAAGGACTACCGACGACGCGGCTCGCGTCGCGCTGCCCGCCTTGACCGGGATTGAGGCCCAGTTGATTTCAGGCGCTTCCCCGGCGATATACTTCGCAAGCTGCTCGGCCAGAGCGGGATTTGCAATCTGCCACTGTGCCGCCTGGTCACGCATCTGCTTGCTCGCAACGGCCTTCCGTGCATTTACTGCGCGATAGTACTCCGCAACTTCCGGGAAAATCGTAAAGGGCTGTGCAGCATCGCCGCCCAGGTTTGCAATGCTCTTATCAAACGACGCGCCGGCTTCGGAGAGCGGCATGCCGTGCGTCGAAACCTTGCGCTCGAAGTTCTCCCCGCCGTGGGCGACAGCGCCCTTGCCCATGATTGTTTTCCCGATGATGAGGGTGGGACGCTGTGTTTCGGCATTGGCGGCATTGAGAGCGCTGCGGATCTGTTCCTGGTCGTGACCGTCGATCTCGATGACCCGCCACCCCCATGCCTTATATTTGCTGCCGGTATCCTCACTTGACACCTCTGAGGTTACCGTGGAGAGCTGGACATCGTTCGAATCGTAGAACATGATGAAATTGGCAAGGCCGAGGTGGCCGGCGAGACGACCGACACCCTGGGAGATCTCCTCCTGTACACCCCCGTCCGATATATAAGCATAGGTTTTGTGTGCCATCCATTCGCCGAACCGCGCGCTGAGAAACCGTTCGGCGATGGCGGCCCCGAGCGCCATCGCGTGCCCCTGGCCGAGCGGCCCGGAGGTGTTTTCAATGGCGCGGTGCACATCGCGTTCGGGATGGCCGGGCGTCGCACTCCCCCACTGCCGGAAGTTCTGCAGATCCTCAAGCGCCACATTTCCGGTAAGGGCAAGCTGAGCGTAGAGCATGGCGGACATGTGGCCGGGATCCAGAAAAAACCTGTCGCGATTGAACCAGGCGGGATCCGCCGGGTTGTAGCGCAGGTATTCGGAGAAGAGAATATTAATGAAATCCGCCCCGCCCATTGCCCCTCCGGGATGACCGGATTTCGCCTTTTCCACCATTGCCGCCGCAAGTATCCGGATATTATCCGCCGCCCTGTTCACCACTTTCGAATCGATTGCCATAGAACCCCTTTTATGAATGAAGATATCGTTTGCCGGTTCATGCCCCCGGGACAGGATCGGGCGCCTCTCCCCCATCTTGAAGCGAGGCAGTGTCCCCCGGGGAATCAGACCCTGAAAGATACTTTTTTCCCTCATTTTGCGGTGGAAAATGTTGAATTGGCGATCGCAACCCGGACCAAACGCGCATCGGGTCGCTCAGAGCATGAATTATCTTATCGAAGGCGGAAGGTCGGGCAATCGCTGCTGCGCCGGTACCCGGTGTTGCAGAGGAAAGTCCGGGCACCATAGGACAGGATACCTTGCGATGAGTAAGGGGCCCGCGAGGGTACAGAGGTGCAACAGAAAAGAGACCGCTCTGAGCGTAACCTTATTGGCGGCGTTCGGGGTGAGGAGTGAAAGGGTGGTGTAAGAGACCACCGCATTTCCGGTAACGGCAAATGGCAGGTAAACCTTATCCGGTGCAAGATCAAGCATGAGGGAGTTCGCCGCTGCCCGGCAGCGGCGAGGAGGCTGTCCGTCTTCATTCCCTCGGGTAGATCGCTCAATGCTCTGACGCTCGCGCGAAAGAGCCAGACAAATGATTGCCTCGTCCGCGGTTGCGGATACGACAGAACCCGGCTTACAGACCTTCCGCTTATTTTTACAAATAGTTCAAGCATGTGTATTCCAGAAGCCTCTTCCGGCTTCTGGGCAGAAGGGGCAACCTCGGTCGGGGTCCCTGCCCGGTAAGTGGATCAGCGGCCCTGCTTCAGCAATGGTAAACGGTTCCCATCCAACTTGACCGGAGCCCGGATCATCGTCCCGAATCTAAGTAAGATTGCCATCATTTCGATCTGGATCGTTTCGGCCTTCGGCGCCCTCGCAGCCGACCCGGCTGATTCGCTGGTTCCGGATACCTTTCCGGCGGCAAAGACCCCCAACCGCATCGCACACATCTTCATCAGCGGCAATAAAATTACCAGGCCCTATGTCATCATGGGCTATTGCGACTTCGACACCGGCTCCGTATACGACTCCCTTGCCATTCAGCGTTCGGAACGCATGCTGCGCGCGACGCGCCTTTTCCTCAATGTCACCGTTCTGTCGCTGCGCAAGCCTTACGGGTACGATATTTATATTCTGGTCCACGAATACCCGCTTTACCTGACCTTTCCTCCATCGCTCGGCCTCACCCGCTATTACTGGCTCCATGGCGACGAGGGAAGCTGGTACTGCCCTGAGGTCGGCATGGAATTGACCAATCTCGGCGGCCGGGAGGAGGACCTTGCCATTGCAGCCCAGGTTGGCGTATGGCAGGCTTACTCGGCCACCTGGACCAAACCGCTTTTTCCGTCGCAATATTACCTCGGCGTCAGCGCCGGGTACAGCCTCTTGCCGGACGCCTCGTACGATTCAAGCGATCAGGAATTGTTCGGGGGCCTGACTATCGGGCGACGATTTTTTGAAAGTTCGAAGGCTTATTGCAGCTTTATGCCGGACTTTCGACTGATCACCGATTCCGGCGACATAAAAACGGTACGGCAAAGCCAGCTCTATACGGCAGTCGGCTGGATCTCCGACCTGCGCTTAGCGGCATTCGACCCTTCGAGCGGCACGATGTTCCAGCTCGAAACCCGTTCGAACTACCTCTATCACGATCCGGATGTTTCACCCTATGTCCAATTTACCTCCGATATCAGGTGGTATATCCCGTTTTTATTCCAGGACGCCAAATTCGCCTTTCATTTCTACGGCCTGGTGCGAACGGCAGATGCGACCTATTTCGACAGGATCCTCATAGGCGGTATCAATTCGGTTCGCGGCTATACGACCTCGGATATAGGGCTCGATATGGATGCTAACGACGCCATTACCTTCTCGGGCGAGTACCGGTTTCCGATCTATCGGTTTCCGCCGATTTCCGAATTGATGCCGGATGTCTACACAAAGATGCTGGGAGCTTTCAGCGAGCTGACCCCCCGGCTCGACGGCGCGCTCATCGGCGATTGGGGCAGGGTTGCTGAAACGTCGGCGGCGCTGGCAGGTCCGGGCGGGCCGCGGAACCAGACAGGCAGTGGAGTCGGGTTCGGCCTGCGGGTTACCGAACCGAGGCTGAAGCTCAGCGCCTGTTCGGATTTCATCTGGAGCGAAAACCTGGAACCCGGGGGGGGCCTTACGAGCTTCCAGCCCCGGCTGAACTGGTACGTGTATTCGGGAATTAATTTTTAAAACGATAAAGGGTACCACCGGCAGCACGGTTGCCCGGGCTCAATCCAACTACTTCACATCACAGGAAGAAGGTAGCGGTTTATGCGAAAAGTACTCGGTTTCACGGTAGTGGGCCTTCTGGTCGTAGCGCTCACGGCGGCAATGTGCGGAAAAAAAGGCAATCTGCTGACCCCGGTTTCGGAGGTATCCGTATCGAATTGCACCATTTCCGGCGATACGATTACCGTTTATGATCCCATGTCAATTTCGAACTACTGCAACGACACGATCATCACCAGTAAAACCGGCGCCCCGGATACTGTCAGCCTGATGGAGCTGGATACCGTTATGGCGGATACCGTGATCCTGACCTATGCGCTTTCCAATAACGGTAAGACGCTGGTGACCAATGTCGGCGACTCCCTCATCGACACCTTCTCCCGGGAAGGCGGCGGCAACGGAATTCAGGGCGCCTGGCTTGAATCGTACATCGACGGCTGCGGGTCCTCAGCCTATATTTATACGGCCGAAACGCAGATCGGCCCGAAGACCATTACCTATTCAACGCCCGGCTACTGTGCCGGAACCGATGCCGTCGCTCAGTGGGATTGCTATGATGATACTCTCTATACGCTCAGGGCCGCAGTGGTCAACTGCAACGCATTCAGTTTGACCGACGGAAATGGCAAGACAATGACCACCTCCCTGAGCAGCAATGGAAATGTGACCTATTCAAGCAATTTTCATGCATCGTATACCTATCTGGCGAATCCGACCACCTGTCCCGACGAATATTATCCGGAGTGGGTCGATTCCTTTTACAACGCCAACTCCATAAATACCGCGAAGAGAACCGCCGCAGCGCGCGCTATGCTTCCGGTGCCGCATCGAAGTATAGGTCCTCGATTCGCAAAAGTCATACGGTTGAAATAAAGACGGGGAAAGAAGGATAAAGAAAGTAGTACAACTTAGGTGGGGGAACCGCCATAAGGCGGTTCCCCCTGGGCTGAAGCCGCAAAAGCGTCTTCAGCCACACCCCTTCCTGCGGAAGGGGGAGGCGATGCTTGCCCTCGGGGGCAAGGGCTCTCCCCCTCCCGCAACGCTCACATTAGGTAGAAAACACATTTACGGCAAACCAAATCCGCATAAGTGTAGATGCGTAAAATCAAATAAATTAAAATCTTTCTCCCATCTACGCTTCTACTTTCTTGATTTTTTTCGCAGAGGCTTGTGGGACCCCGCCGCAGGGTGCCTATTATGAAGCACTCCCACCTCGTGCGGGTGACCCGGCTCAGCCATCCAAAAGAATTTTAGTTTTCTTCTGCTTTTGGATCCCGGCTCAGCTATCCAACAGAATTTGAATTTTTAAATAAACCACTTTATCAGTATCCAATATTTTTCTCTTGCTAATCCGCACAGTAATCAATTATTTCATTCGCTTCTTGCGAAATCCACCAACAAAGGAGGCGGTATGAAGGGTAAGCTCTGTGCCGTGATCGCAGCCGGATCGATCACCTGTTTCATGCTGTTTTTCAATTGTGCGAAGACGCCGACCTCCCCGAATACGGGAAGTTCAAGCGACTACAACAGCGGCGGTACCGCCGGAGCCGGCGGATCGGCTTCAAATCCTTCGGGTGCCGCAACTATGCCTTCCGCCCAGCAGACCGCCTCGGCGGCTGCTTACACAATGGCAGCCAATGAGGCGCTTGAGTCGGCTATTTATGCCGCCAGCAACTCCGGCAACGGCCCGAATGTGAATGTATCCTCTGCAGAGGCCATTTATAAGTCCGCCCTCGCCCAGAATCCGAACAATACCTCGGCCCAGTTCGGGGCAGCGGTCACCGCTTTGCTTTCAATCAATCAAAACGCCAGCATCCAGTCGGTCCTCGATTCTTTTACCGTTACGCCGTCAAACTCCCTGTTTAAATCCCGATTGCTGCCGCTCGGCATTACCGGGAACTCATTTAAAAAATCCGGCGAAATACTGTCGGGAATCGCTTCCGGATCCCAGTGGAATCTGCCGAAAATCAGCACGGTGCAGGAGGTGGTCAAGGACACCCTCCTGCCGGAAATCGTTTATGCGCTCGATCGCATGAGCATCATTGAAAACGATCCCAAGTTTGCTTTTACCATCACCCCGAAGATGAGGGGACTGGCCGTCGGGGATACCTTTGTCGTGAGCAGGGGCGATATTTTCGTCATCGACGCCAGCCTGCGGGTTGTTCGCGGTATTTTGCTGACACTCATCTCTTATAATGTCGATATCGACATTGACGGCTCCTATCAGTGGCTGGCCTCCGGAGATCAAAACCTCATTGCGTCAAACATAAAGCGCCTCTATACTTCAAGCCAATTCCTTGCGCTCAATTCGTGGGGGGAGGCTTCGATGCAAGCGGCGATCCTCAATCTGCGGGAATGTATCGCCAAGCTCGACTCGGCGCTCTACGTTTTCCAGAACAATACCGGCGACCAGGTCAACGATATCATCCAGACGTCCGATATCACCTCGGCAAACAACCAGCTTTCGACCCATGCCGACGGCGGGCCGACATCGATAGCGAAAATACTGGATACGGCTTCCGCCATCCTAAACGGTCCTTACACCTTTACCTCCGGCGGCGAGAAGATTACTGTCAATTTAAGCGCCATATTCGATAACCCGATTCAGGATTTGAAAACCAAATTCCCATATATAAAATGGCGCGATACGTCGGAATGGGATTCTGCAGGCATTTTCCAGCCTGTTTATCTTGTTAACAGCGCAGGGGCGGCAGTGCCGGATTCGGAAATCGCATTTCCGGATTACACCTTCGGCGGGCTCTTTCCGAATATGACAACCAGGCAGGACTGGGTAAACCTCAGCAACAGCTCGAATCTGTCGAACAGCCTGGCAGCATCATCTATTGGTTCCGGCTATGTCGGTTACCTGCGATTTCCCTTTGCCGCAGCATTGCAATAAATTTTTTCGCGCGGGGCCGGCTGACTGCCGGCCCTCGCTCTTTATGCGCAGACTATCCCTGTGCATTCTATCGGCTTTTTCCGTTTCAACCGCCCAGCTGCCGGGCATTACCGATTTTCTTTCCAACCCATTCCGCTCTGCGGACACCCTGCCGATACTCGGCGTTCTTTGCGATACGGCAACGCATCGCGCTTCGGCCTGGGTCAGGAGCGATTGTGCCATCCCCATCATGGACCTCTCTTATCCCGAAAGCCTCTGCATCTATTCGGTCGGCGCCGATGCCGGCGGCACAATCCAGGCTGCCTGGGGAAGCCTCTCGACCGATGTCTCGCAGCTCCGTGAAAGCTGGAACTACCGGTATGGTTCCCATGCCGGCGGCGTCGCCTTCCTGGAACAGGCGCAATTTACCAACTCTTTCGATCGTGCAACGTTCTCCTATGCGAGCCCCGGTTTCATGAACGGGTGGCATATCAACGTCTCGCTTTGCCCCGGCATCACGAATGCCGACCTGAATCCTTCGGGGATTCAGAACCATGCAACTCTCGGAGCAGCCGCGGGAATCCGGCTCGACCGGCCCGGCCTTGACCTGCGGATTGGCGGGGAAGAGGTTTATTACGATGACAGCTACGTCAATTCACTCTATGAATACCTTGACGGCGTATTCGGCAACGATACATTCGAGAATGTTGTCAGCAACGACTACCGGATAGTAACTTCGATCCAGCATTATAGTGCCATTGCCCGCACTGCCGTCGCTCCGGGGATAACGGCGGGCGGATCCATTAACTGGAGAGTGTATGCAACGGATTACTCCTATCCCCTCGAAGACAGGGCGACCTTCGGCGGAACGGGCGGCGACGGCGATCTTTATTCATCCTTCAATCTCTTGGAAAATCTGACAAGCACGGTCCTGCTATCGCTGGAAAAAGCGGAATATTCCGGCGGATCGATCTACCGGCGCT
>CAWDOZ010000060.1:0-11574 GCA_963803935.1 uncultured Fibrobacterota bacterium | reverse complement strand
AACATCAAAAGCAGATCGTGATTTCGAGCGATTCCGCGCCGAAGAGCACGCCAGGCCTAGTCGTAACGTCTTCGTTCGCGTTTTGAAGTGGGGCCTGATGGTGGATATTCAACCGCCGGATCTCGAAACCGAAATCAGCGATTCTCGACAAGAAAACCGGGACGGAAGGCGTGACGCTTCCGCACGACGTTCGCATTTACATTGCGACGAACCAATCTAACGTGCGCGAGCTCGAAGGCGCGCTGGTGAAGCTGATGGCGTATTCCTCTGTCACGGGATCGCCAATTACACATTGCCATGGCGCAGCAAGTTTTGAAGTACCTGATCCCGGGTTCAGGATCGCCGCGTGACTATCGATCGGTTTTAAGAGCCATGACGGATCGCTTCCAATTGCATCCCTCGCAACTCAAACAGAAGACCAACGCCAGGCAAATTGCCTATCCGCGTCAGATCGCGATGTATCTCATCAAAGAGCTCACCGGTTCCTCGCTGCCTGAGATCGGACGGATGTTTGCCCGGCAAGCACTCACACCACGGTGCTGCATTCGGTCCAGAAGATCGACAAGCCACGGCACAAAGATGCGGATTTGAACAGACTGATACACAGCGTAATTGACTCATAAATTAGGGTTAAGATTATTTTTCACAGCTGAGGCGAAAAATTTCCCTGTCAGCGTCTGTGGAGGAACCCAAGCGGGGCGATTTGTCCGCCGTTTCTCACCCCGATTGGCACAACTGGGATGACAATGACCCCTCGGTCTTGCTACACTTTAGAGAGAAATAACCTTTCACAGTCCCTATGAATCTTCTTTCTTTCTCTGATAGCTAATTTACCAGCCTAATTGACACCACGCGCATTGAGATAGGGGCCATAGAGCATATCGGTTTTTAATATATGGTTTTGAAGCCAGTTTTTGAGAAATGTCAACAGATCCAGGGAAAAAATCTGCGAGTAGACTCAAATTCCTGCAGCTCTTTAAATCCGACCACCTGTCTCACAACCGTTCATGCTCCGACCGGTGAGCGGGAAGGTCCGGGAAGCGGTACTGTTCCATGAGCCTTTCCGGTTTCGAAGTGGACCGCGGCATAGGCGAGCAGTTTTCCAAAGAGCGGGCGAGCGGCACCGCGCGCCTGCCGTCCTGGGTCGCCTCGTGCAGCCCGTTCAAAAGTGAGACGAGCTTTTTATGCTGCATATCGATTTCGGCAATCTTAACGCTCAGGCTGTCTGTCCATTCGATCAGCATACCGCTCCAATTCGGTAAATAGGGTAAGGAAACCTTATTTGACGCCTTTACCATTAAAAAACGGCCCGTACTGCTTGTCGGTTTTCATGATATGGTTTTTCAGCCAGTCGCTCAGGAACGACATCACCTCCATCGAGAGCATGGCCTTGCCGGAGTCGAACTGCTTCTTGAATTCGCCGACCTGGCCGACAAACTTCTTGTGCTCCAGTTTGTGCAAGACTGCCAGACGGGTAGGCATGCCGGTCCATGAGAGTCTCTTCGGTGCCGAAATGGACCCCGGCGTAGCCAACGAGCTCATTGAGCAGCCATCCCAGCCGCTCCTTGCTTTTACCGGTTTTCATGGCGTCGTTCAGGCCGTTGATCATGTCGACGAGCTTTTTGTGTTCGCCGTCGATCTGTTCGATATTGACACTCAGGACCGGTGTCCAATCAATAAGCATAAACTCTCCTTTGGATGTAGTAATGCAAATTCCCCTCTATACCTTGAACTGGCCCACCATGGTCTTGAGCTGCTCCGAAAGCACCGAGAGATCCGACGCACTCGACTGCACCTGCTCCCCGCCCTGGCTGATTTCGCCGACGCCCGCGCTTATCCCGGCAATATCCGTTGCAATCGACTTGGACACCGAAGCGGTCTGGCTTATGCGCTCGTTGGCTTCGTTGACGCCAGCCGATGCCTGCGCGATGTTTCCGGCAACGTCGCGCGTCACCGTCGATTGCTCCTCGATGGCGGCCGCAATGCTCGAAACGATGGTTCCCACCTCCTTGATGACATCCACGATCTTGTCGATATCGGCAATGGCGCTGCCGGTCGAGCTCTGGACGCCGCCTATCTTGGCCTTTATATCCTCGGTTGCGGCCGCGGTTTGCCGCGCCAGCTCCTTGATCTCGTTGGCCACCACGGCAAAACCCTTGCCTGCCGCGCCTGCACGCGCCGCTTCGATGGTCGCGTTGAGGGCTAAAAGGTTGGTCTGCGACGATATGTCGGTAATGGTCTCGGTCACCTGCCCGATCTCCTGCGCCGCCGCCCCAAGCTGCTGCATCATGGACGATATGGTTTGCGCCTGCGACATCGCCTGCTCGCTGATCGACCGCGCCTTCTCGGAATTCGAGGCGATCTCGCCCACCGTTGCGCTCATCTCCTCGGTCGCGCTCGCAACCGAGCCCAGATTTGCAAGCGCTTCTTCCATGCTTGTCGCTACCGACAGTGTATTGGCGCTCGACTCCTCGGCCGCCGCGGCAACCGCGGTTGTCTGGGCTGAAATGGCCTTGACGCCGGTGGTGGTAGTCGCCGCAATATCCGACAGCGCGGTCGCCGAGAACCCGAGGGTCGAGACCGTGCCGGAAACATTCGATATAAGTTTGCGCAGATTCTCGATCATGGCGTCAAAGGCTCTCCCGAGGTCGCCGAGTTCATCCTTACGCTTCATCGAGGATTCGGAAACCTTCTGGGTGAGATCCCCCCTGCCGATGGCTTCCGCCAGCATTGTTGCTCCTTTGAGGGGCGCTGCAACGCTGCGGGTAATGACGATGCCGATAATGAAGGCGACAAGGAAGGCGATGATGCCGTTGATAATAATCATCGTTCGCACGCCGGATATCTCTGCGGTCAGCGCAGACTTTGCCTCGTCTACGCGTTTCTGCTGCCAGGAGACGAGTTCATCTCCCGCGGCATCCACTTCGGCGATTCCCTTGTTGCCCTGGGAGAGGAAAAGACCGGCTGCCTCGCTTTCCCTGCCTGCAAGCGAAAGCTCGATGACCCTGCTGTCAATATCTTTCAAAGCGGCTACTTTTTCATGGAATGTCTGCATGAGCCGTTTGCCGTCATCGGTAGTCATCCCCGCATCCAATTCATCGAACCGTTTTTTGTAGGAATCCCGAAGGTGGTTGATATCTTCCTGAGCGGCTTGTTTCATTTCCAGGTCTTTGGATTCGGCGATCTTCCAGATATCGAGGAAAATTTTATCGACATCCGATTGAAATCCCCGCGCCAGGGTGATCTTATAATTCTGGCTTTCGAGCTCGTTGGACTTTGTCAGGAACAACCCCGCTCCCCAGAGCGCGATTCCCGCCAGGACAACAAGCAGTATATTGACTATTCCAAACCCTGCCTGCAAACGGGTGCCGATTTTCATATCCGACAGATTCAACATGGCAAATCTCCCTTCTTAATTTTATGATGCGAGGCGAGGCTTCCGGAGGCCGCTTTTGCGAACCTCCGGGCCCTTTTGGTTAATTATCCGATAATCGCTCTGCAAGGGTGCAGCCTTTCGGACCGGCAGCCGGAAACAAACCCTCCCAGCCTAGTGCCGTCAGGACAGCCAGGAACATCATGGCCCCTCCGATACCCTGTCCGATTCTTTTTCCGAGTTCAACAACCGGCATATCCGGCTTGGTTCCCCGTGACGATTTATTATCGGTGCGCCGGTACAATCCTTCGCACCATAAAACATCTCCGCAGGAAAGCCGGCTGTTTATCAGCGGCTCGATCCCCTTACCGAGTGGTAATGCGACGACTGCGGAGGGGGGGGCGGTTCCGGCATTACGGCTGCTCATGGTATCTCCCTGAGGGGTAACGGTTTTTCGATGCATTGCATTATCACTCATTTTTTCCTGTCAGGCTGCCGCTGCCATTGCCTGGACGGTTTCGATAAGTTTGTCGCGATCGAGCTTTATGTGATAGGCGGTTACGCCCGCAGCTTTCCCCTTTGCAACTTCCTCGTCCCCGGCCAGGGAGGTGACCGCAATAACCGGCAGCGCGGCGGTGCGTTCGTCGGCCCTTATCCTCTTCGTCAACCCCAGGCCGTCGAGCCGGGGCATTTCGATGTCGGTCACCACGATGGTGACTTCGCCGATATGCTGCTGCAGGAGTTCCCAGGCCGCTTCGCCGTCGGGCGCATCGAGAACCGCGTACCCGGCCTCTTCGAGGTAGCGTTTAACCTGCGACCGGAAAAAGTCCGAATCCTCGGCAAGGAGCACCGTGACCCGTGCCCCGGGATCGTAGCCGCCGGATTCCGATGGTGCTTCAACTCCCTCTTCGCCGGACGTCGCAGCCAACGCTTGCCGCTGGGCAATCCTTTCCTGTCCCCACTCAGGATAGATGGTATCGACTAGTTCGTAAACATCGGCAAGAAGCGTGGTTTTATCGCGGATGATGGTCGAACCGGAGATGCCCTTCTGGCGGTGGGTCACCTGGTCGATCTTCGCTTTTATTTCGATGACGTCGACCGGCATGGCGCCCAGGAGGCCCACCTCGCGGCCATGAACGCTCGAGACGATGACGGCAAGGTCCTTCGTATCGCCGAGCTGCTTGACCTGCGCGGCATCGGACAGCGTGACCAGGGGCAGCGACTCTCCGCGATACTGGATGGTCCTGCGGCTCCCGGCCGTTTCGATCTGCGCCGGGGTTGCCCGCTCGACGCGCATGACCGTGTCAAGCGGCATGGCGCAGACCTCGTCTTCGGCATTATGGAAGAGGAGCAGCGAGTGGACATCGTCGAATTGTTCCGCCGCCGCTGCCTCAGCCTGCTTTACGGCACGGGCACTTCCGGAAACCGCGGCGAGGTCGGCCTTGTTCGCGAGGCCGCCGATATCGATGATGAGCGCAATGGTGCCGTCGCCGAGAATCGTGGCTCCCGCGTACTCCCGCAGCAGCTTGAGATGGCGCCCGAGCGGCTTGACGACGATCTCCTCGGTATTGTGAAAGGCGCCTACCACGAGGCCGTACTGCATGGTGCCGGTCGTGACCACGACAATTTCGAGCGCGCCGGTCGCGTCGGTCCGACGGTCCTGCGCTCCCCGGAAAGCGGCACCGGCGCGCTTCTCCTCGTGGATAGACCCTGCAACGGTGTCAAGGGTTTGCCGGGGCGACCGGCGGTCGGCGAGAGAGGTTCGCCGGTCGATTTCGGGGCTTTGCGTCGTTGGATCGTTATAGGTTGTTACCATACCCAGAAGATCGGCAAACCTGACAAGCGGAATTATCCGGTCGCGCAGCAGCAGCACCTCAGCATTACCCACCACCTCGATGCGGCGTTTGACCTCGTCGGGCCGAATGCGGAGCAACTCCTCCACATTGATCTGCGGAATGGCAAACCGCTCCCTTTCAACCGAAACGATGAGCGAGGGTATGATGGCCAGCGTGAGCGGCAGCTTGATGCGGAAGAGCGATCCCTTGCCGATCTCGGATTTGATTTCAACCTTGCCGCCGAGCCGGTCGAGATTGGTTTTGACGACATCCATGCCCACGCCGCGTCCGGAAATATCGGTCACCTTTTCGGCGGTAGAGAGACCCGGGAGGAAGATCAGGGCAATTTTGTCCTGGTCCGACATGCCCTGCAGCTTCTCGGGGCGGATGAGCCCCTTTTTCAGGGCCGCCTCGGCGATGCGGCGGCCGTCGATGCCCTTGCCGTCGTCGGCGATTTCGACCACCACCTGTCCGGCTTCATGCCGGGCGTCGATGCGTACCGTGCCGACAGGTTTCTTTCCGCGACGTTTCCGTTCGTCGGGCGTTTCAATGCCGTGATCCACGGCATTACGGATCATGTGCGTCAGCGGATCCGAGAGTCCTTCGATGAGACTTCTGTCAAGGGCAACGTCCTTGCCCTCGATTTCGAGCTGGATCTCCTTGTGGAGGGCTGCAGCCATGTCGCGCACGACGCGGGGAAATTTTGCGAAAACATTGCCGATGGGCTGGAGCCGCGTGCGCATGATCGCGTCCTGCAATTCGGCGGTAATCTGGTTGAGCCGTCCGTCGGCGGCGGCAAGCGTTTCCGCGTTGTTGTTGCCGATTGCCGCATGGAGCTGGTTGCGTCCGAGCACCAGTTCCCCGGCCAGGTTCATGAGTGTTTCGAGAAGCCCTACATTGACACGCAGCGTATCGTCCGCGGTAACTTTATGGTCGACCGCGGCTTTTGCTTCCATGGCCGGTTTGGGCTCTTCCGGGTGCTGAGCAGGATCTTCCGGAGCCGGCGAGGGCACCTCTGCAGTTGCCGTTCCGGGCCGGGAAGGCGCCTCCCGGTGCAAAGCCGCGGAATTGCGCGAAGAGGGGCTGTACAACACCTTGACTTTATCCTGACCGATGGCGATTATCGGATCGATGAGATCCGGCTCCATGACGCTCGCGAAAATGAGGGTCAGCGGCAACGTATTGGTCACCGGGCCATCGAGTGTTCCGGATGCCTCGAAATCGATGATGCAATCCAGCACCTCACCGGTCTCGCCGAGGTCGCGGAAGAGATCGAGGATGCTCTTTCCCTTGCGTTCGATATCATGGATCAGGTCATAGGAGAGGTGGTAGATATACTGGGCCGACCGCCGGGAGCGTTCGTAATCCGTTGCCGGCAGGGTTATACTGCCCCCGCCCGGAACCGAAAGCACCATTGTCTGCGAAAGCGTCGCCTTCTGGTCGGCGGGCATGCAGGAGGTTGCGAGCGTCGTGAGGATGGTTACTAGATCGGTAATATCGGCCGCCTCGCTCTCACCGGCATTATTGATCATGTCGCGCAGTTTATCGAACGCGTTGAGCAGCGTATTGATTATTTCGGGATTTGGCACCATGCGGCGGCAACGAAGCATGTCGAGCACGGTCTCAGCCTTATGCGCGAGCTCCTTGACACGATTGAGGCCGAAGAACCCGCTTCCGCCTTTTATCGAATGCGCCGCCCTGAATACTTTGTTGACAAGTTCTTCATCGATGTTCGCGCCGCCCTCTTCGATCGTGAGCAGGTCGGCTTCGATGGTGGACAGGTGTTCGCGCGATTCGTTAATGAACTCTTTCAGGATATCGTCGTCCATGGTCCTCTCCTATGCCCTGCCGAGTGCATTGAGACGGGCCGCAAGCCGCATGCTCGTCAATACCCGCATGATTTCGGGAGGAACATTGACAATGCCGACCTTGCCGTTCTTTTTAGTCAGCGTATTGCCGGTAGCGATGAGGAGGCCGATGCCGCTCGAATCGAGCAGGGTCGTTTGCAAAAAGTCAAAGACGATTGACATTGCACCCTTTTCCAGCTCCTGACGCAATATCGGCTGGAGTTCGGCAATCATGGAAACCTCAAATTCGCCGGAAACCGCTATTCTGCACTCCGCCCCACTGTTCTCAATGGTATAATTCGACATAGTGTTCGCACGCCTCCTTTAGTCGTGTCGAAGCCCTTTTGGCAACGGGAGTTCCTCGCGCCTAAACCTGGACGCCCATAAGCAGGATATCGTCCCGGATTTCCTGGTTATCGGCCAGTGATGCCCTTATGGACTCAAGCATGCCGGCAAGCGGTTCATCACCGAATTCAGCGCACTCCCCGGCCAGTTTCCGGATTCCTTCATCACGGTCGGGACCGATTTCAACCAGACCGTCCGAATACAGCAGAAACCTGTCTCCTGGATCAACCTGCATTTCGGCAATGCCGAAAACCGGGTCCGGAAACGCCCCGATAACATCTCCATCCTGTTCTATGATCTCGGGAAGCCTGCCTTTCCGGCAAAGGATTGCCGGTGGATTCCCTGCATTGGCACAATAGACGGTTCCGGAGTTCCGGTTCAGCCGCGCGTAGAGAAGGGTGAAGAAAACATCGCCGGGCAGGATTCTTCGCAGTGCATTATTGATGGAGGAAAGAATTTCCTCGACCGGGACAACGGGGTCTGCATACATGGTAAGGAGCGTTTTAAGGGCCGCGGTCCAGTACGATGCGGAAAGGTCGTGTCCGGCGGCGTCGGCAACCACGTAGTCGAAAATCTGGTTGCCATAGGGGATGACATCGAAGAAATCCCCGCCCGCCTTGAGAATTTGATTAAGGACTACGCGAAAATTCGCTTCGGGAAAATCCTCGGGACATGGCATGACCGCCTTCTGGGTTACCGCGAGTTTCCAGACGCGCTCGGATTGCAGCTCGGCAAGCTTGTCATAGGCATGCTTGAGACGGAGATGGGTGCTGACCCGCGCCAGAACTTCTACGCCGTAGAGGGGCTTGGTGATGTAATCCACGCCGCCCGCTTCGAATCCCTTTACCTTGGTGGCGACGTCCTCATTGGCCGATATGAAGATGATGGGGGTACGCGAGGCGGCGGGCTCTTTGCGTATCCGGCCGCAGACCTCTATCCCGGTGGCATCGGGCAAACCCACATCGAGAAGAATCAGCTCGGGCCGCTCCTGCAGAAGCATCGCAATGGCGCCTGCGCCATCGAACGCGGAGCAGGTGAGAAAGCCGGCGTTCTCCAGAATGGCCTGGAGCATGGCAACCGTGGTTACATCGTCATCGACAATGAGGATCAACGATGGTTTGTGCATTGACCTGCTCCCCTTCCGTGCGCAGCCGGGTCAAACCCGGATAAAGACTCCCGTATACTGTACGGTTTAAACCACAAAATGTCAATGATTGCATTGGTCGGCCGGAAGGGTTTCGGGCACCATAATGATCAATCAGGCTCGGGATATTTCGCAGCGATAACGGCTTAGCGACAGTGGACTCAAGTACACCTTGAGCGATCTCGCTGGCGCTTCATCAAAAGCCGCCTCACCCCGAGCCCCTCTCCACGAGTGGAGAGGGGCTCGGGGTGAGGCGGCCTCCGGGCCCCCACCAGAGGAATTGCAAACGGTTCCCGCGGTTATATCGGCAGCCCCTTAATTATTTTATTACCCGATAATTCCTTTTATAAGCAGGAAGCAGTAGCCCTTGCAGGATGCAAAAGCCATGTATCTCTTCACCGGAAAATTTCTTGACGATCTTATCCATGATCCCCGCGAAGCCCTGGATTCGCTCAAGGCGCGGGGCAGCAGGTTCTGGTATCCGATAATCAGGACGCTTATCTTCTGGCGCATAGTTTTTTCCGAATATGTGCGCAATCACTGCCTGACCCGCGCTTCGGCCCTGGCCTTTGCGCTTTTGCTCACGCTCATTCCGCTGGTGGTAACCACCGCGTTCATGCTGGCTTATATGGTAGAGGTGCGGCCCCATGAGGTGGAGCAGTTTTTTTCCGTTCTCCTTCCCTTTGCCCCGCCTACCGTGCTCGATTACATTTCTACCTTCTTTGTCAACGCGCAGCGGCTCAGGGGCTGGGGTATCGGGGGGCTCGTGGTGGTGGCGGTCGGACTGTTCGGCGCAGCGGAGGAGGCGTTTAATACTATATGGAAAGTATCGAGGCCGCGGACGTTCCTGATGCGCCTCCGCGCCTTTACCATGGTTTTAGTCTATAGCCCGCTCCTGTTTTACCTCTCCCATAACTTCCGGAAAAGCGCCTGGCTGACGCATCTCTCCGGCGATTTCAAATTCCTCGACTTCCTGTTGCCTTTTTTGCTCATGGTGCTTGCCTTTACCTCGCTCATCTGGCTGGTGCCCAACACGAAGGTGCGGTTCCGGTCGGCATTCCTCGGTGGCCTCATGGTCGGAGTCCTTTTCGAAATGGAGCGACGGGGGTTCGGCCTGTATGTGCAGCTTTCAATGCAGACCCAGACCATTTACGGCACCTTCGGCATCCTGCCGCTCTTCCTCGTGTCGCTGTTTTTCGTCTCCCTCTTTTTACTGTTCGGCGCCGAGGTGGCCTATGTAGACCAGAACTTTCGCCCGCTGCTGCGCGCGGTGCAACGGTGGGACCGGCGGGTCGGCGACTATAAGACCTATCTTTCGCTTCGCATGTTTCTCGATGCGGTGGCGGCATTCATGCTGGAAAAAACTCCGCCAAGCCTCTCCTATTACATGGCCAACTACGAGCTTACCGAACAGCAGGCTCTCGGGCTTCTCACCGGGATGGTCCATGCCGGCTACCTGCACAGCACCGGCGACAAGGATCACTACCTTCCCACCCGCGACTTTTCGGCGACGCCGGTCTTCGATGTGCTGGACGATATCCAGGCCCAGGGGTTGCATGTCCCGCCGACCCCTGCCGATTACACCCGCGAGTTTATCGCCTCGCTTATCGGCAACAGCAGGAAGCGGACGGGATCCCCGGAGGCGCATATTACCTTCAGGGAGATGATCCTGAACCTCGAGCAGGGCGAACAGCAGTTGTCGAAACCCATTGCTGCGGGCTGAAGGGAGCTTAAGTGATGGACGGCCTCTCTCCTCAGGTGACCCGTGAGCAGCTGCACGCAGGTCCGCTGACCTTCATTTTTGAATCGAACCGGATAAGGAGCATCGGCACCACCGGCGGCGAACTCGTCCGGCGAGTCTACCCCGCGATTCGTGACGAGTTCTGGAATACCATACCGGGCGAAATTTCAAACCTTTCCATCGAAAAGACCTCCGACTCCTGCCGTATCGCCTTTGACTCGCGCCACCGGAGAGGGCTCCTCGATTTCCTCTGGCACGGCACGGTCATCGGCTCGCCGCTGGGCGAGATCGTTTTTACCATGGAGGGGAGTGCTCTTGCCTCCTTCAAACGTAAACGGATCGGCTTTTGCGTGCTGCATGCGGCATCGCTCTGCAAGGGGATGCCGTGCAGCGTGGAGCACGGCGACGGCACGACGACGCCGGAGATTTTTCCCCTCCTTATTGTACCGTGGCAAACCTTTACCGACATGCGTTCAATGACCTGGAAGACGACGGACGGACAGTCGGCGCAAATCCGTTTTTTGGGCGAGGTCTTCGAGACCGAAGATCAGCGGAACTGGACCGATGCAAGCTTTAAGACCTACGGGCCGACCATCGGGAATGCCGAGCCCGAGCTCATTGAGAAGGGAACGGTTGTCAGGCAGACCGTCACCCTGTCGCTGGTGCAGTCGGTCAGCGGTTCCGCATGGCGCTCTGCCGACCGGCTGCGGCTTGATTTTCGCGCCGGCAGGGTCACGGGCATGCAACCGTTACTCGGATTCACGGCAGCCGCCCCGGCAGGTCGGAGGGCTTTGCCGGAGCGGCCTGAGGACAAACGGATAGATACCTTTTTGCAGAGCCTCAGGTTTGCCCATGCTCGAATCGATATCCGGCCATACGGCCAGGGCATCGACGAAGCGGTACGGCAGGCAGCGTCGATTGCCATCCGGCAGTCCGCGCCGGTTGAATGCGCAATCCATTTCACCGAAAACGCGGTTGCCGAGGCCATGGCGGTTGCCGAGGTGTTCAAAATCCACCCCCTTTCCGTTGTCCAATTTCTTCTTTACCATGCAGGGGGTCCCGATATTCCGGAGCCGCTGCAGGTAGCCTGTGCCGATTTACTGCGCGCTGCCTTTCCGCAGGCGGAACTGTACGCCGGTACGGATGGGTACTTTGTTGAAGTCAATCGGGCGCCCCCGCCGCTCGATCCTGTCGACGGGCTCTGCTGGAGCGCGACTCCGCAGGTCCATACCTTCGATGAACCGGCGATCATGGAGAACGAAACGAAGCAACAGGCAATAAACATAACC
>CAWDOZ010000059.1:0-5368 GCA_963803935.1 uncultured Fibrobacterota bacterium | reverse complement strand
GGGAACTTGACGAGGGCGGCGGAGCCTTCTACGGCCCGAAAATAGACATTAAAATCAAGGATGCCCTGAACCGCGAGTGGCAGTGCTCCACCATCCAGTTCGACTTCAACATGTCGGAGCGGTTCGACCTGACCTATGCCGGGCCCGACAACGAAAAGCTCCGCCCCTACATGATTCACCGCGCCCTGCTCGGGTCGCTGGAGAGGTTCATGGGGGTGCTCATCGAACACTATGCGGGCGCCTTCCCGCTCTGGCTCGCGCCGGTCCAGGTCAAGGTACTCCCGATCTCGGAAAAGTTCATCGAACAGGGCCGGGCCGTTGTCAATCAGCTGCTCGGCGGCGGGATCCGGGCCGAGCTCGACCAGCGCAATGAAAAAATCGGGTATAAGATCAGGGATGCAGAAATCAAGAAAATCGCCTATATGGCCATTATCGGGGAGAAAGAGGTCCAGAACGGCTCCGTATCCGTGCGTCGCCACGGCAAGGGCGACCAGGGATCCCTGCAGGTCGGTGATTTTCTTGCTTTGCTGAATCGGGAACTTTCGCCCGAAGCAGCGACTAACACCATTTAAACTGGAGGTCTTTATCAATCGTTTTCGATTGCCACCGAGAAGAGACGATGATACCCGCATCAACAATGAAATACGGGTACCGCGGGTCCGGGTAGTAAGCAGTGAAGGAGAGGCGCTCGGCATCATGCATGTCTCCGAAGCCCTTACCAGGGCGGCGGCAGTCGCACTTGATCTGGTGGAAATCGCCCCGAATGCCGATCCGCCGGTGTGCCGGATCATGGATTACGGCAAGTTTAAATACGAGAAATCGAAAAAGTTGAAGGAAGCGAAGAAGAAGCAGCATGTGATGCATCTCAAGGAGATCAAGCTGCATCCGAAAACCGACGACCACGATTTCGAATTCAAAATGGACCATGCCCGGAATTTCCTGATCAAGGGAGACCGGGTTAAAATAACGGTCGTCTTTCGCGGCCGGGAAATTACGCATATCGAATTCGGCGCCCGGATGCTTGAGCGGGCATCGAAGATCATTACCGATCTTGCGACGCCCGAAATGAATGCGAAAATGGAGGGACGAAATCTCATTTCGATTTTCGTGCCCGATAAGATAAAAATCCGGGATTTCGTGCGCAAGCAGGAACTCGAACGTAAGCGGACCGAAAAGCAGGCCGAAGGCGGACCGGCTATCGTACCGCCGGCGACACCGCCAGCAGCACCGACACTGTAATCTATATCTATAATCAAGGGAGCCGATTCCATGCCGAAGAAGAAGAACCGCAGTTCAGCAAAGAAGCGTTTCAGCATCACTGCAGACGGGCATATCAAGCATAAACAGGCTTACAAGAGCCATATCCTCAACAAGAAGGACCGGAAGAGGAAACGCGGCCTGCGCAAATCGGCGCTGATTTTCAAGGGGTTCGAGAAAAAAGTCCGGTCCATGATCGAGGCCTGAGGTCCATTACGCAGATACATCACCTTTAAAGGAGCAGGATTATGCCCAGAGCTAAAAACCGCGTCGCGTCACGGGCGCGGAGAAAAAAGATAGTCAGTCGTGCCAAGGGGTACTTCGGGAGAAGAAAGAACAATATCATTCTCTCGAAAGATGCCTTTTTCCGGGCAGGGAAATTCGCCTATCGCGACCGGGCGCAGCGCAAGCGTCAGTTCCGATCGCTCTGGATTGTCCGCATCAATGCCGCGGTCAGGCAGTTTGACCTGGTCTATGGCGAATTTATCGCCGGCCTGAAGGCGAAAAATATCGAACTCGATCGCAAGACGCTGGCCTATCTGGCGCTGCATGAGCCCGAGAGTTTCAAAAAAGTGGTTGAACTGGTAAAATCGTAAGGGACTGCATGACTACCGGTGTTTCACCTGATTCGCTTGAATCTATCGAGGAGTTGCGCCGGAAGGCTGAGTCCGAACTCGCAAGCATCGTAACTCCGGAAGATGCCGAAAAATTCCGTCTTGAATGGCTGAGTAAAAAAGGCATCGTCCGCGAGGTTTTCAGGAAGGTCAGTGAGGCCGACCCTGCCGAAAGGAAAGACCGGGGCAGGGAGGCCAATGAACTTCGCGACCTTGCCGAAGCAGGGCTTGAAAAGCGCCTTGCATCGCTTACGGGAGGCGCGGACGCCGAACCCGTCATCGACTGCACGCTGCCGGGATACCCCCTGCCCCGCGGCTCCCTCCACCCCCTCATGACCATCAGGAACAGCATCCGGGATATCTTCATCGGCATGGGGTTTACGGTTGCCTATGGACCGGATATCGAGAGCGACTACTACAACTTCGAAGCGCTCAACTTCCAGCCCGACCATCCCGCCCGCGACATGCAGGATACCTTTCATATCGCCGAAAAGGTGCTTCTGCGAACGCATACCTCCCCGGTGCAGATTCGCGTCATGGAGTTGCAGAAGCCGCCTATCCGCAGCATCATGCCGGGAAGAGTCTACCGGAACGAGGAGATCTCCGCGAGAAGCTACTGCCTGTTCCACCAGCTCGAAGGCCTCTGTGTGGATGAAGGGGTGAGTTTCGCCGATCTCAAGGGAACGTTACTTGCCTTCAGCCGGGCATTTTTCGGCGACAATGCCCGCCTTAAAATCCGGCCGAGCTACTTTCCGTTTACCGAACCAAGCGTTGAAATCGATGTCGAGTGTTTTTTATGCGGGGGGGCGGGTTGCAGCATCTGCAAACAGAGCGGCTGGCTTGAAATCCTCGGCTGCGGCATGATCCACCCCAGGGTGTTGCGCAGCGGCGGCATCGACAGCGAAAAATATACCGGTTTCGCGTTCGGCATGGGCATCGAACGCATTGCCCTGCTCAAGTTCGGCATTGACGATATCCGTCTCTTTTTCGAAAACGACGTTCGTTTCCTCCGTCAATTCTCATAAAGCGGTACTATGAAAATAGTTTACAGTTGGCTCAAAGAAGTCGTTGATATCGACGTGCCTGCGGAAGAGCTTGCCGATGCCTTGACCGGCGCCGGACTCGAAGTCGCCTCGATAAAACATATCCGCGTACCCGACCGTGTCGTGGTCGGATGCGTGCTCTCGGTGGCAAAGCACCCCAATGCCGAGCGCCTGTCGGTCTGCCAGGTCGATGCCGGACTGGATGTGCCGCTTACCATCGTATGCGGCGCCCCCAATGTTGCACCGGCCATGCTTGCCCCGCTCGCCCTCGAAGGCGCGGTACTCGGGCCCGAATTTACGGTCAAGCAGGCAAAGATCCGCGGCGTCGCCTCCTCGGGCATGCTCTGTTCCGGCAAAGAGCTTGGCCTTTCGGACGACAATTCCGGCATTTTGGCGCTCCCGCCCACGTGCAAACCCGGCGAAGCGCTTTCGACCCTGTTTCCGGACGATGCGGTCATAGAAATCGAAATTACCCCCTCCCGCGGCGATTGCCTGAGCATTCTCGGCGTTGCCCGTGAGGTTGCCGCGCGCTACGGGCTTCCCCTGAAATCCGCGGGGCGACTTCCTGTAGAACAATTCGACGATCCGGTATCCGGAGCCATTGCGGTCGACATTGCGGCCACCGATGCCTGCCCGCGCTACGCCGGGCGGCTGGTTCGCAAGGTAACCGTCGGCCCCTCCCCGGACTGGATGCAGCGACGGCTATCGCTTGCCGGTTTGCGGCCTATCAACAATGTGGTTGATGTAACCAACTATGTCCTCCTGCAATTCGGCCAGCCGCTGCATGCCTTCGACTACGACCTTATCAGGGGGCGCAGCATTACGGTCCGCAAGGCAGGGGCGCCGATCGCGTTTACCACGCTGGACGGGGCCGGGCGTAACCTCATCGCCGACGATCTCCTGATTTGCGATGGCGAGCGCCCGGTCGCGCTTGCCGGCATCATGGGCGGGGCAGGGTCGGAAATATCCGCTGCGACAACCGCCGTGTTTATCGAATGCGCGTTCTTCAGCCAGAACAACATCCGGAGAACTGCAAAGCGGCTGGGTCTCTCCACCGACGCCTCCTACCGGTTCGAACGCGGGGTGGATCCCGGCGACGGCCTCATCGCGGCGCTCGACACCGCCGCGGCGCTCATCGCGGAGCTTTGCAACGGGAAAACAGCCCAAGGCCGGATCGACAGCTGCCCGCAGCTGCCCGAACGCCGAACCATCCGGGTGCGCACGAGCCGCGTCTCGAAGGTGCTCGGCCAGGCCTTTTCGCAGGAAAAAATTGCCGGGTTCCTGACATCCATCGGCCTCCCCTGCGAAATTCAGGATAACGACGCCATGGTCTGCACGATCCCGCTTTTCCGGCACGATCTCCTTGCCGAAGAGGACCTCGTCGAAGAGGTCGGCAGACTGCACGGTTACGATGCAATCGAAGCGGCCCGGCGCTCATGGATTTCGCTCCGGGTACCTCCTCCTGCGCGCGAACAGGCGATGGATCTCATCCGTCACTCCCTGGCCTATGCAGGGTTCAACGAGACGGTGACCAACAGTTTTACCTCGGAGCAGAAGCGCCTCCTGGTAACGCCCGACCGGCAACCGGTAGCGCTCCTCAACCCGCTGAGCCCGGATATGGCCCAGATGCGCACGACCATGGCCGCCTCGCTTCTCGAGGTCCTGGCCTGGAACCTCAACCGGAAAAACCGGAACAACAAATTTTTCGAACTTGGTAAGATTTACGAGCAGCTTCCCGATACTAAGTACTCCGAAACCGAAGTCGTTGCCATGCTCATGGAAGGCGACTGGACACCGGCAACCTGGCATACCGCGGCAATACCCTGCGACTTTTTCACACTCAAAGGCGCACTTACCCGTTTTGCGTCGCATATTGCGGTGCAAACCGCCGCTGCGGGCCTGAGCGTAATGCCCCTGGACACGGAAACCGCGTTTTTCGGGCGTGAGGCGGTTTCATTTACCATCGGCGATACGATCCGCGGCCGGGCGGGCAGTATTTCCCGCAAGGTTCTCGACCATTTCGCCATCAAGTCCAAGGTTTACTATGCCGAAATGGATGTGGGCGGATTTCTGTCGGCCGGGCAGCGGATTTCCCCTTTCAAACCGCTCCCCCGCTTTCCGGCAGTCGAATGGGGTTTGTGTTTTGTCATGGACGAGTCGATAAGCTCCGCGGAAATCGCCGAGGAAATGGCGAAAGTATCGCCGCTCATCGAGGAGGTCCTGCCGATCGATATCTTCAAGAATGAGAAGCTCGGCAGCGGGAACAAAAGCATCGCCTTCAGCGTGACTTTCCGATCGCCGGAGAAAACCCTGACTGCAGCCGAGGCCCAGGCAGTGGCATCCTCCATCATCAAAAAAATTGAAAAAAAGTTCAACGCAAAGCTCAGAGAGTAGACCGGACATGCCCAATACAATAGTGGTAGGTACCCAGTGGGGTGATGAAGACAATGGTTA
>CAWDOZ010000058.1:0-22580 GCA_963803935.1 uncultured Fibrobacterota bacterium | reverse complement strand
ATTGTTACCCCGGTTCCGGGCGCCGCAGGCCGAGAATTATCCTGGCGGACCGAAGTGCCCGATTATCTCATGGGAGATGGCGGCATTGAACTACTCAAAGCTTACTGTTACAACGTTCTTTTTTGCATTTTCCACGGCTTTCCGGATTGCTTCGCTGACGTCTTGCTTTGCTTTGCCCATGCCGATACCGACATGCGCATTGGCGCCACCGACCGCAACGAGGGCGTTAAAGCCTAACCGCCGGCCGCCTTTGACGACTTTGGCTATTTTTATTACCGCTACAAGCCGGTCGACCAGCTGCGATTCACCTTCGTTTGTTTTGATTGCTTCTTTATTCAACCCGAAAACCCCTTTCGCTGCTTAAAAAACAAGTCCCTTGCTGCGCGCTGCATCCGCCAGAATCTTCACACGACCATGGTAAAGATAGCCTTTTCTATCGAAGACCACCTTTTCAACGCCCTTTTCCCTGGCTTTTTCTGCTGAGAAGTTCGCTGATGAAACTTGAAAATGGTGCATTATTCTTCGCCTCCAAAATCCTGGTAATTTGGCAATGAATTCCTTGCCGATGCTGCCGACCTGAACAATGGTTACACCCTTCTCATCGTCAACCAGCTGGGCATAAATATGATTGAGGCTTCGACGAACGCACAACGCGGCCTCTCCGTTGTGCCGAAAACCTTTTTGCGAACCCGGGCGGCACGGCGAAGACGGCTTAAACTTTCACTCTTTGCACCATTCATGACTATCGCTCCATTAAACCATTATTTACCGGCTATTTTTCCAGCTTTCCTGCGGACATGCTCGCCGATTATCTGACGCCTTTACCCTTATAGGGTTCCGATTTCCGGATTTTCCTGATTTCCGAGGCGCTCTGACCGACGAGTTCCTTATCGATCCCGTCAAACCCTACTTTCGACTGATTTTCAACTGTGAAGGCATCCCCTGGGGTGCCTTGAAAAGACGCGTGCTGGAATACCCTGCTGCAACCTGCAGGTCTTCGCCCTTGAGTTTGGCCTTAAAGCCGACTCCGTGAATTTCCAGTTCCCTCCGGAGTCTCTTGCTTACCCCGATGACGATCTCGAATACCAGCATCCGGGTTGAGACCCCACAGCGCGTTTACCGTATCACCTTCGGCGGGAGGGGTAAAATGGTATCCTGTTATCCTTGACCTCTGCTTTTATCTCGGGCGGCAGCACGCGACTGACGGTACCTTTGGCGCCCTTGATTTCGAGCCGTTGTCCATCAAGCTTTACCTGCACTCCCGAAGGAATGCCAACCGGCCATTTTTCCTAATCGCTACAAGATAGCTCCTTTTTTTCCGATTCGACGAACGAACCTACCAGATCATGCCGATTACTTCACCGCCGACATGCTGCTCCCGAACCTGACGGTCGGTCAATAATCCCCGCGAAGTCGAAACGATGGCAATGCCGAGACCCCCGAGCACCTTGGGGACCGATAAGACGCCACGGTAGACCTTTCTTCCGGGCACGCTGATCTTCTTCAACCTTCATGACCTTATGCCGCTCCTCGTCGTACTCTAGCAAATATTTTAATCACACCCTGCTTGCCGTCGTCGACAAAACGCATACTTGCTGATGAATGTATTCTCAAAGAGAATCCGGGATTTCCGCGGTCTCTCGCGAAAATCATTCGACGGGCAGGGTAACTATACCATGGGTGTAAAGGAACAGATCGTATTCCTGGAGATCGACCGCGACAAGGTGTCGCGTATCAGCGGCATGGACATAACTATCTGCACCACCGCAAAAAACAATGAAGAGTGCCTTGCCCTTCTCGAAGAGATGGGCATGCCGTTCCGCAAACAGTAGTCGCAAGGAGATTTGACGTGGCGCGAAAAGCAATGATCAATAAATGCAGGGAGAAGCCGAAATTTTCGACCCGCCGGTACAACCGATGCAGACGATGCGGACGAGCCCGTGGATTTTACCGGGATTTCGGACTCTGCAGGATCTGTTTCCGTCAGATGGCGCTCAAGGGGGAAATACCCGGAATCGTCAAGGCGAGCTGGTAGGGTGCGTTCACCGTATATCATTTTGATCAAGGGGCAGCAAAGCAAATGTTGACAGATCAGATATCCGACATGTTCACGCGGATCAGGAATGCAATCAAGGCACGGAAGCGTACCGTTGATATTCCCGCAACGAATATCAAGAAGGAAATCACGCGGATTCTCTTTGAGAATCATTTCATCAGCAAGTATGCGTTTGTCGACGACGGCAAGCAGGGTGTGATTAAAATATTGCTCAAGTACGACGAGGAGCAGCAGAACGCCATTCAAGGTCTGAAGAAGATCAGCGTGCCCGGAAGAAAGGTCTACCGTGGCGTTCTATCGGTCCCCGAGGTGCTCGGGGGTCTCGGCATTGCCATCGTTTCGACTTCGCGGGGATTATTGACCGACCGTCAGGCTCGGGAGCAGCATGTCGGCGGTGAAGTAATCGGCATGATCTGGTAGGTTCGTTTCGTCGAATAGGAAAAAAAGGAGCTATCTTGTCGCGATTAGGAAAAATCCCGGTTGACATTCCTTCGGGAGTGCAGGTAAAGCTTGATGGACAACGGCTCGAAATCAAGGGCGCCAAAGGTACCGTCAGTCGCGTGCTGCCGCCCGAGATAAAAGCAGAGGTCAAGGATAACAGGATCCATTTTACCCCTGCCGCCGAAGGTGATACGGTAAAAGCGCTGTGGGGTCTCAACCGGATGCTGGTATTCAATATCGTCATCGGGGTAAGCAAGGGGTACCGGAGGGAACTGGAAATTCACGGAGTCGGCTTTAAGGCCGAACTCAAGGGCAAGGACCTGCAGGTTGCAGCAGGGTATTCCAGCACGCGTCTTTTCAAGGCACCCCAGGGGATTACCTTCACAGTTGAAAATCAGACGAGAGTCGTGATTGACGGGATCGATAAGGAACTCGTCGGTCAGACGGCCTCGGAAATCAGGAAAATCCGGAAACCGGAACCCTATAAGGGTAAAGGCATCAGATACCTCGGCGAGCATGTCCGCAGGAAAGCTGGAAAAATAGCCGGTAAATAATGGTTTAATGGAGCGATAGTCATGAATGGTGCAAAGAGTGAAAGTTTAAGCCGTCTTCGCCGTGCCGCCCGGGTTCGCAAAAAGGTTTTCGGGACAACGGAGAGGCCGCGGTTGTGCGTTCGTCGAAGCCTCAATCATATTTATGCCCAGCTGGTTGACGATGAGAAGGGTGTAACCATTGTTCAGGTCGGCAGCATCGGCAAGGAATTCATTGCCAAAATTGCCGGGTTGGAGGCGAAGAATAAATGCGCCATTTCCAAGGTTGTCGGCGAACTTCTCGCGGAAAAAGCCAGGGAAAAGGGCGTTGAAAAGGTGGTCTTCGATAGAAAAGGCTATCTTTACCATGGTCGTGTGAAGATTCTGGCGGATGCAGCGCGCAGCAAGGGACTTGTTTTTTAAGCAGCGAAAGGGGTTTTCGGGTTGAATAAAGAAGCGATCAAAACAAACGAAGGTGAATCGCAGCTGGTCGACCGGCTTGTAGCGGTCAATCGAGTCGCCAAAGTCGTCAAAGGCGGCCGGCGGTTTGGATTTAACGCCCTCGTTGCGGTCGGTGACAGCAATGCGCATGTCGGTATCGGCATGGGCAAAGCGAACGACGTCAGCGAAGCAATCCGGAAAGCCGTGGAAAATGCAAAAAAGAACGTTGTAACGGTGAGCATAGTCAATGCCACCATCCCCCATGAGATAATCGGGCACTTCGGTGCAGCCAGGATAATTCTCAAGCCTGCGGCGCCCGGAACCGGGGTCATAGCCGGGGGAGCGGCCCGCGCGGTACTCGAACTTGCGGGAATCCACGACGTTCTCACCAAATGTTTAAAAACAACCAATCCGCATAACGTCGTCAAGGCGACGCTCGACGGTCTGGTTCGTCTTAAAACCAGGGACCAGATTCGAACGTTGCGCCAGATCACATCCGAGGCAAAATAGGGCGGGGAGATAGTCGTACCATGGATAAAAAACTGAAAATTACGCAGATCCGAAGCGGGATCGGCAAACTCATAGCACAGAAGCGGACCATCAAGGCGCTCGGGTTGAAGAAAATGCATGCATCGGTTATCCATACGGATTCGCCGGTTCTGCGCGGCATGATCGGGGCGGTTCAACACCTGGTCAAAGTCGAAGAGATAACTGTCGAGAAACCTGAAATCCGTAAGGTAAAGGTTGAAAAACCCGCTGCAGCGGAAGCCGTCGTCGAAAAGGCTGCAGTTGCAGAACCCAAAGCCGGTGAAGATGCCGCAGCCGCAGAGAGCCGGGCTCCGGAAACAACGGTCGAATAAGTTTAGGAAGTCAAGCAGAGAGGCAGCAACCAATGAAATTGAATGAAATAGCACCGGCCGCAGGGTCCAACAGGCAGAAACGAAGAATCGGTCGCGGTACCGGAAGCGGGCGAGGCAGCACGGCAGGCAAGGGTCTCAACGGGGATCGCCAGCGGAGCGGAAGCAAGAAAAGACCGTACTTCGAGGGGGGCCAGACACCTTTGACCCGCCGCCTTCCGAAGCGGGGCTTTCACAGCCCCTCGGCGGTTAAATATCAAATTCTCAAGGTGGGTGATCTTGCGGAGTTGGAATTTGAAGGAAGCGAGATTACGCCGGAACTGCTGTACGAAAACGGTATCATCAACGACCTCGATCGACCGGTTAAAATTCTCGGCGATGGCGAAATTACCAAGCCGCTGATCATCAAGGTCCATGCCTGTTCAAAGGCCGCGAAAGAAAAAATCGAAAAAGCCAAAGGTAAAGTCGAGGTCACGGGCCGTGGTTGAAAATCTGAAGACGTTTTTCGAAACCTTTCAGAACGTATTTCGGATCCCCGAGTTACGGAAGCGCGTGCTTTTTACTCTGGGAATCGTGTTCGTCTATCGTGTCGGCGGACATGTTCCGACCCCGGGTATCGATCCCCGGGTGTTGGCCGATTTTTTCTCCCAGAACGCTAATTCGCTGTTCGGCTTATACGACATGTTCGTGGGGGGCGCCTTCAAGCGGGTTACGGTGTTTGCACTCGGAATCATGCCGTATATCAGTGCTTCCATCATTCTGCAGCTCATGGGATCGGTTTTTCCGACTATCCATAAATTGCAGAAGGAAGGGGCCGAAGGCCGCAAGAAGATAACCCAATACACGCGTTACGGCACCGTGCTGCTTGCCATCATTCAGGCGCTTGGGATCAGCGTTTTTCTGCAAAGCATCGTTTCTCCATCCACCGGCCTGCATGCGGTTTCGCCGGCGCTTATGGGTATCAAATTTACCATCATTACCGCGATAAGTCTTACGACCGGTACGATTCTTATCATGTGGCTCGGCGAACAGATTACCAATCGCGGCATAGGTAACGGCATTTCCCTCATCATATTTATAGGAATTGTTGCACGTCTGCCCGATGCGGTTATCGCCGAGGTGCAACAGCTTCTGGCCGGCAGCAGAAATGTGTTTGTCGAACTCCTGCTTCTGGTGGTGGTGGTCGCCATGACCGGTTTTATCGTTCTCATGACCCAGGCGATGCGCAGGATACCGATCCAGACCCCGAAAAAGGTTGTCGGAATCAAAATGTACGCCGGTCAGAATACCGTACTGCCGTTGCGACTGAATATGGCCGGCGTTATTCCTATTATCTTCGCATCATCGATCATCACCTTTCCCAGTATGATACGCAGTTTTTTTCCGGACTCCGAAGCTGCAGACGAGATGATGCGGCTGTTTTCGGCAACGGGCCCGCTGTATAATGGAATCTATGCACTTCTGATCGTGTTTTTCACGTATTTTTACACGGCTATCGTTTTTAACCCGATCGATATCGCGGATAACCTGAAGCGTTCAGGCGGATTTATCCCCGGAATCAGGCCGGGGAAAAATACGGCTCAATATCTCGACAATGTTCTGACGAGAATTACGCTGCCCGGATCGATTTTTCTCGCTTTCATATCGATCGTACCCTTCCTTATTATGGGCGGGTTCAAGGTCAATTTCTATTTCGGGGGTACGAGCGTGCTCATTGTTGTCGGCGTTGCGCTCGATACGCTGGTGCAGCTGGAGTCGCATCTCCAGATGCGTAACTATGAGGGTTTTATGAAGAAAGGCCGTTTACGAGGCAGGAGATTCGGGTACTGACCTCCTGATCGAAAGCTATGGCGAAACAGGATTCGATACAGGTAGAAGGCAGCATTCTGGAAACTTTGCCCAACGCGAGTTTCCGGGTAATGCTTGAAGGTAAGCATGAGATCATGGCGCACATTTCCGGTAAAATGAGAATGAATTATATTCGGATTCTACCCGGCGACAAAGTTCTGGTGGAGCTCTCTCCCTACGACTTGACGCGGGGACGAATCGTGTATCGTTACAAATAGCAAGGGGATTCAGCGTGAAGGTTCGTGCATCGGTAAAAAAATTATGTAATGGGTGTAAGGTCATCCGGCGCAGGGGCATTGTCCGGGTTATTTGTGCAAAGAATCCCAAGCATAAGCAGCGGCAGGGATAAGGGGTCAGGGACCCTTACGACGGTTACTTATTAAGGAGGCAGTATATGGCCCGCGTGGCAGGCGTCGAAATACCGAACAATAAGCGAAGCGAAATAGCACTTACCTATGTTTTCGGCATTGGAAGGTCGTCGGCTCAGGCGATTCTTACCAAGGCGAAAATCAATTTTAATACAAAGGTAAAGGACCTTTCGGAAGAAGATCTCGATCATATTCGTCGTATCATCGACAGTGAGTATCAGACGGAAGGTGCCCTTCGAAGCGCCGTTCGCATGAATATCAAACGGTTGATGGACATCGGCTGCTATCGGGGGATCCGGCATCGCAAAAGCCTGCCGGTCCGGGGGCAGCGAACGCGAACCAATGCGAGAACCCGCAAGGGTCCGCGGAAGACCATTGCAAACAAGAAAAAAGCGCCGTCCAAAGGATAAATAAAAGGTAACCATACAAGAGGCACGAATGGAAAAAGAAGCACAACCAAAGGAAACAGTTCCGGCCGCCGATGCGGCTGCCGCAGCTGCGGCACCGACGGCGAAGAAGCCGAAAAAGCGGGCCGCCAGCGAAGGTATTGCGCATATCAGGGCGACCTTCAACAATACCCTTATTAATATCACCGATACCAAGGGTAATATTATTGCCTGGCACACGCCGGGAAAGGCCGGGTTCAAGGGTTCGCGCAAAAGCACACCGTACGCGGCCGGAATCGCAGCCGAGGTTGTAGGAAAGCTCGCTTACGACGCCGGTGTCCGGCGCGTGGAAGTGCATCTCAAGGGAGCGGGTAACGGTCGCGAAGGCGCTATCCGGTCGCTTGCTGCGGCAGGAATAAAGGTATCGGCCATCAAAGATTTTACGGCAATTCCGCATAACGGTTGCAGGCCCCCGAAGCGGCGGAGAGTTTAACGAGTTGAACAGCCTCCACAGCGAGGCGAATCTGGATACGAAATATCCGACAGTGCAGGTATCGAAAGGTTTGAGGAGAGCACATGGCTGTTTATCATGGTCCACGTTGTAAATTATGCCGCCGCGAAGGGGTTAAACTCGTGCTGCGGGGAGAGCGATGCAATTCCGAGAAATGTGCCATGGAACGTCGGCCGTTTCCTCCCGGTCTTCGCACTACCAAGCGTCGCCGCAGTTCGACTGAATATAACGCGCAGCTTCGCGAAAAGCAGAAGATCCGTCGTATTTACGGAGTTATGGAGCGCCAGTTTGCCCGTTATTTCTCCTCGGCCAGCAAGGCCGAAGGGGTGACCGGTGAACGGTTGCTGCAGATTCTGGAATTGCGGCTCGATAATGTCATCTACCGTCTCGGGTTTGCGCCATCCCGGTCTTCTGCGAGGCTGCTCGTCCGGCACGGTCACTTTCTGGTGGGCGGGAAGAAAGTATCGCTGCCGACCTATGAAGCCAAGGCCGGCGATGTAATCGCGGTGCGTGAGAAGAGCCGGAATATCCAGACGATCCATAGTGCCTTGAAGAATGCCAAGGATATTCCCGATTGGTTGTCTGTGGATAAAGTGAAGCTTGAAGGAACCGTTATCAGAGTGCCGGAACGGTTGTCCATGGCTGTGAACGTACAGGAACAGCTCGTCGTGGAACTCTATTCACGGTAAGGGAGATAGGCGATACAATGAAATGGAAAAGTTTGATGATGCCGAAAGGCATCCAGATAGAGAATCCTGATGCTGTCCCGAATTTCGGTCGCATCATTGTAGAACCGCTTGAACGCGGATGGGGTCATACGATCGGGAATGCTTTGCGGAGGATAATGCTTTCCTCGCTGCAGGGGGCCGCGGTAGTATCGGTCCGGATTGAGGGCGTTCAGCACGAATATTCCACCATCGACGGCGTTGTCGAAGATGTGGTCGATATAATCCTTAATATCAAGCAGATCCGCCTGTCCCTTCTTGCCGAAGAAGAAACAACGCTCCGGCTCGAAGTCAGCGGCGAGGGAGAGGTAAAGGCATCGGATATCGAGAAGAATCCCGATGTCGTCATCCTGAATCCCGATCTGCATATTGCGACCATCAATGCCGATGCAAAACTGAAGATAGAAATGCGGGTTACGGCCGGTCGCGGGTATGTGGCCGCAGAGCAGAACCGCCGGGAAGAGGACCCTGTGGGCTCCATTCCGATCGACGCCATTTTTTCGCCGGTATCCAAAATCAATTACGTCGTTGAAAATACGCGAATCGGCCAGAGAACCGACCTCGACAAGATAATTATGAATGTCTGGACCGATGGCAGCATATCCGTGGAGGATGCACTCGGCTACGCGGCGAAGCTGCTGCACGATCATGTGGAGATTTTCATCAATTTCGAGGGAGATCTCGAGCCGGTAGAATTAATCGTTCGCGATGAGCGGGTTGAAAAGCAGCGTCAGCTTCTGAAAATGCGGGTAGATGAGCTTGAACTATCGGTTCGCTCGGCTAACTGCCTCCGCGCAGCGAACATTCATACCCTGGCCGACCTGATCCGTAATCAGGAGGCCGATATGTTGAAGTATAAGAATTTCGGCAGGAAATCCCTTGTGGAACTCAATCAGGTCCTGGGTAATCTGGGGCTCTCCTTCGGCATGGATGTCGACGGTATCATGGGTCGGGAAGGTTCCCTGTAAAACTGGTCTGAAACAGCAGCATTCATAGAGAAGGTAGAACCAATGCGTCATTTATCGACTGGACGACAACTCAGCAGGACTTCAAGTCACCGTAAAGCCATGCTCTCCAACCTGGCGGTTTCCATTCTGGACAAGGAACGGGTTGAAACGACGGTTCCCAAGGCTAAAGAGGTCAGGAGCGTTGTCGAGCGGCTTATTACGTATGCTAAAAAGGGAGACCTCGCATCGCGGCGCATGGCGGCGAGGCGGGTCAACGATGAAACGGTGCTCCGTAAATTATTCGTTGAAATCGGGCCTTCGTTCAAGGAACGCAATGGTGGTTATACCCGTATTCTGAAGACCCGGATACGGAAGGGCGACAATGCGCCCATGGCGATCATCGAGCTCGTCGGCATCGGCGGGGCTGAAACCGTGCGTCGCCGCCGCAAACAGAAAAAGGGACCAGCCGCAACGACCGTTGACTCCAGGGCCCCTGAATCGGATAATAAGAATAGTGCCGCTGCCGAAGGCCAGCAGTAACAAGTTTCGCTCACCTGCCCCCTTCGGGACCACTTCAAACGCTTCCGGAACCAGCAGATTTCAACGCCTTGGTTCCGGAACCTTGCAAAAAGTCAATTTGGCACCTCTGATGGTAATGTTCATTGGCCGGCATGCGCGCCATGAACAGGTGTTTTTTTTACTTTGAGAAGCCCCTTTTATCGTTACTCTATACGAACTACAGCGAAAGGACGGTTTATGGCAATCAGCTACAAAGACCTCGGATTTGTCAATACCCGGGAGATGTTCAAGAAGGCATTTGCCGGCGGTTATGCAATTCCCGCCTATAACTTCAACAATATGGAACAGCTGCAGTCGATCATGACCGCCTGCGGCAAGTCCAACTCACCGGTTATCATCCAGGTTTCAAGCGGCGCACGCAAGTATGCCAATGCAACCCTGCTCCGTTACATGGGCCAGGGGGCGGTGCAAATGGCAAGGGACTCGGGCTGGAATTTTCCCGTCACCCTCCATCTGGATCATGGCGATACCTTCGAACTGTGCGTATCCTGCATCGAGAGCGGTTTTTCCTCGGTCATGATCGACGGTTCGGCGCACCCCTACGATAAAAACGTCGAGCTGACCAAAAAGGTTGTCGAATACGCCCACAAATACGATGTTACGGTCGAAGGCGAACTCGGTGTCCTGGCCGGCATCGAAGACGATGTCGTGGCGGCAAAGGGCATCTACACCCAGCCCGAGCAGGTTGAAGATTTCGTCAAGAAGACCGGCGTCGACTCGCTCGCGATCTCCATCGGAACCTCGCATGGCGCCTACAAATTCAAGCCCGAACAGTGCACCAAGGATCCCGTCACCGGAGTTCTCGTACCGCCGCCGCTGCGTTTCGACATTCTCGAAGAGATCGAACGCCGCATCCCCGGTTTTCCTATCGTGCTCCACGGTTCAAGCTCGGTATTGCCCGAATATGTCAATATCATCAATACCTACGGCGGCAAGATGAAGGCAGCCGTCGGTATCCCGGCCGAGCAGCTGCGTCGCGCTGCAAAGTCGGCGGTCTGCAAGATCAACATCGATTCCGACGGACGGCTCGTCCTGACCGCCATCGTTCGCAAGGTCCTTGCGGAAAAGCCCGAAGAATTCGATCCGCGGAAGTACCTCGGGCCGGCGCGCGATGAACTGGTCAAAATGATGATTGACAAGAACGAGCATGTGCTCGGGAGTGCGGGCAAGGCGTAATTAGTAAATCGCAGGATACTGCTTTTGGTGGGGGAACCGCTCAGGCGGTTCCCCCTGGTCGGAGCCGCGCAAAGCCGCGTCTCCGACACACCCCTTCCTGCGGAGGTGGGCGGCGATGTCTGCCTCCGGCAGACGCTCGCCCACCCCCGCAACGCTCCCATTAGGTAGAAAACACAGGGAAAAAAAAACTTCAAAAGCTCCCTTTTCAATTAGAAATCGCACAAAATATAACCTGACTTGTATTTTTTTTCGCAGAGGCCTCGTGGGTCCCCGCCGCAGGGTTCCCCTAATGAAGCACTCCCACATCGTGCGGGTGACCCGGCTCAGCCATCCAGACGAATTTGAATTGTTTTCATCATTTGGAATCCGGCTCGGCCATCCAAAAGCATTTGATTCTTCTTATGTTTTTGGAATCCGGCTCAGCCATCCTGAAGAAATTGAATTATCTAATGAATTAGGGATCCGGCTGGAATATTAAATTTACCGACAATGGGGAGAGCTTGGATCGGGCTGAACGAATTCCGGATAATTAATGATCCCTTACTCTATCACTCTATAACCTCATTATTGCATTATTCCGGGAACCACAATTTCATCGTCATGGTAATCTCGTCATTCGCCCAGTCGACTAACTCTTTAATATTGATCCCATACGACTGCGGCACCAGGTCTTCGGGAGAAACCTCTATTTCATTTTCACCGCTGTCCCCGAGGTCCTGCTGGATGCAGATGGAATTCGCCGCCGCTACGATCCTGGTAAGCGGGGCATGAGCTGCGAGATTTTCCGGAATGCCGGCGAGATTGTGGTGGAATTCAATACCCGTAATGAGCGGTTCGGGGAGACCCCACCGCCGGGCAAGCCACGCACCGGTCGAGGCATGGTCGAACCCGATGACATCGAGCTCTGCCTGTCGCAGCGAGCAACCGGTGGCCTGAGCTCGTTCCGATGCGGCGATGAACTCGTGGTGCAGAAACTGCACGAAGATAAGCCTGCCTATGTCATGGGTCAATCCACAGACGAAGCTCGTGCCGGGTTGATCAAAGTTATAATAGTCGGAGAGTTTTCGTGCAAGCAGGGCGCACGCAAGGCAGTGCTGCCAGAAAAGATCGGGATCGAACCAGCGGCTCCTGCCGATCCGGAACGCTCGTATGACGCTCAGGCCGAGAATGATATTGTATAGCGTATTGACTCCGAGCATGACTACGGCATGATTGACGGAGGTCACTTGCGTGGACAGGCCGTAATAAGCGGAGTTGGCAAGCCGGATAACCCGGAGCGTCAGCGCCGGATCGTGCGTGATAGCCTTGGAGATTTCCTTGAGATCGATATCCCGGTCTTTCATGAGGCCCATGACGCGTGTCGCCACAATGGGCAGCGAAGGAATTTCATCGATCGAGCCTATTTTTTTTTGAATCACTGCATCCATCATAGAACAGCCCTTTTCATTGAAATTGCCCCATCGAACAGGTACCCCGAGCCTGATCCCCTGAGCCTGTCCCGGGGAGGTTCAATTACGGCAGAACGGTTACCGGTAATACTTTTGAACCCTCTGAGCACATATTATAACATTTAACTCGAAATCTGTCGAACGGAAGTTCTGCGATTCCGCCGGAGATTTTGTCCGGAATGCTTCGAAACGTGCCTCTTAAAATTCGAAAATTACCGGCCGGGTACTTGAAATGATGTCCGGCGGAAAGTAGGATTAAGAGTGAGGAGGCTTACCCCCTCGAAGCGGGGAGCGATAAGGAGCCCCTTCGGTCGCGGCTCCGACCGGAATTTCAGCCGCGGGAGTAGTCGCTCCTCACTATGCTTTCCGGAAATCGGACTACAGCAGGGGTAGGGGTGTGCGAACCCGGCATACGGGGAAGGCTGGATGCCGCATAAATGCATCGGCAGGGGCGACGAAATTCGTCCCGCCCTGCCTGCGTAAAATGGGAAAAGCCGCGGTTTTTAAAAGGATAAATCGATGGGGATGAATTATATTAGAAAATATTTAGATTTTTGTGATGCACGCTGAGCCGTGACCCAAAAAGCTTCCGGCGTACCTGCCGCTCCGGTCCCGGATGCACGGGTACCCGCACGGTGAAACGGGAAGGGTGAGACTATTTCGTATGCATCTGCCTGGCGCCATAATGAGTGAACACCAACGTCAATCCGAGGGGGTCTCCTCCACCCCGTCCCCGGGAAAACCAGGGGAAGATATTCGTGCGAGCATTGAGGCTGAAATCAAGGAAATGGAGAAATATAAATGGTACCTTGGAATTCAGCTCCAGCACGACCCGCTCCAGGACCGCTCTTTGAATGATATCTACTGCGAATGGATCGATAAGTATGCTGCCGATTTCAGGAAGTTCTGGGAAGGAAAAAACAACGATAACCAGCGGAGCGTACGGTAAATTCCCGAGGTGTAATTCCCTTTGTCAGTGACCCTTACCCCGGCTTCTCACCCTGGGCTGTTCAACGTGATGTATTTTAGGGACGATTCCATCATCAAAAGGTGAATAATCATGCTTCCAGCGGTTCTCTTATGGGCTGCCCCCTTTCTTATTATCCCCGTTTCATTCATTTTTTTTCGTTTTCTCCCCTTCCACAAGGCTCGCTATCTGAGCTATGGGATTCTTCTCCTGGCCGCATTCTTCCTGAACCTATTCAGGTTTACGTTTCATAACGACCTGTTCGATACGATTTTGCGCCTGGTCGTAAACTTCATTGGCGCCGAGTTCTTCTGGAACCTTCTCCGCCTTAAAAAGATGAAAGTTTTCATTCCGCTGCTCATCCTTGCCCTCGGGCTTTATGGCTTTCAATTTAAACGATGGATTGTGTCCGGTCCGAGTCATGGCTATGAGCTGTGGAAGGATGCAGTGGCTACGACCTATCGGGCAAAATCGGCGGTATACTCCCTCAAGGAACGCGACCTGTTTAATACCAAACGCCCCGGGCGTCTTCTTATATTATCAAAGCAAATCGGCTCCTCGCCCTTCGAACGGGAGATAAGCCGCTATCGAACACCACCGGGGTTCAGGAAAACGGACTTTCTTTATACCTGGAGCACAACGCCCCAGGGTGTCCGGCTCGATCTGCATGTTCCCGGCTTCGATCGCCAGATCTGGACAATGGGAGAGGGTTTTTAATTTTTTTACCCGATCGCTTCGCCACCGCGTTCGCCGGTACGGATCCTGATGCAATCGGCAAGGTCCAGCACAAATATCTTGCCATCGCCGATCTTTCCGCTCTGCGCGGCATTTCGTATTGCCTCGACGGTCTGATCAAGAAAGCCGTCGTTTACAGCGATTTCAAGACGGACTTTTTTAATAAGGTTTCCTGCTTCGCGGACGCCCCGGTATACCTCCGATACGCCTTTCTGCCTGCCGCAGCCGAGCACCGTGCTGACGGTTTTCAGGTAAATTTCCTTTTCGTCAAGTGCATGCATGACGGCATCGAGCTTATGGGGCTGAATAATCGCAATGACCAATTTCATAGGTTTCTCCCGAATGAAGGTTCCCGTTAGCGTTCCGATCCATGGGTATGGGTCGCCACCGGCTTAATCGAGCAGCGTATAGGCGCTCTCGCGATGCTGGGTATGGTCGAGTCCCATGACCTCATCCTCATCATTGACGCGAAGTCCGCAGAGCACGTCAACCAGCTTGAGAAGGATGAAGGTGACTGCAACCGAGTAAAGAATGACGACGCCGACCGCAAGTGCCTGCTGTCCGAAAAATGCGAAATTTCCGGCCAGGAGGCCATCGTTCCCCGCGGGGTTGATAAATTTCCGGGCGAATATGCCGGTTGCAAGCATGCCGACCATTCCTCCGACTCCATGGACGCCGAAGGCATCGAGGCTGTCATCATAGGTAAACTTTTGCTTGACGAAGACAACGGCCGCGTAGCAGACAAGTGCTGCAAGAATGCCGATTGCCATGGCCGATGCAACCGAGACATAGCCCGAGGCGGGGGTGATGGTGGCGAGACCCGCGACCGCTCCGGTAGCAGCGCCGAGCACCGTCGGCTTTCCGGCGGAAAACCACTCGAGGACGAGCCAGGTGAGCCCGGCCACTGCAGCGGCGGTATTGGTGACAAGAAATGCGGAAACGGCTATCTCATTGGCTCCCAGAGCGCTCCCCGCATTGAAGCCAAACCATCCGAACCAGAGGAGCGAGGCACCGAGAAGCACATAGGTCATGTTGTGGGGCGGTATATGCGATGAGGGGAACCCTCTTCTTTTGCCAAGTACGACGGCCGCGGCCAGTGCCGAGACGCCTGAGGTGATATGAACGACCGAGCCGCCGGCAAAATCGATGACACCGCGCAGCTTGAGCCAGCCGCCGGCCCCCCAGACCCAGTGACAAACCGGATCGTACACGAATGTCGCCCAGAGCAGGCTGAACAGGGCAAAGGAGAGAAACTTCATGCGTTCCGCAAAGGCACCGGTAATGAGTGCGGGCGTAATGACCGCAAACATCATCTGGAATGTTACAAAAAGCAGGTGGGGAATGGTGGCGGCATAGTCGGGATTCGGCGCCATGCCAACGCCTTGCAGCCCGATCCAGGCGAGGCTGCCGATGACGTGATGGATATCGGGTCCGAAGGCGAGCGAGTAGCCGAACAAAACCCACTGGACGCTGAGCAGGCAGAGCAGGAAAAAAGATTGCATCATGGTCGAGAGCACATTTTTTCGTCGGACGAGCCCGCCATAAAAAAAGGCGAGTCCGGGCGCGGTCATAAGCATGACAAGCGCCGCGGAAATAAGGACAAACCCGGTATCGCTGCCGTTGATCATGAATTATACCCTTTCACTATTGGAGGTGGAAATTACACAAAAAGGTTTCATCTAAAATAATTAATTGATACAATTTGAGTGTAAAAAATCGACAAAAATGTATTAAGCCGGGCGATATTCAATTTAAAGCATTTAAATTCTTCTGGATGACTGACCCGGAATCTAAAAGATGAAAACAATTCAAATTCTTTTGAATGGCTGAGCCGGAATCCAAAAACAGAAGAAAAATCAAATGCTTTTGGATGGCTGAGCCGGAATCCAAAATAATTAAAACATTTAAATCTTTTTGGATGGCTGAGCCGGGTCGACCCATTTTGCCCAAAAGGCAAAATGGACGGATTATTATAAATTTGATTGAACCAGCCGCACGAGGTGGGAGTGCTTCATAAGAGGCACCCTGCGGCGGGGACCCACAAGCCTCTGCGAAAAGAACAACAAGAAGGTAGAAGCGTAGATGCGAGAAAGATTTTAAATCTTTTGACTTAAGGCATACACGGTTTTAGTTTGCCGTATTTGTGTTTTCTACACCAAAAGAGGGCGTTGCGGGAGGGGGAAGGCGCTTGCCTTCTGGCAAGCATCGCCTCCCCCTTCCGCAGGAAGGAGTGTGTCGGAGACGCGGCTTTGCGCGGCTCCGACCAGGGGGAACCGCCTAAGCGGTTCCCCCACCAGAGGCATTTAAAATGTTTTCCCTGAAATGCACGGGAGGCGAAAGCAAAAGCTTCCGCCTCCCGTGGTAATGGCCCGCAAATGACTAACCGATTGCAACCGATCCCGTCTCTCCGGTGCGGATGCGAATGCAGTCGGCGAGATCGAGGACGAAAATTTTACCGTCGCCGATTTTCCCGGTTTTAGCGGCAGCAGTGATCGCCTCCAGGGTTGCGTCAAGGTAGGCATCGTTGACCGCAATTTCCAACCTGACTTTTTTAATCAGGTTTCCGGCCTCACGAACTCCCCGATAGACTTCCGATTCCCCCTTCTGCCGTCCGCAGCCAAGAACGTTGGTGACGGTTTTCAGGAAGATCTCCTTGCTGTCCAGGGCATGCAATACGGCATCGAGCTTATGGGGCTGAATAACGGCAATAACCAATTTCATGATTGTCTCCTCAGTCTAAGATGGTGTAGGCACTTTCCTTGTGCTGTGTATGATCCAGTCCCATCGTTTCCTCTTCCTCACTGACTCTGAGGCCCATGACGGCTTTGAGAATCGTCAGCAGAATGGCGGTCATTATTACGGCATAGGCAATGACTGCGAGAACCGCAATGGCCTGAATACCGAGCTGGGCAGGATTTCCGAAGAAGAGTCCGTTATTGCCGCCTGCATTGACAGCCTTTGAGGCGAAGAGTCCGGTTGCAAGGGCGCCGATCATTCCTCCGACGCCGTGAACGCCGAAGGCATCGAGGCTGTCGTCGTAGCCGAGCTTTCCTTTAATGACCGTCACCGAAATAAAGCACCCTGCACCAACCATCATGCCGATAGCGATCGAGGAGAGCGGCCCGACAAATCCCGATGCCGGCGTAATTGCGACAAGACCGGCGACGGCACCTGTTGCAACGCCGAGGACCGTGGGCTTCCCGGCAACAAGCCATTCGATGATCATCCACGTGAGGGCTGCAGCCGCTGTTGCCGTGTTGGTTGCGGTAAATGCCGAGACGGCAAGCTCATTTGCGGCGAGTGCACTGCCGGCATTGAACCCGAACCATCCAAACCACAGCAGCGCGGCACCCATGACCGTATGGGTCATGTTGTGCGGAGAGACCGGCTCATCGGGATAATGCCTGCGCCGTCCGAGCATGAGACAACAAACGAGTGCCGATACTCCTGATGAAATATGCACGACGGTACCACCCGCAAAGTCGAGCGCTCCAAGATTCCGCAGCCATCCTCCCGCGCCCCATACCCAGTGGGCAATGGGATCGTACACAACCGTGGCCCAGAGAAGACTGAATATGACGAAGGTAGCGAATTTCATGCGTTCTGCGAAAGCGCCGGTGATGAGCGCGGGTGTGATGACCGCGAACATCATCTGGAACATGCAAAACAGCAGGTGAGGGATGGTGCCGGCATAGTCGGTGTCCGGGGTCATCCAGACGCCATGCAGCCCGAACCAGGCGAGGCTGCCGATGACGTGATGAATATCCGGACCAAAGGCAAGGCTGTACCCGAAAAGCACCCATTGCACGCTTATCATGCACAGCAGGAAGAACGACTGCATCATGACCGAAAGGACATTTTTTCTCCTGACAAGCCCCCCGTAAAAGAAAGCCAGGCCTGGCGCCGTCATCAGCATGACGAGTGCGGTCGATGCCAGGACCCACGCGGTATCACCACTATTAATCATAGGTACTCCCTTCAATGGTTAGTGTTGGTGCTGTTTCTGATTAATATTCAAAATTGAACTTAAAAAAATTTTCCAATTGAGAGCAACGCCCGCGAGACCGTATGCGATGCGCCGGCAGGTTACCGGTACTGATCAGCCAATGCAGAGCTCCCCATATCTTAAGATCCATAGAAAGCACGCTGGAACATAGCTCCGGATGGCTTTAAAACCGGATTTGAGATACTGATACCAAATCGTCCCAAAAAAAGAAGCAATTAATGTACCGAGGAGAATTGTAATTATCCAAACAAAAAAGGGCAAAACTCTATACATAATTGTATTGAGCTTGCCCATTTGATACAATCTTGGTTTAACGCGGGTAGCAGAAGTTTGACTCTTTTGATGATTAATGCGAAATTAAACGAATTTTATCGAAAGTTTTCTCCTTTTATAGCCTTTTTGCTGTATTACAGAAGATAGTTAAGACAAAAATGAAATGAAAAACGCCAAACCGGGTTCGCTGGCAATTTTATGATACATTTTTATTCTCCCCCCTCAGGCCCGGTCTGTTTGAACAGGCAATGCGAGCACGTGGAAGGCTGCTTTGTTTCCCCCTCTCAAGCTCATTAAAATTCTATCTGGGCTCCTAACTCCACGACACGGTTTGGAGGCAGATTAAAAAATGATGAGGCATCCAGGGAGTTTTTTGACAGGAACATGAAAATCTGCTTCCTCCACGGGGCCATGCCGCCGTGGTGCATGGGCACAAGAGATTCTTTGCCGAGAAAATATGAAAATTGCCGGGTATCGGGATATGATTCCGTTTTAAATGCGTCGGCAAGAAGTGCCGGCACATCCGCACCCTCCATGAAGCCGTGGCGAAAGGTAACCGTGCATATTCCTTGACCTATACGTTCAATTGATGCCCGGTCGGCCACCGGTACATGCGGTGTTTCCGCGGTTTCAACCGTTACTATAAGGGTCTGTTCATGGAGGATGCCGTTATGCTTATAGTTGTGAAGCATGGCCCGCGGGACCATATTTGTATTGCCGGAAAGAAATACCCCGGTCCTCCGGGTTCTGGTAACTCCCTGTTGCATTTCAAGCTCTCCGGCAAACATCGCAAGCGGCATGGAATCGGCAGTTACCTTCTTTTGCAGGAGCCTCCGGCCCTCGATCCATGTCGTCATCAGGATGCATACGCAGACGGCGATGAAGATGACAACCCAGCCTCCGGACAAAACCTTTGAGAGGTTGGCTGCAAAAACAGCCAGGTCGAATAGCAGAAAAAAGAGGCCGACCGGTATCGTGACCGGAAGGGGAGCGTGCCAGAGCCTGCGTGCAAGGAGCAGTACCATTGAGGTGGTGATGAACATGGTCGCCGAAACAGCGATGCCATAGGCGGCTCCGAGGCTATCCGATTCCTTGAACCCGAGAATGAGCAGGACAACGGCGATGAAGAGTGCAGTATTAACAAATGGAATATAAACCTGGCCGATCAGGTTCCTGGACGTGTGAATGATCTTCATGCGCGGCCAGAAGCCGAGCTGGACGGATTGCCGTGCCAGGGAGAAGGCACCGGAAATGACTGCCTGGGAGGCGATGACCGTTGCCAGGGTCGATACTATCACCAACGGGTAGAGCGACCAGGACGGGCCCAGCTGGTAGAACAGGTTGTCCGGGGTGCCTTTAAGAAGGAGACAGGCCCCCTGGCCGAAATAATTGATAATCAGCGCCGGGAACACTATAAAGAACCAGGCTTCGCGGATAGGCACCTTACCGAAGTGCCCCATGTCGGCGTAAAGCATCTCCGCACCGGTTACGGCAAGGAATGCGGCACCGAGGAGGCCGAAGCTTCTATATCCTTCGGAACACAAGAGAGAAACCGCATACCGTGGGTTGACAGCCTGTAATATGGCGGGGCAGCGCATAATCGACCAGGCACCCAGAATGCCGATGATCAGGAACCATGCTACCATGACCGGCCCGAAAAAAACGCCGATTTTTCCGGTTCCACGGGATTGCAATACAAAAAGACCGATGAGAACCGCGATGGAGATGGGTATCACGAAGGGGCTGAAAAGAGGGGTCGCAACGTTCAGGCCCTCGATGGCGCTCAACACCGAGATAGCCGGGGTAATGGCCCCGTCGCTGAAAAGCAGTGCGGCTCCGATAATGCCGAGAAAAGAGATGAGCGGAAGATTCTTTATGCGGTCCGGGCCGATGCGGTGGACCAGGGCCATGAGCGCCAGTATCCCGCCCTCGCCCTTGTTGTCCGCCTGCATGACAAACAGCACGTACTTGACCGAAACTATAATGACGAGAAACCAGAAGATAAGGGAAACCGACCCGAGAACATGCTCCGGCGTCAGGGCTATTCCATGGCCCTGGGCAAAACACTCCCTGAGGGCGTAGAGCGGGCTCGTGCCGATGTCACCGAAGACGATGCCGAGCGCGGCAAGCATGAGCACCGATCTGCCTGTTTTTTTTCGTTCGGTATCCGAAGATAACGAGCTCTCCGGGGACTCACTCATAGCTGACCGATCAGTTTGAGCAAACCTGCCTCAATTTTCAGATTTATCATTTTGTAAATGAGAGGCATCGATATGCCGATAAGCCCTTCGATGTGCAGCGGTCCGTTCGGGTTGCACGGGCCGGAAGGATACACCGGCTCCCGGCAGTTGCTTTTGGATAAGCGTTGGTGATGCTTACTGATCAGTTCGTAAGGGTGATCGCCTGTGAGAACCGTTCGTCCCGGGCCTGTCGAAGGGCGAGCAACGGAAATGCAACTGATTATGGTTCGACAGTCTCACTACGAACGGCTTTTTAAAACGTTACGTACGAACTGCCCGGTACAACAAGGGGCTCGTAAACCTGAGCCCCTCGCGTACGATTGATTTCAGGGATCCAGCATAAGGCATTGCCACAATCTCGCCACCCTATGCCAGCGCCATGTCCCCGCGTTCGGCGGTACGGATGCGAATTGCATCGTCCACCGGGTGGATGAAAATCTTTCCGTCCCCGATTTTCCCGGTTGCGGCGGCTCCGCTTATTGCCGTGACGATTTTTTCTACATCGCCGTCTTTAACGATAACCTCCAGCCGGGCCTTGGTCATGAGCTCCACCTTGTACGTTTTACCGCGGACCTGCTCCTCCACCCCCTGCTGGGTTCCGTGGCCTTCGATCTCGGAGATCATCAGGCCCGGGTACCCCGCCTTATGAAGCGCCGCGCTGACGTCGCTGACTTTTCCGGTGCGAATTATTGCCTCAACTCTTTTCATTGTGTTCTCCTCGTTTTAGAAAGGGCGGGAGTCGTACCCCGCCCCATTTTATGGTATTTAGACCGCGTATACGCCTTTTTCACCGGTACGGATGCGCATGGCCTCCTTGGCGTCAAGCACGAATATTTTGCCGTCGCCGAGCTGACCGCTGTTCAAAACCTCCCGCATGATCTCCATGACCTTCGGGACCTCCCAGTCGTTCACCACGATGTCGACGCGAACCTTGGGAATGAAGGATATCCGTTCGTTGATCGGTTCGGCTCCCTCCTCGATGTTCCCCTTCTGCCGGCCGATGCCCTTGACTTTGGTAACCGTCATGCCGAGCAGAAGATCCTCGTCTTTGAGAACTTCGGTAAGAATTCCCACCTTTTCCGGGCGAATCATGGCCGATATCATTTTGATTCCGTAGGTTTTCTGCACCGAGGTTATCATGACATAGACAAAGCTCAGGAGAGCCCAGCCGCCGGCAATATAAAAGCAGATTTTTGCCTCGTTCTTGGAATCCGCATTGCCGATGGCGTAGAGGTAAATAATCGCTACCAGCATGACCACATTGAGGATGACCCCCATTCCCGGAATGATGGCGTGCTTAAGGATATTGAAATCCGCGCGCTTCCTGAAGGCCACAATGGTCCATACGCAGGTAAGTCCGTACAGTATGAAGGTACCGAAGTTGGATGCAAGGGTAATGCCGGTCAACCCCACCACGGATTGTACGCCTATGGCGGCAATGAGGCTCGACACGACAACGAGTGCCCAGATGGCGGTATGGGGGGTGGAAAAACCGCTCATGAAGCTCAGGAATTCCGGAACTTCACGGGCTTCCGCCATGCCGTTGCTGATGCGAACAGCGGTATTCATGCAGCTCAGGGTAGTCCCGATGATGGCGATGGCGACCGTCAGTGCCATGGTAATCATCAGGCCGAATCCCAGCCCCGGTATAAGGCTGTTGCCGAGAAGCTTGGTCAGGTCGCCGATCGGTGCGCTGGAATTACCCGCAGCCGCCATGGCGGTAACCGTTGCGGCCGTGGCTCCGCTGCCGTGCGCAGCTGATAAAGCAAGGCTTGCGCGGGGTATGCGTAAAGTCCTGCGAATGATTATGCTATTTAATATCCCGATCATGCTGGGGTTGGTAGTGGTGGCAGAGCCTTTGGTGATCACCCTAATCGGTGGTAATGGCTACCAAGCCGACCAATTCTTCAAGTGCTGTGCTGAGCAGGGCTGACGTTGCCGTTGCAAGTGATAAATCTCAGTGCGCTCATGGCGCAAGGGCGTTCGAACCTGTTTTTTCGGGTTGAGATATTGAAAAAGTTCATAGGTGTGATCGCGATTGTGTGG
>CAWDOZ010000057.1:0-9435 GCA_963803935.1 uncultured Fibrobacterota bacterium | reverse complement strand
TCTGCACCGCCGGCTCCGAATACAATCTTCCGGGCCCATCGGCGCCGCAACTCCTGGCGCCTGCGAATGGCGCCGCGGGTCAAACTACAGCGGCCGTCCTGAGTTGGGAGGCGGTACCGGGTGCAGCATCGTACAGCCTTCAGATTTCGACGGGTGCGACTTTTGCGACCATTGTCAAGAGCCAGACCGGCCTGACCGCATCGTTTGCTTCGATCAGCGAACTTTCAAACAGCACTACCTACTACTGGGAAGTACGCTCTGTCAACGAGGACGGATCGAGTGCCTGGTCGGGAACCTGGGATTTTTCCACGGCGTCGCTGGCTACGCCGGTCCTGATTTCACCAACAAACGGTGCGCCCGGCCAGCCGACGGCGCCCGGGTTGAGTTGGGAAGTTGTGGCGGGCGCGGCATCGTATGGCGTCCAGGTATCGACGCTTTCGACCTTTGCGTCGACGGTTTCGGGCCAGGCGGGTCTTACGGCGGCATCCGCTTCGCTCAGCGGTCTTGCGACCGGTACGACCTATTACTGGAGGGCGAATTCGACCAATGCGGACAGCACGGGCACCTGGTCAAACGCATGGCACTTTACCACGCTTGCGGCTCCGGTCCTTTCTACCCCGATAAACGGTGCACCCGGAACGACGACTTCGCTTTTTTTGAACTGGGGAGCGGTAACCGGCGCAGCGTCGTACGGCATTCAGATTTCAACCGTTGCAACCTTTGCGACGACCGTTTTGAACCAGACGAATCTTACGGCGACGTTAGCTTCGGTCAATGGCCTTGCGGGCACCACCACCTACTACTGGAAAGTGAGCGCTACCGGTGCAGACGGCGCTATCGCCTGGTCGGGTAAGTGGGATTTTACCACGCTTGCGACCATGGTGCAGATTCCCGGCGGCACGTTCCAGATGGGATCGACGGACATGAACTTCAGCGATGAACAACCGGTGCATTCGGTAACGATATCTCCATTTCTTATGGATGTGACTGATGTCATGCAGGCCGATTACCAGACGCTCATGGGAGTGAATCCATCCTATTTTACCGGGGTTCCGCAGCGACCGGTCGAGCAGGTCACCTGGTTCGATGCGGTTCTCTACTGCAATGCGCGCAGCAGGCATGACGGGTACGATACGGTGTACTCGTACAGTTCCATTACCGGCACCCCGGGCAACGGCTGCTCCAATCTCGGCAATTTAACCATGGACTTTACCCAACACGGCTACCGGCTGCCGACCGAAGCCGAGTGGGAATACGCATGCCGCGCCGGGACAACTACGGACTTTTACTGGGGCGCAAGTTATCCGCCGCTCACTGCCTCCGATACGGCGGCGATAGATGCCAATGCCGTGTGGTGGCATAATTCGCCCGACAGCACGCAGCCGGTAGCCGGCAAACTGGCGAATGCCTGGGGATTGTACGATATGGCAGGGAACGTATGGCAGTGGTGCAATGACTGGTACGGCGGCTACGGCAGCAGCAGCCAGTCGGACCCCACGGGACCGTCGAGCGGCACCTATCGGGTCATGCGCGGGGGATCCTGGGCCAATTACGATTACAACCTGCGCTCCGCAGACCGGTATGTCAGCGGCTATGCCGTTCCGGGAGGCTGGAACGGCGATAACGGGTTCCGGTGTGTAAGGCGGTAGATTCCAATCAATTCATAAGACATGGAATAAAGTATAAATAATTAAGTCCATTGATTTTGCCCTGCGCGATCGACCTTTCAAGATCCGAGACATTCCGGCAAATCCCTCCCCTGACCTCATTGAAAATCTGTAGCTTCCATAGAAATCAATTGGTTCGATGTCCCCGCAAGGCCCGATCGGCTTTCGAAAAGGCAGGGCAAATTTGAAAACGGCGGCTGCAGGACATAAATTACTAATACGTGGGAGTGCCGCAACCTTACTCATGATGGGAATACTATCCTCGAAAAGGAGAAACGGCCATGCAATTACGTGAAAAAATGGGGATTTATGCAGGGGCATTCATGCTTGTCTGCAGCACCATGGTACGTGCCGATTTTGTAACGGCTACCCTTACCGCGGGGACTGACCCGAAGGCAATTGCGGTAAATCCGGTAACCAATAAAATGTATATCGCAAATAAGGGGAACGGCACCGTCACCGTTATCGGCGGATCGAGCGATTCTACGGCGACCTTGTCGGCAGGTTCCGGTCCCTGTGCCGTCGCCGTAAACCCGGTCACCGGAATAATCTATGTTGCGGACAGCGCAAGCAATAACGTCACGGTAATCACCGGATCTACCGGTTCGTCCCTTACGGTCGGTACCGGAACGGCCCCGGTGGCACTTGCGGTTAATCCGGTGACCGACATGATTTATGTGGCAAACAGGGGCAGCGGCACCGTAACGGCGATTAACGGGGCGACCAATACAACTGCCTCAATAACTGTCGGGACGAATCCCGTTGCGGTCGCGGTGAACCCGGTAACCAACATGATTTATGTTGCAAATTACGGCAGTGCCAATGTTACCTCCATCAACGGAGCCACGAACGCACCGGCAAATGTCGGTGTGGGGACGAATCCTGTATCGGTTGCGGTAAATCCGGTGACCGACATGATATATGTGGCAAATTACGGCAGTAAAAATGTAACGGTCATCAGCGGGGCTGCCAATACCGTTACCGGTACGGTCACCGCAGGCACCAATCCCTGTGCGGTTGCGGTGAACCCGGTTTCCAATGTCGTATTTGTCGCCAATTACGGGAGCGCAACGGTTACGGCAATCAGCGGGTCGAACACCGCCACGACGACTTCCATCGGGGTCGGGACCAATCCTTCTGCGGTTGCCGTGAACGCTACGACCGATAAAATTTATGTTGCCGATTATGGCAGTTCCGCCGTGACGGTAATAACCTGGGCAACCGGTTCAACGGCTACCCTTAATGTCGGGACCAATCCCGATGCCATAGCCGTAGATCCGGTGACCGATAAAATCTACGCCGCAAATTACGGGGGCGGCACGGTTACGGTGATCGATGGTGCGGCCAACGACACGGCAACCGGGCCTGCCGGGGCTTCGCCCTACGCAATCGCGGTAAATCCGGTGACCAATATGATCTATGTGGCGAATAACGGCGGGAGCAACGTCACCGCAATCAATGGGGTGACGAATGCGTCCACTTCCATAGCCGCAGGTTCCGAGCCATGGGCGATTGCCGTGAACCCGGTATCCGATATTATCTACGTCGCGAATTACGGCAGTAATAATGTTTCCGTTATAAACGGAGGCTCACAATCGGCGGTGACGGTTACTGTGGGATCAAATCCCGCAGCCATTGCAGCGAGCCCTGCAAGCAACACAATTTATGTTGCCAACGAGGGAAGCAATACCGTCACGGTTTTGAACGGAACGACCAATGCAACGAATACCATCGGAGTCGGATCAGGTCCCCTGGCGGTAGCGGTAAATCCGGCGACCAACATGATTTATACGGCAAACAACGGCAGCGGCAACGTTACGGCTATCAATGGGGCGAACGGTACCACTGCGACCATCGTGGCCGGTTCGGGGCCGCGGGCGATTGCGGTTAACCCGGTGACCAACATGATTTATGTGGCCAACCAGAACGGCAACACGGTTACCGCTATTAATGGGACATCGAATGCGACTGCCACCATAAACGCGGGAGCCTCCCCTTTCGCACTAGCGGTTAACCCGGTCACCAACAGGATTTACGTGGCAAATTACGGCGGCAGCAGTGTCACGGTAATAAATGGGGCCAATAATACAACGACCACCGTGAGTGCCGGGTCGAACCCCGACGCCATCGCGGTAAATCCGGTAACCGACAAAATTTATGTTGCAAACTATAACAGCAGTACTGTCACCATCATCGACGGGATTTCCAATGCAACGACCACGGCGACTGCCGGATCGAGCCCCTTTACCGTTGCCGTGAACCCGGTAACCGGTACCGTTTACACGGGAAATCAGCTTGATAACGATGTAACCGTCATAACCGAATCGCCGGTTGTCGATACAAAAATATGGGCGATCAACGATTCACCGGCAGGTCACCTCAGTTACAGTGCAACGCCGGTATTAAGCGGCAAAGGGGTCAACAGGGCGTTCAGCGGCCATAGCGGTATTGAGGGAGTCTATACCCGGGTAAATACCTGCCAGGGAGCCTGGAATATGGCATCCATAACATCGGGAGCCGGAAGCGATTCCGTGAGCTGGAGCGTTAATTGGGAAACCGATTCGCTGACTTATGGAGAAAACTTCCTCTGCATGTATGCCGTCGATTCCCAGTGCGCAACAATCAACAGTCTCGGTCGCGGTACCCCGCTCACCGGTAACCTGACGGTTTATCCCCTCTATCGCGTTAATCCGGGAGTTGCGGTTGCCCCCCGGGCGCCTTCGTTGCAAAATCATTCGGGATTTGCCCTGACCGGGGTGTTTCCCAACCCTTTCAGGGATCGGCTGGATGTGGAATTCACCGTTCCGGGGCTCACTGAAGCGGCAACGAGGAATGTCGAAATTGCCATTTATGACCTGAGCGGCAGGCTGGTGCACCGGATCACCGGCGGCGCCTATGCGGGAGGGCATTATCGAGTATCGTGGGACGCTGCAGGCAGCCCGGAAAGTTTAAGTTCGAATGTATACCTTTTGCGAATGAAAGCTGAAAATTTCGATAAGAAAATAACGCTGCTCAGGGTCAGGTGAGCGGGGATCGCGAGGCTGCCTGCCCTATGCCCGCTATAGCTGTTGCGCGCCGGTGCCGGAATCGGACGTGAGTTCGATTACTCCGTTACCCATGACGGTGCGTGCAACGGGAGCATGTTGTTTTTCGGTCATCACCGATGCCCGAGCCTCCAGCCCCGTCTCCTTTTCGGCAAGTTCGATGGCATAAGAAAGATCGATGGCAAGAGTGTCAAGAATCGACAGCTCGTCGGCATCGAAAAAATCCCGGTCGGCAGAAAAAAAGGTAATGATTCCCTGAATTTTATCCGATGTCGCCAGCGGAAACGATGCCATGGAACGAAATCCGGGATCGGGATCGGCCGTCATGCCGGGCACGGGGGATGGCGGGGGTTGCAGAATGCGCACGGCGCGTTTTCCTTCCCGCAAAGCCGCGAATATCGGGGAGTCCGCTCCGGGATCGCCCTGATTCAATGGCCCGCCGTCGTCAAAATAGCCGGCTGTTTTTCCGGCTGAGGCCACCGGCACCGGCCTGCTGTCGGCAGAACCGGTAAGGCCGATCCATGCCATCGCAAACCCGCCGTCCTCAACCGCGATCCGGCAGGTTTTCTCAAAAAGCTCCCCGAGATTGCGGATGCGGACGATTGCCCGGTTCACGTTGGCAAGTACGAGTTGCGTTCCGGAGATCCGCCGCGCCAGCTCCGTTGCCCGGATCCGGCCGGTGATATCGGTCGACAGTACCAGAACTCCTTCCGGTACCTTTACAACGGAAACCTCGAACCATCCCGTATCGCCGTTTCCATAATCGAATGCACTCGTTATGCGGCCCCCGGTGCCGCTGCGGCGGCACTGCTGCACAAGGCTGAAAAGGGGGCTCCCGGCGACACCGGGAAACACTTCGAGAAGCGAGCGGCCGACGAGTTCCTGCCGGGGCTTGCGGGCCTGGCGTACCGCCTCGTCATTGAGGTAAAGGTACGTCCACTCGGGTGAAAGGATCCGGCACCCTTCGAGCCGATCGAATACCTCCCGGTAAAATTCCATTCTGGTAAGTGCAGTCATGCCGGCTTTGGCCCTTTCGCGCGAGGACGCTCTCCTGATTATACCATCGAAACCGGCGGCGCAAGGGTAAAATGCGGCGGCAGTAAGGAAAAGTACCTTCGCTTGGAACAGGCAAAAAATCCCGGAGGACAGGCAAAAAGCTTCCGTTGGCCCGCCTTTCCCCTGGAACCGTGCTTTCAATTTTGATGGGCTGCAGCTTAAGGCCGATTATCGCATCTCTATGAGTAATTCGCTGAAATGCATTGAGTTATGACTTTCGATTAAATTCCGATTATTTTCCCGGTGCTCAAAATTACCGGCTGGCACTATGGTTGCTCTTTTGCCTCGGTTCTGGGACTTGTGCCGTGTTACCAAACTTTATTCCGGATCGGGATTATGTTCAGCGAGCTGTTATTCAACAAAACCGACCTTCCGGTCGTGACGCGATCGCTCGATGCTGCAATGCTGCGGTCGCGGGCCATTGCGAATAATATTGCCAATGTCAACACTCCCGGATTCCGCAGGACCGAGGTGTCCTTTGAAAATGAACTGCGGCAGGCGCTGGACCAGACCTCCCTTCAGGGAACGCAGACCGATACGCGGCATCTTACGCTTGGCCGGGCGGATGTGAGCGGGGTGGCGCCGAAAGCCTATCTGCCCGATGATCCCACGCAGCCCAGCGGGATCAATAACGTCGATATCGACAATGAAATGGCAAAGCTTGCCGAAACCCAGATCCAGTATAACTACGGCATAAAATTCGGTCAGGAAATTTTCAAAAAGCTCAATGCCGCGATCCAGGAAAAATCGATGCCGCAGTAGCGATGAAGCGGTCGATTGAAGCGGAAGAAAAGTAACCGTGAGAGGCCGTAAAGAAACAGCCGTTCATCAGGAGGAAGTATCCCATGCCGTTAGCCGGCTTGTTTTCAGGACTGTCCATCAGTGCTTCGGGAATGAGGGCCGAACGCATCCGGCAGGATGTAATCTCCACCAATCTGGCGAATGCGGAAACTACCCGCTCCGACAAGGGCGGGCCGTACCGGCGGCAGTTCGTCGCCGTTGGGCGTCAGCGACCTCGCCCAGCGCCCTCGACAATGGAATCTCGCGAAATTGCACCGGCTTGCCGGCCGCGGGCAGCCGCCGCTCGATCCGATGCTTTTGGTAGAAGGCGTGCGTGTAATCGGAAACGATGTGCCAGGAAAGGTTGCGCGCTGGAGGCGATGACGGTCGGAGTCGACTTCCGGAAGTGGCCGAGCCATCTGTTCGATGGCCGCCGCATTCTCCCCGACAGCCGGCCAGTTCGCCCCTTTCGACCGCCGCTTGGGTCTGGTCCACCAGTCCGCGAAAGCGGGCGGCCGCCACGGGACCCTGATCCGCAAAGATGGAGCTGAGCAAGCCGTCGAGCCGGCTCAAGGTGTCGGCGATCTCCTTGTCTTTGGTGCGGGCTTGGACCCCCAGCCACTCGAGTTGGGCGTACAGATTGTCGGGAACCAGCGACTGGAGCGACTTGAGGGTTCCCTGGCTGTCGGCCCGGTCAGCCGCCGTGCCCGAACTGGTCTGAGCCTGATAGAGTTCGCCCCATTGTGTGGGGTCGCCTGGAGACATTCCGGCCGCGATGTGCTGCTCGAAGATACGCAGCTTGGAGGAGTTGCGGGCCTCCCCCAGCTTGGCAGCCAGGTAGTGTCGGACGGCCGTTTTGGACTCGAGGGCCATTTCCAGGTTGAGAGCGGTTTGGGCTCGTTCGACCGCCTCGTCGTAGCGGCTCGATTCCGCTTGAGATCGAGGCCTCGAATCGCCAAAAGCCGTTCGATGGTCCAGTTCTGCCTGAGCGGCTCGTGCATTCCGGCCGTGGCCAGGTTAGCAGCACGGGGTCGGCTTGGGCGAGCTGACCGTTTTCGAGGTCGGCCACGGCCGAGTTCTTCGAAATCGACCTGGATTTCGGCCTCGCCCGTGTCGCGAAATTGCTTGGCCTTTGCGGCCACTTCCGCCCCGTCGTTCTTCGGCCGGCCACGTCCAAACCAGGCATAGCCGCCCACGGCGATCAGGCCGAGGACGACCAGCGCAGTCAGGAAAACGGCCTTTCGAGAGGACGCCATTTCTGCTCAACTGCGGCCTAAAAAAGACGGGGAAACTTCAACATAGATGAGCACCTGGGGGAGAGTAAAGCGGCCCAGACCTCAGCCCTCGAGCGGCGTTCTCGCCGGTTCGCTTGCGGCATTGCCGTCTCCCCTCTGCGTGGCTCAAGGACAGGGCGTCCGAAGCACTTAAGTTCATACGGATACGACTGTTCTCTAAACTTAAGAATTACGTAAATTTTAAAAAGAAAGCCGGTTTAGATAACGAATTGCTGATGGAATTTCGCCCCGAGTGGCAAACTGGGGGCAAGGTGAGGGCGAAGGTTTTTTTTCTTGTTTCATGTTCCCGTCAGCGGTCTGCAAGAGCATGAAAACGCGCCACGGCCATCTTAATTTTCTTGAAAGGACGACTCATGACCGGCAGGCGAAAAGGTTTCACGCTGATCGAACTCTTGGTGGTGATCGCCATCATTGCCGTCTTGATCTCATCCTCTTACCGGCCGTGCAGGCGGCCCGCGAGGCGGCACGCCGGTCGCAGTGCCGCAACAATCTCAAGCAGATTGGGCTCTGCCGTGCACAACTACCACGATCCCTGCCCAAGCAGTTCCCGTTGGGGTCTCGGTTGTCTACAACAACTGCTGTGGCTGTGTTTTTGCAGTTGCGGGATCGCAGACAGGCTGGTTCTTGCGGCTGCGGGGGCGCGAGTAAATGGCCATATCAGTTTCTCAGGGCTCGGCCCACAATGATTACAACCTGCACAACGTGGCCCGAACGACTCCCTCACTGGCCTTCATGGAAGGCGGGACGGTCTACAACAAGATCTGCATGAACCAGCAACCGAACTTTTCGCCGATCTGCCTGACGGGCGTTCCGTGCCCGACAGCATATACCTATCAGAATTCCGGTTGCCCTTGTATGGATGGGTGCGAAGACGAACGGCCGACTGCCCAGGTGATTCCGGCCTATGTCTGCCCCTCGACGCCACGGGTAAACAATCCGTTTGTCGAAGTCAATCAATGCTGGGAATGCAGCCTCCGTTATTCGTAGGGGCAAACCAGCCCTGTTGTCCCGGCTTCAAGCGATTGAATGGCACCATGGACTATCAGGCCTATTGCCGGATCAGCGGTAACTTTCAGAACTTCTACGCCGACGCCGCCGGGCTGCCCTCGGTTCCTAACTCGCCTAGGTGTCTTCGCTGACGACTATGTGGGTTTAAGCATCGACCAGGTTACCGACGGCACCTCAACGACCATGTTCTGCATGGAGTTCGCCGGGCGTCCCGACTGGTCGATCCGGGCCGGAAAGCAGACGCTTGGAACGAATGGCCAACCGCCCCACACCGCAATCAACAATTACAATCCCAACGTCGGCGGTGCTTGGGCCTCTGTGCATATCGGTGACGTGACCATTCACGGGTCCGATTTCACCGGCCTGAATCAGGGGAATTGCAGCGGCGCCGCGAATTGTGCGTCTCAATGTGTACGACGGCGTCGCCTACTGTCTGTGCGACGTGAAGCACGGCAACAGCATCAGCCTGCCGTTTCCGATGGGCAATGGCACGGACGTATGCTCGACCAACGCTTCAGGCGCCGACAACAAATACATGATCAGCACCTATAGTCTGCCCGAGTCGATGATCAATAAATAAATAAT
>CAWDOZ010000056.1:0-13467 GCA_963803935.1 uncultured Fibrobacterota bacterium | reverse complement strand
AGAAGGGGCGTTGGTTTTTGCGACCGGCATGCAGGCCAACCTCGGCGGCATCTCAGCCCTGGCCGCCGGACGCGACGATGTGGTTTTGCTTGACAAATTTAATCACGCGAGCATTCTTGACGGCGCACGTCTGGGCATGGGGAGGGTATCGCGCTTTCAGCATAACGATCTTGCAAGCCTCGAGTCCCTGCTCGCCGCCTGCAAGCCGGAACGGAACAAGCTCATTGTAGTCGACGGGGTTTTCAGCATGCACGGCGACATCGCTCCCCTTCCCGGAATCATTGACCTTGCGGAAAAGTACGGTGCTGCGGTGATGGTCGACGACGCACACAGCCTCGGCGTTCTCGGCGATCATGGACGAGGCACGAGCGATCACTTCGGCGTAACCGACAAAGTCGATGTCATCATGGGCACCTTCAGCAAGTCGCTTGCCTCAATCGGCGGCTTTCTGGCCGGCGATGCGGCGATGATCGATTACCTCAAGCATACCGCACGTGCGCTTATTTTCAGCGCAAGCATTGCCCCGGCCAACGTGGGAGCGGTGATGGCGGCGCTCGATATCATCGAGGCGGAGCCCGAGCTTATCAAACAACTGTGGGACAACACCGCACGCTTGAAGGCGGGGCTCATCGGCATGGGGTACCAGCTCGGTCTCACCGAGACACCCATCATGCCCGTGTTTATCGGCGATGACATGATCTGTTTCCAGATGTGCAAATCGCTGCAGGAGAATGGCGTCTTTGTCAATCCGGTGGTAAGCCCGGCCATCGAACACGGGCATGCGCTCCTCCGCCTGAATCCGATGGCCACGCACACCTTTGCCCAGATCGACCGGGCGCTCGAACAGATGTCCATCGTGGGAAAGAAACTCGGCGTCATCGCCGGCTGACGGATCCATCCGGGGAGGCATTGCATGTCCGTAACGGTACGATCGGTCACGACGGCGAAGGATCGCAACAATTTCATATTTCTGCCGGAAGAGCTCCATAAAGGTCATAAGGAGTGGCTTCCCCCCATCTGGAGCGACGAGAAGAAGTATTTCGATCCGGCAATTAACCCTTCATTCAAGACCTGCGACTACCGGATGCTCCTTGCGGAAAAGGACGGCAGGCCGGTCGGGCGCATTCTCGGGATCGTCAACCGACAGTACAATGAGCTGCTGGGCGTCAAGAATGTCCGGTTCGGCTTCCTGGAATGCGGCAACGACGCGGAAGTATCCCACGCGCTCATCGCCGGGGTGGAGGCATGGGGAAAACAGCAGGGAATGACCAAGTGCGTGGGTCCGTTCGGCTTTTCGGACCGCGACGTCCAGGGCCTGCTCATCGAAGGCTTCGAGTACGAGCCGGTCGTTGACAGCGCCTGCAATTTTGAATTCCTGCCCGACCTGGTAACCCGTGAAGGATACGAAAAGGAACTCGATTTCGTCATTTACCGGTATCCGCTCGTAAAACCGCTTCCCGAGATTTACGACCGCATCTACAAAAGGGTAATAACCAAGAGCCCGTTCCGGTTTCTCGAATTCTCCTCGCGGAAACCGCTCAGGCGCTACATCGTGCCGGTGCTGCGCCTGGTCAACGAGTCGTTCAAGGACATCTACGGTTTCGTTCCCATGGACGAAGAGGAGATGTTCTACCTTGCAAAGCGCTACATTCCCATTCTCGACCCCCGGTTCGTGAAGATCATCACCACTGCCGAGGACCAGGTCATCGGATTCATGGTCGCAATGCCGAACCTGTACCGGGGCATCCAGAAGGCGCGCGGCAGGCTCTTTCCATTCGGCATGTTTGCCATCCTGCATTCGATGCGCCACGCCGAATCGATCAATACGATGCTCGGTGCCATCCATCCCGGTTACCAGAAGCGCGGACTCGATATCTTCCTCTCGCTTGCAACCCTGTATTCGGCGAGAGAAGCCGGGATGAAATACATGGATACCCATGTGGTCATGGAAGACAACCTGGCGATGGCCGACGAATTCAGGCGATTCGGCGCCGATCTCATAAAGAAATTCCGGGTCTATCGGAAGGATCTGGCGTAAAGGATACGCTCCCTTCGCCGTTACCGGTTTTCGTCCTTCGACAAGCTCAGGACGAACGGGCCGTCGTCAATCGGCAACTACTGCAACGTCATGATTGCGGGTTTCTGCGGTTCAAGGGAAGCCGGTATTCATTCGGAATAATGCCGTTCGTTGGAATTACCTTTATCGCGACAATAATGCCGTTCGTGGTGAGCCTGTCGAACCATGAACGGCAGTCCCGGAGTTCCCCCCAGGGAGGATTATATGAATTATTATACCGATAAGAAAGTAGTCATTACCGGCGGATCGAGCGGCATCGGCAGAGCGGCCGCTCTTCTTTGTGCCTGGGCCGGGGCGAGCGTCGGCCTCATCGCCCGCGATGCTGCAAAGCTCGACGGCGTGGTAAAGGAGATGGAGCGCCTGGCGGTGTCCGAACACCAGAAGTTTCTGTCCGTCGCCTGCAGCGTGGGTGATCGTGCGGCGCTCAATGAGGCTGCGCGATCCCTGGTAAGCAACCTCGGCGGCATCGATGTGCTGATAAACAGTGCCGGCATCTCCTATCCCTCGTACATCGATAAGACGCCGGATGACGTTTGGGACTCCATGATGCAGATCGACTATATGGGGACGGTCAACAGCGTACGCGCCTTCCTTCCCGCCTTCATGGAGAAGCAGCGGGGAACCATCGTCAATGTTTCCTCGGTGGTCGGCTACATGGGGGTCTTCGGGTATGCGGCCTACGGAGCGGCTAAATTTGCCGTGGTCGGGTTCTCGGAGTGCCTTCGCCAGGACCTGCTCCCGTACAATATTAAAGTTTCGGTGATCTACCCGCCCGACACCGATACCCCGCAGTGGCACGAGGAGAACAAGATCAAGCCGCCGGAGACCAGGGCCCTTTCCGGCAACATAAAGGTGCTGTCGGCCGAGCGTGTTGCCGCTGCCCTGCTTGCCGGCGCTGCAAAGGGCTCCTTCGCCATAGTGCCCGGGTTCATGAACAAGGTTACCTGGTTCCTGAGCCGGCACCTTCCCTGGCTTGTCTGGATGATCGTTTCCGGCGACCTGCGCAAATTCTGGAAAAAACATTCCCGGCAACGGACATAATTATAATTAGGATATGATGCGCTTCCCTCGCTGCGCAGCCGCGCTCCTATTCTGCCTGGTCATCTTTGCCGACGTCGGATGGTCCCAGACGGCCGTCCGGCTTTTCTTCATCGCCCGCACCAAGAACGCCAATACGGTATGCTACGATGCGCGGCTGACAAAAGACGGCAGGCTCGATGTGCAGGACCCTGTCCATGGCTACTGGACCCTCTGGGCGACCGACTCCACCGGCAATACCCGGGAGGAGCTTAACGGGATGGAAAGAAGAATGGCCTTCGGCTATTCTATCAAGAAGTGCACCCCGACCTCGTGCGCCATAAGCCTCGCGGCGCTTCGCAGCAGGTTGGTCGATGTCACCTTCCAGGGAACGACGCCCCGTGCGGTAACAACCATCGCGGGAAAACCTTCATACCTGAAGAAAATCTTTGTGGTGTCGGGCGATGGGTTTATCGTACCCCGGGTTTCATCCGCAACGCTTTACGGAACCGATACGGCCGGCGGGGCCGAGGTACGGGAAACGATAACGCCGAGGTAGCCGCTTACTTCTTCCCGGCAACCTGCGCCAGCGCCGCCAGCAGCCGCTCATTTTCCTCGGGCAACCGTACGGCAAGCCGGAGATACTGGCCGCCGTCCTGGAATTTATCCGTGACATCCTTGACGTAAATGGAATACGCCGAAAGCAGTTCGCGCGTGAGGGTATCGGCCGTCGGAGCGCCCGGAGCAAGGCGCAGCAGCAAAAAATCCCCGCTGCTGGGGAATACCTTTTCGACCAGCTCGCTTTCGCCAAGGCGCAGGAAAAAGGCCGCGCGATCCTTGCCGGTCTGGACAAAGGAGGCCTTGAGGGCGTTGCGGTGCTTCAGAATGACTTCGAGGTAGTTTTCCGCAAAGGAGTTCATGTTCCATATCGGGATCATGTTGCGCAGGAACAACATGAGCTCGCTGTTGCAGGAGTAGGCATACCCGAGGCGGATTCCCGGTACCCCGAGCGATTTGCTCAGGCTCTTGATGATGAGGATATTGTCGAGAGGCTTTTCTTCGAGAATCGAGAGAACCGAGGGCATTTCGGCGAATTCGATGAACGACTCGTCAACGATCACCGTTTTATCCGGCGAGCGCGCGGCGAAATCGTGGATCCACGCCGTGGGGATCGTTGATCCGGTCGGGTTGTTGGGGTTTACGAATACGACAACCTCGGCGTTTGCCGCCTTGGCTTCCACCGCAGCGCAATCGATCCCGACCGCATCGTCGTAAAAATCGCGGTCACCGAAGATCCGGGAGTACTCGCCGAAGGTGGGCCGGGGAATGAGCGCGCGGCGGTTGCCGAACCGCTCGCGCACCAGGGGGTAAACCTGCGAGGCGCCGTTGAGCGCCAGGACGTTGGCCTCTTTGCACAGGAGAAACCACGACATCTTCCGGTCGAGCACCGACTGGCGCGATCCGTAGTTGTGGATAAGGTCGGGCAGAAAAGTGCGCAACTCGGAAATGATGGAATGGTTGGGGAAGTACATGTTCCGGATGAAGCAGAAATCGAGCACGTCGTAGTTCCAGAACCCGCCGAAGTTGCTTTCGAGGATTTCCTTCCGGTTCCGGTTGAAGGTGAACTCCGCCACCTGGAGATCGTTCGGGTCGTCGACCTCGGACCACTTCTCCCCTTCCACGATCTCTGCGTGGATGGTCTCTTTCTGCATATAAATGAGGATACCGAGGATGAGTTCGTAGTAGATGTTCCCGTCGATCGCATTGGCATAATACACCAGGAGCTTCTTGAAGGAGGTCTCGCAGAACTCCCGCGAAAACTTATAGATGTTCAGCGTCTTGAACTTATCGGAAAAATCGAAATTTTCCGGCTGCAGGTGCGGCGGGATCACGTCGGTGATCCGGCCTTCCTTGACCGCCACAACCGTGCCGTCCATGCCCTGCCGGAACTTGTCCACGAGCGCGACGTTATCGTGCGGCGAGCGGATAAGCCGGGTGATGATCTCCGGCCGGTAGAGGAGGTCGGATTCGATCAGGATGATGTCGCTGTCGATGGTCAGTGCTTCGAACGCCAGCGCCATGGAATATATGTTGTTGGTCTCGCGGTACCGTGCGTTGTGCACGAAGGTAAAATTGACATTTTTGAATTCGGCGGTGAGGTACCCGGTAAGCTCGACGGCCCGGTAGCCGGTGACGATAGCCATATCGGTGATGCCGTTGTCGAGGAGGCCCTCCACAATCCGGCCGATGATGGTCTTGCCTGCTACCGTGAGCATGGTTTTATGCAGGCCATCCGTGAGCGGCCGCATGCGGTTTCCGAAGCCAGCTGCCAAGATAATTGCTTTCATCGATTTTTTCCTGTATAGGGCGGTGAGAAGCGGTTGAAGCCGACATCAAAATATAGTAGGTGCTTGGTCGCGTGCCGGTGCGGGGGACGTCATGCGGGGCCGATACTATTGCGCCTGCACCCCGTACTTTTTCATGAGATCGAGAATTTTGCGCTCATGCGAGTCCGACTGCCCGGAGAGCTCCTGGAACAGCGTTATGGCATTCGAGCTTGGTTTAAGGTTCAAAACATACTGGTAGTAGTATTCAACCGAGCTGCTTTCAAACTCCAGCGATCGGCGCAGCGCCTCGGCAAGTGTGGGAGTGCGTTGCCGGAAATCGACAATAGTACCCTCGATCGCGGCGTTTATCGAACGCACTTTTTCCAGGTCCGTATCGAGCGCTTCGAAGGGGAAAAGCCCCTCCTCGAAGAAGTAGTCGCGCCCGCTCTGGATGATCGCCGCATGATTCTCCTCCTCGGCCACGAGGTTCTGCCATACCGCGCGTTCCTCCGGGAATAATTTTTCATAGAGACGATAGAGGGCGGCGACGTAGCGCTCCATGCGGATTGCTTCGTTGAAAATCAGCTCAATGGTGGAGTCCATGGGATTAAAAAACTATATTGAATGAGGCATAAAAGCCAAATGATGCGGTCAAATCTTTTTAGAAGGCCGTTCATGGTGGCCTTATTGAACCATAAACGGTCCCGGCGAAAGCCCGCTTAAAATCGAATTTATTATTCATTAACATCAAAAAACCTGGAAGGAGCAGTTATGCGCGGAAAATCGGCATGGATGAGCTTATTTGCATTGATGGTTCTGCCTAGGGAGCACCGCCTGCTGGGCGACACCCGATGCCGACGATCTGATTCGGATGGCAAAGTCCGGGGTCGATGAGGAGGTGCTCATGGCATATATCAAGGCCGCGCCCGATACCTTCGACCTGAGCGCCGACGATATCATCACGCTCAAGGACCTCGGGGTTCCCTCCAAGGTCATAAGCGAAGCGATGCTCCACGGCCACCCTGCCGACACCACTATGGTTACCGCAGCTAAGGAAGAGATCCAGCAGGCTACGAGCGATACTGCAGCAGCAGCGGCAGCGGCAATAGCTCCCCCGGCAGAGGGGCAGGCGCCTGAGGCGCAGGCGGCTGAAACCCCGGATGTGTCGACCTCTGCCGCCGTCGCTCCGGCGCCCGACGATCAGAATATTTCTTTCTTTTATTCCGCGCTCTATCCCTACGGCAACTGGCTGAATATCGGCGGACAGTGGTGCTGGCAGCCGACTGCGGCGAGCGTGAGCCCGGACTGGACACCCTACTGCCGCCATGGCCACTGGGTATGGTCCGACTGGGGATGGTGCTGGGAATCCGACTACTCGTGGGGCTGGGCACCGTTCCATTACGGTCGCTGGTTCCGCGACCCGCAGAACGGCTGGTGCTGGGTACCCGATGCCGAGTGGGGCCCGGCCTGGGTCGCCTGGCGCACCGGGGACGACTATTGCGGCTGGGCTCCCCTGCCGCCGGGCTCCCGGTACAACCGGGACGGTTTCTATTTCCACAACTCCCGCGTGGGGATCGGGTTCGATTTCGGCCTGACTTCGCGCGATTTCTTCTTTCTCCCCAAAGGCAACTTCTGCGATCCGCACCCCTGGGTCCACATAGTTCCCGCAGTCCGGGCAGGGGATGCCTTCAACCGGACAGCCTTCCCGAAGGACGCCTACCGGTTCGACAACGGCCATGTCTTTAACGGCGGCCCGCATATCGACGATATCAGCCGCGCCGCACACCGGGAGATCCGGCCCATCACCATTGCGGAGAATACCCTGCGACCGGGCGAGGCAATTCCCCGCAACATGATGCGGGGAGGTACGCTGGTAATTTACAAGCCGGTAATAGCGCCCACGGCGCCGCGCAGCCCGACCGTTATCAAGGCGGAACTTGCGAAGAGACCCTTCGGCGGACTTCCGGTGCAGTCGAGCGCCAATGCTAAAAATCGAGTCCAGCGCCAGAACGATGCGTGGCACCAGGCGCTCAAGATCCAGCAGACCAATGCCGCCGCCGCCGCGCAGCGCCAAAGTGCGCTGCAGAAACAGGCAAAGAGCGAGCCCGATCCCCAGAAGGCTGCCGCTTTCAAAGCCGAAGCCGATGTCCAGTCCATGAGGGCGCAAAAGGCAACGGTGCATGCCAGTCGCATTAAGCAGTGGAGTCCGCCGGCGGAAAATGCTCCCCTCATCATGCCGAAGTCGCGGGTCATCGCCTCGGATCAGACGCCCGAACGGTCGAATACGATCGTCCGACAGCAGGTCCGCAGCGAAGCGGTCCGGGAGGACATGCAGAGCAGGAATGCGGAGAGCATGGTGCGGCAGCAAGCGCCGGTGCAACAAAGGGAACAGCCGGTACAAGAGGAGAATAGAGGGGGAAGGGGAAGATAAGAGCCTTTGGTGGGGGAACCGCCTACGGCGGTTATCCATTTTCCCCAAAAGGGAAAATGGACGGATTATTATTAGTTTTAATTGTACCAGCCCCTGGTCGGAGCCGCGCAAAGCCGCGGCTCCGACACACCCCTTCCGTAACGCTTTCTTTCAGGGTAGAAAATACGTTAAAAATACCTGAGTGGGAGATGTTAACTCTGATAAACTTTGTATTTCATAATATTTCATCTTATTCTTCCATATCAATCAAAATCTTTTCAATCTGAGGCCGCAGGATCGGGTAGTCATCTTTAATCGTCTTCCAGATGATCTTATAGTCCACACCCATATAAAAATGAATAGCCAGATCCCGCATGCCAGCCAGTGCCTTCCAGGGAATTTCCGGATATCTCCGGCGAACTTCCTCCGGAATATTTTTAACCGCCTCTCCGATTATCTCGATGCACCTAACCGCGGTATAATTTTTTTCTTCGATAGATACAAAGGCCTTATAATCGATATCGGCAACAACGCGCTCCGCCAGCCGCATATTATTGAGAATATCGCTTATAAACAGCTTGATATTTCTCTTCATACCGAAATCGCCTCGGCAAAAATGGTATCTTGAAGTTCCCTTCTTACGCTTCGCCGAAGAACCACATCTACCTTAGCCTCAAGTTTCTCCGAAAGGTAAATCTGCAGGGCTGAGACATCCAATAATGAAACATCCCTGTCGAACTCTACCAAAACATCGATATCGCTGTCTTCGCTCTGCTCGCCGCGGACATAGGAACCGAACATTTCGAGGTTCGAAACGCCATACTGGTCATGGATTTTATTTTTTAAGGAAGATAAGGTTTTTTTTATTTCGTTCAGGGTTCTCATAATATTCCTCTGTTCTTGTGGTCCGGAACATTGGTTTCTTAATCTCTTTGTTTTCAGATATCTAATATATAATCCTGAACCTCGCCTGCACTATTGAGCAAGTCCCTGATATCCATTCGCAATCTCTCCAGTCTCAGCGCAAAGTCGCAAACCAGACCCTGGCAGTTCTTTTTTACAGGGGTTTCTTTTTCCTTCACATTTCCTTAGTGGGATCGTTTCTGTGAGCAGGAAAAAGGTTTCAGACTTCAGCAAGCATCTAATCGATCCTTTTTTATATCCTTTAATGTGTTTTCTACCAAAGGTGAGGTTTGCGGGAGGGGGAAAAGATGCCTTCAGGCTTCGGACCTCAGGCTTCAGAAAAAAATGCACAATCGCTCCATTTTTTAGCCTTTAATGTTTTTTCTACCCTGAAAGAGGGCGTTGCGGGAGGGGGAGAGCGTTTGCCGGAGGCAAACATCGCCTCCCCCTTCCGCAGGAAGGAGTGTGTCGGAGACGCGGCTTTGCGCGGCTCCGACCAGGGGAAACCGCCGTAGGCGGTTCCCCCACCAGAGAAGATAGTATTCGCGATAAGGTATTTTTAATCGGCTCAAGCCGAATCATTATATAGAGAGGATTCCTTATTATGGAGGAAATTCTGATCGGGATCGTCGGCGCCGGCACGGTTGGCGGCGGCGTAGTCAAAATTCTGAGCAAGCGCATCGAAAAGCTCCGCAAGGAGCGCGGATTGCCTATCCGTATAGCGAGGATCGCCGATAAGGACCCGAAGAGGCGCGAGCAGTTCGGCGCAACCGGTGCCGTGTGCACGGCCGATGCGGACGATATCCTGAATGATCCCGCCATACAGATTGTCGTGGAGCTTGTCGGCGGAACGACCTTTGCCAGGAAGCTCGTTCTCGCGGCACTCGCGCGGAAGAAGCACGTCATTACTGCAAATAAGGCCCTGCTCGCCGAGTACGGGCCCGAGATCTTCGAAGCAGCTGCACGCGAGCAGGTATCGGTTTATTTCGAGGCGGCGGTAGGCGGCGGCATGCCGATCATCAAGGCGCTGCGTGAAGGGCTGGTTGCCAATTCCATTCTCTCGATTAAGACCATCATCAACGGTACCTGCAATTATATCCTCACCAGGATGTCGCGCGAGGGGCTGACCTTTGCCGCTGCGCTCGACGAGGCGCAGAAGAAGGGTTATGCCGAAGCCGACCCGGCGCTCGATGTGGGGGGCGGCGATTCGGGGCACAAGGTGGCAATTCTCGCCTCACTGGCCGGAGGCGGCTACGTGCCCTTCAGCTCGATAAGTATCGAGGGCATCACCGCAATAGGCAAGGAAGACATCGCCTTTGCAGCAGAGCTCGGGTATACCATAAAGCTCCTGGGGATCATTAAAAAGAGCGCGGACGACGACCGGCTCGATGTCCGGGTGCATCCGGCCATGCTTCCGGTCCGGCACATCCTGGCCTCGGTATCGGATGTCTATAATGCGGTGCTCCTGGAGGGCGATGCGGTCGGCCAGATCCTCCTGTATGGAAAGGGCGCCGGCGAGCTGCCGACCGCCAGCGCCGTGGTCAGCGACATCATCGATGTGGCCCACAACATCTCCTGCAAAGCCGGGGTCCGTATTCCGATGGAGTACTACAGCTCCTCACAGGAGCTTCCGGTCAAGCCGATCGAGGCGATCGAAGGCCGGTACTATCTCAGGTTTACTGTCCAGGACAAGCCCGGTGTTCTCGCTTCCATTGCAGGCCTGCTCGGTGATGAGGGGATCTCCCTCGCTTCGGTCATGCAGAAGGAGGGGTTCTCGGAGAAGAGCGTCCCGGTCATTATCCTGACCCATACCGCAATCGAAAAGAATCTTCGGGCGGCGCTCAAGGGCATTGAGGCAATGAACTATATCAAGGCTCGAACCCAGGTTATACGAATCGAGGAGTAGCTCTTTCTAAAGCGACCCTCCCGGCAGCGAGGAACCGATGCAGTATATCAGCACCCGAAATAACCATTCTCCGGTAAACGCCTCACGGGCCATTGCGCTGGGCATGGTGCCCGAGGGCGGGCTTTTTGTACCCGAAACGGTGCCTGACCTCGGCTTCCTGCCCACCGGAAGCGAGAGCTACGCGGCCGTTGCACAGAGAATCCTCTCCCCCCTCCTGACGGATTTCCCGGCAACGAATGTCACCTCCTGTATAGCGGGGGCCTATAATGCGGCCTCATTCGACACCGATGAAATTGTCAACGTCGTGCCGCTCGACGAACGCCGCTCGGTCATGGAGCTCTGGCACGGGCCGACCGCCGCCTTCAAGGATGTCGCGTTACAGATCATGCCGCGCCTTATGGGTACCTCCAAAAAAATCCTCGGCGACCGCTCCCATACGGTCATCCTGGTAGCGACCTCCGGCGATACCGGCAAGGCCGCTCTCGAAGGGTTCAGGAACTGCGACGGAATATCGATCATCGTCTTCTACCCCCACGGCGGGGTCAGCGAAGTCCAGAAGCTGCAGATGACCACGACCGACGGCGTCAACACCCGCGTGGTCGGCGTGAAGGGGAATTTCGACGAGTGCCAGACCGAGGTCAAGCGCCTCCTCGGGAGCCCCGAGCTGCGGGAACGCTACCGTGAAAAAGGCTTCGAGTTTTCGTCCGCCAACTCGATCAACTGGGGCAGGCTCTGCCCGCAGATCGCGTACTATTTCTCGTCCTACGGCAAGCTGGTCGGCCGGGGGACGATAGCTGCCGGGGAACCGGTTAATTTCTGCATCCCGACCGGCAATTTCGGCAATATCCTCGCCGGTTACTATGCAATGCGGATGGGACTCCCCATTGAAAAGCTCATCTGCGCCTCCAACGCCAATAACGTGCTCGCCGATTTTTTCGAAACCGGACTTTACAACAGCAACCGCCCCTTCTCCCGTACCGCTTCCCCTTCCATGGATATCCTCATCTCCTCCAACCTCGAACGGTTTCTCTTCGAGGTTACGGGCCACGATGCGGAGGCTGCAGCAGGGTGGAGCCGGTCGCTCGCCTCCACCGGGGCGTTTCGTGTTGACGAGCAAATAAGGGAAGCGATGGGCCGGTTCATCGTTCCGGGCTGGGTCGACGAACAGGAGGTGCTCGCGACCATCGGTACGACATTCAGGCAGACCGGCTATGTTTTCGATACACACACCGCAGTTGCTGCGGCTGTCGGCAGCAGGGTCGCCCTGCCGGGCAACCGGCACACGATTATCGCGTCAACGGCAAGCCCGTTCAAGTTCGGCACCGCCGTGCTCCGGGGAATGACCGGCGAAGTCGTGGACGACGAGTTCCGGGCCATCGACCGGATCAGTGCGCTTTCTGGCATGCCGGTCCATCGGGCACTCAGCCGGCTGCGGCAACGGCCGGAGCGGCACACGCAGGTGATCGAAAAGAACGACATGCAGGCTACGCTTGTTGACATCATGAAGGACATCGCCGGATAACCCGGCGGTGACCGGAGCGATATGGCAATAAAATATGCAATGCTGATTGGTGACGGAATGGCCGATCTTCCCATTCCCGAACTGGAGGGGAAGACTCCGCTGGCCTATGCCCAAACGCCCAACATGGACCGCATCGCCGCACACGGGGTCGTCGGGCGCATCGCCACCATTCCTGCTGGATTGCCTCCGGGCAGCGACGTCGGCAACCTTTCACTCCTGGGATACGATCCGGCGCTGTACTACAGCGGCAGGGCGCCCATCGAGGCGGCCAGCATGGGCGTTGCCCTCAAGGCAAACGATACCGCCTTCCGCTGCAACCTGGTTACCATTGTAAACGACCGCATGGTCGATTACTCGGCCGGACACATGGAAACCCAGGATGCCCTTGACCTCATAGAACTGCTTGAGCAGAAGCTCGGCTGCGCTTCGCTCACGTTTCACGGGGGGGTCTCCTACCGCCATCTCCTAGTGATCCCCGATTTCCCGGCCGGATGCGCCTGCGTTCCGCCGCACGACATCACCGGACGCGAAATCGGGCCGTTTCTCCCGAACGGGCCGGGAAGCGACCTCCTGCGCTCCATCATGCGGCAGGGGCGCGAGGCCCTGAAAAATGCACCGGTAAACCTTCGCCGCGAACAGAGCGGCAGGAAAGCTGCCACGGATATCTGGCTGTGGGGCCAGGGCCGGGCTATAACGCTCCCTACCATTGCCGAGCGCTTCGGCCTGTCGGGCTCGGTGATCTCGGCGGTGGACCTCGTGCGGGGGCTCGGAATCCTCGCGGGGCTGCGCGTCCGGCTTGTCGATGGCGCCACCGGGTACCTCGGCACCAACTATGCGGGAAAGATTGCCGCAGCAGCGGCCGCACTTGCCGAAGAGGACTTTGTCTACCTGCATGTCGAGGCGCCGGACGAGACCTCGCACGAGGGGTCGCTCCAGAAAAAAATTACCGCCATCGAGGAGTTCGACCGGTACATCGTCGGCGAGATGCTGAAATTGCAGGATGCAACCGGCAACCTGCGAATCATCGTTACGCCCGATCATGCCACTCCCCTTTCGCTGCGGACGCACGACTCCTCCCCGGTCCCCTTTGCGGCCTGCGGGCCGGGAATTTCGCGCAATGGTGGAGCGGTGTACAGCGAAATTGCCGCGAAGGACAGCCCGGCGCAATCGGGCGCCGGAATTTTCAGCGCCTTTATCAATGGCTCGCTGTAGGATCGCCATGGGTATCCGGATATTCGAAAAACTGCTCACGCTCCTGTTCGATATCATCGCAATCAATGTCGCGTTTTTCAGCACCGCGTGGCT
>CAWDOZ010000055.1:0-11399 GCA_963803935.1 uncultured Fibrobacterota bacterium | reverse complement strand
ATAACAATAAAAGCAGAAGAAAAATAAAAATAAAGAAAACTTAAGGGGGGAAGTCTCCCCCTCACGGAATCCCGGCCGAAAAGAAGGCCGGTATTCCGCTGCCCCCTCTGCGGAGGTGCTCGGCTAATCCCGCCTCTGGCGGGGCCTGAGCACCCCCGCAACGCTCCCATAAGGTAGACAAAAGAAAACAGATTGATAGGTCATTCCATCTGCAATAATCTAGATTTTTTTCGCGGTTCATGTTCTTTCCTAATGAGAGCGTTGCGGGAGTACGAGGGCGCCTGCTGAGCAAAGCGAGGCAGGCATCGCCTCGTACTTCCGCAGGAAGGGGTGAGTCGGAGACGCGGCTTTGCGCGGCTCCGACCAGGGGGAACCATTTTTTATGGTTCCCCCATCAATAAAAGATTTAAATGCCTTACCCATACACCCTAACCTTCCACTCCCCGCTTCACTTATTTTCATTCGATGCCCCTGACCGAAAAGCATAACGATATCGAGCTCGCGGAACGTCTGTCTGCAGCGGTAACATCGATTAAAAGCGAGCTCTCCAAAAAAATCGTCGGCCAGCAGGAGGTCATCGACGATCTCCTCGCCTGCTTCCTTGCCGGGGGTCATGGCCTGCTCATCGGGGTACCGGGTCTCGCCAAGACCATGCTTGTGCAGAGCCTTGCGAAGTGCCTGGACCTGGCCTTCAACCGCATCCAATTCACCCCTGACCTCATGCCCTCCGACATAACCGGCAGCGAGATTCTCATCGACAACCGGGCAACGGGCCGCCGGGAATTTCGGTTTGTTAAGGGGCCGATATTCCATAACATCGTGCTGGCCGACGAAATCAACCGTACGCCGCCCAAGACCCAGTCGGCCCTGCTGCAGGCCATGCAGGAGCGCGAAGTAACCTCCTCGGGCGTGACCTATGAACTTCCGGCGCCGTTCTGGATCCTTGCAACCCAGAACCCGATCGAGCAGGAGGGTACTTACCCCCTGCCCGAGGCGCAGCAGGACCGGTTCATGTTCTCCATCGAGGTCGGATACCCTGACCGGGAATCCGAACTTGCCATCGTCCGGGCCACAACGTCGCCGCAATCGGTTGAACTCAGGGCGGTCGTTAGCCTCGATGAAATCCGGGCATTCCGTGACCTGGTGTGGCGGGTTCCCGTTGCAGAATCGGTCATCGAAGCCGCCGTCTCCCTTGCCCGCGCGACCCGCGCTGCAACACGCGAGTGTCCGGAGGCCATCGGCAAGCACATCATGTGGGGCGCGGGCCCGCGTGCTTCGCAGTTCCTGGTTCTCGCCGCAAAGGCCTATGCCCTCCTCGACGGCCGGCCGACGCCGACCCTTGCCGATATCCGCAAGGCGGCATTTCCGGTGTTACGACACCGGCTCGTGAGATCATTTCATGCCGAAGTCGAAAATGTCTCGGCAAATGATATTATTACAGCGCTTCTCGAAAGCTCGTTAAAAAATTAATGTATAACTAAAATTTACTATTGAATAGGAAACTCCATGGATCAGTCACTGCTCATGTCGCTTCTTTCCGGTGTTGCCGATCACACCCTTCCGGTGGCCGAGGCGCTCGATCGCCTCAAGAACCTTCCTTTTGAAGATCTCGGATTCGCCAAGGTCGACCACCACCGCGCCATGCGCAAGGGGTATCCCGAAGCGATATTCTGCCAGGGTAAAACGCCGGAACACGTGGTGGCCATTGCAAAATCCCAGATTGGCCACCACGTCACCGCTTTCGGTACCCGCGCAAGCCGGGAGGTTCTCGATGCCGTCAGAGCCGGAATCCCGGAGGCGGAAATCGATGAAATGGCACGCTGCTTCTGGGTAAAGTCACCCGGCTGGGCCAAAAAAGAGAGCTCCAGGCCGATCGTGATCTGCTCGGCTGGAACGGCAGACCGGCCGGTAACGATGGAAGCGGCACGTACGGCGGAAATTCTCGGCCACACCCCGGTCATGCTCAACGATGTGGGCGTAGCGGGGATTCACCGGCTCTTCAGCCACCAGGATACCCTCCTCAATGCGGGCGTCATTCTCGCCATTGCCGGCATGGAGGGTGCGCTGCCCTCGGTCATAGCCGGCTATGTATCCTGCCCGGTCATCGGCGTCCCGACGTCGGTAGGCTACGGTGTCCATCTGGGCGGCCTGGTGCCCCTCTTCGCGATGCTTAACTCATGCGCTACCGGGCTGACGGTTGTCAATATCGACAACGGGTTCGGTGCAGCCTGTGCAGCCGCAGGCATATTAGCGGCTCAATAATCCTCATAGTTATTCCTCAGGTGCCGGAGCCGCGCAAACTCTCGTCTCCGGCACACTCCTTCCGCAAAGCCTCCTTTCGCCTCTACGCATACACGCCTCTACAGCATGGCATAGGAATTGCTTTCCTTCATCCTTCAAACTACCAATACTGATAGGAAGGAGGATTGCATGTTACGCAGAAAGGTTATAGTTCGGGATGCCCATGGCATCTATATGCAACCGGCGGTCAGGATCGTTCAGGCATGCAGAAGTGTGGACAGCAAGGTAACCATTCGCAAGGGACGCAGGAATGCAAATGCGGCATCCATTCTGGAGCTCCTTCTGCTTGACGCCAAATCCGGCAGCGAAGTTGAAATCGTCGCCGATGGCAGGGAGGAGGAGGGCGCAATGAGAAGGGTAATCGGGCTCTTCTAAAAGCTGGATTATCCCCGGGGGCGGGCTCAGGATGTTACTCCTGGATCCGCAAAATGCGATGAGAGATGTCGGGAAAATAAACTGGACACCCTGACGTGATGTTGCTTAAAGGTGAATTAAGGGTAGGAGCAGCCTGAGGCGAAAGGTTCGGGAAATAATTTCGATGAACCTGACCCGAAGGCATTAGAGAGAAGCCTTATATGCCTGATCTTCGCGACTCCGCCGGAGACAAAAAGAAAAAACTCTGGGAGAACCCTGTTCCTGACAATCGGCCCGGTGTTACCAGGAAACATAGCACTCTTCTCAATCAATTGAACCTGACCGGGAAGCAGTTCCATTTTTCACTCTGGTATATCCTCATTGCCCTGCTTCTCGTCGCCTATTTCAAGACGCTTATGGTCAATACGCCCACCGAGACTATCGATTTCTCGGCGTTCAAGAAGAAAGTCCATACCGGCGAAATCAGGCGTGTGGAAATGGACGATAAATTTTACGTGGGGCTTTCCTACACGAGCGGAGCGCTGGATTCTGCGGTGAAAAAATCCGTCGCCGCCGGGGAGGATCTCCAGAAGCGGCTGTCATACAGAACCGTCCCGGTCGTCGATCCGTCGTTCGTGCCGCTTCTTGACTCGATGAAAGTCGAGTATTTTGCACGGCAGGCGACCGATAACCGCTTCCTCGATTTTCTCCTTACCTGGATCATCCCCTTTGGCGTTATGCTGCTTATCTGGCGGTTCATTTTTAACCGGATGGGCAAGATGGGCACCGGCGTCATGTCCTTTGCTCAGAATAAGGCGCAGCTGGTTGCCGAGGGCGATGTAAAAACCACCTTCGCCGATGTCGCTGGAGCCGATGAAGCGAAGCAGGAACTGGTCGAGGTTGTCGATTTTTTGAAGAATCCCGAAAAATATACCGCTATCGGCGGAAAGGTTCCCAAGGGCGTGCTCCTCGTGGGCCCTCCGGGGACCGGCAAGACCCTCCTCGCACGGGCGGTTGCCGGGGAGGCGCAGGTGCCGTTTTTCCGGATAAGCGGCGCCGATTTCGTGGAGATGTTCGTCGGCGTGGGTGCCGCACGGGTGCGTGACCTCTTCCATCAGGGACGTGAAAAGGCGCCCTGCATCATTTTCATCGACGAGCTTGACGCAATCGGCAAAAGCCGTTCTCCAATGGCGATGGGTAATGACGAACGCGAGCAGACACTCAACCAGCTTCTGGTCGAAATGGACGGTTTCGACTCCCGGACCGGGGTAATCCTGCTGGCGGCCACGAACCGTCCCGAGGTGCTCGACCCTGCCCTCCTCCGGCCCGGGCGATTCGACCGCCAGGTAGTGGTCGACCGGCCCGATCTTCCGGGACGTCTGGCAATCCTCACCATCCATTCAAAGGATGTCATTACCGACGAAAGCGTCGATCTCGCCGCCGTGGCGCGGGCAACGGCCGGGTTCTCCGGCGCCGACCTCGCCAACATCGTCAATGAGGCGGCGCTCCTTGCCGTGCGGGCCGGCCGGGGGAAGGTGTCACACCTGGATTTCGATGAGGCCATCGAAAAAATCCTCGCCGGGCTGCAGAAGCGCAGTAAGCTCATCAATCCCCATGAACGGGAAATCGTGGCGTACCATGAAACCGGCCATGCCCTGACCGCCGCCTTCACCGGGGGCGCCGACCCGGTGCAGAAAATCTCCATCATTCCCCGCGGCATTGCCGCACTGGGATACACCATGCAGACGCCGACCGAAGACCGGTACCTCATGACAACCGACGAGCTGCTGGGAAAAATCGACGTCCTCCTCGGCGGACGGGCGGCCGAACAGTTGATATTCGGCATGATATCCACCGGGGCCTCCAACGATATCGACAAGGCTTCCGATATCGCACGCCGCATGATAACCGATTACGGGATGAGCCCGAAATTCGCCAATGTAACGCTTCGTTCGCGTCCCACCCCGGTATTCATGGGCGACGGCGGTGGAATGGGCGGCGCCCGTGAGTATGCCGAAACCACGCAGCAGTACATCGACGAGCAGGTTGCCGCAATAATCAACGAGCGGTACCGCCGGGTGCTCGACCTCCTTGCCGGGAAGAAGGAAATCCTTACCACGATCGCGGCTTACCTGCTGAAGAATGAGACTATCGACGGGAAAGTGTTCCTGAAAATGGCCGGGATCGGGGAGGTGGAGGCAGATAGAAAACAATAATGCCGATTTCCGGATGCTTTGTCAAAAGATATTTGCCGAATTATGAACTATTATATTCTTCAGTTTTATCTGAATACCTTCCTCAATACATTGGCGATATCCTGCAGCGAAATATCGCTCTTCACCACCGAGGTTCCCGGCTCCGTTGGGACAACAAAGGCCAATGCGCCTGAGGCTACTTTCTTGTCGAACTGCATAGCCCTGATAAGGTCCTCGGCAGGAGGAGCTGCCGGGAGCGGGGGCCGTGGAAAAAACTCCATCAATGCTTCGTAGCGGGCGACCGATGCTTCCGGAATTGTACCGATCCTGCGCCCGAGTTCGAAAGCGCAGCGCATTCCCCACCACACCGCCTCGCCGTGCAGAAGACTATCAAAGCCGAAGTACTTCTCAAGCGCATGGGCAAAGGTATGGCCGAAGTTGAGAAGCGCGCGTTCTCCCTTTGTCTCGTATTCGTCGCGTTCGACGACGCCGGCCTTCACGGCGATACTGTGCCGGAGTCCTTCGAGGAGTTCTGCGGGTTTGCCGCCGAGGATCGATTGCCCGCTCACTGCAATAAAATCGAATAAGTCGGGACCGCCGATGAAACCGTATTTCAGCAGCTCCGCGCATCCGGCACCATACTCCCGCGGGGGCAGCGTATCGAGGAAGGCGGTATCGATCCAGACCAGGCTTGGCTGGTGAAAGGCGCCGATGAGGTTCTTCCCGGCTGCGTGATCGACCGCGGTCTTGCCGCCCACGCTCGAATCGACCATGGCCAGGAGCGTGGTCGGCACCTGGACGCAGGCGACGCCCCGCATGAGTGTCGCAGCGGCAAACCCCGCCACATCCCCCACCACTCCGCCGCCGAGGGCGATGATGACGCTTGACCGCTCGAACTTTGCAGGCAGGAAGGTGTCGAAAATGGCTCCCCAGGTTTCAAGTGTTTTGTAGCGTTCCCCGTCGGGCATGTAATGGACGGTGCAGCCGAGATCCCGCTCCCACTGCCCGATAAGATCCCCATAGAGCTTTGCAATCGTGGTGTTGGTTACCAGGCCGAATTTGCTTTTTGGGAATTCTTTCTTAAGGCGGAGCGGCAGCGCGGCAGCGATCCCGCGGTCGAGAACGATCGGGTAGGAGCGCGGTGCGAGGTTGACGGTGAGTTCCACGATCAGGCGCCGATCTCGATTTCCGCGCCCACGGCGCGGAAATCGTCGACAAAGGTCGGGTAGGTAACCGCGGCCGCCTCGGCTCCGTCAATGATTGTTTCCCCGTCGGCATTGAGCGCCGCGATGGCGAGCGCCATGACCACCCGGTGGTCGTCGTGACCATTGACATGAGCGCCATGAAGCGGACGGTTCCTGATGACCAGGCCGTCCGGAAGCTCTGCAATGTCGGCCCCCATCTTCGTGAGCTCCTCCCGCATGACCGCTATACGGTCGGTCTCCTTGATACGGGCCTGGGCGACATTACCGATGCGGGTTTCGCCCTCTGCTGCGCAGGCAACAACCGAAAGCGCGGGCAGGGCATCGGGCATGGCGTTGAGGTCGATCGGGATGCCCTTGAGCGGGCCCGGTCCGGAAACGGTCACGGAACCGAGTCCGTGGGTTACGGTCGCACCCATCCGGTCAAGAACATCGAATATTCCCTTATCGCCCTGGGGATCGGAAAAGTCAAGACCCGTGAGCCGCAGCCCGGCCGGTCCCAGCGCACCTGCGCAAGCGGCAAAGGCTGCGCCTGAAAAATCCGCAGGTATTTCCCGGTCGAAGCCGTGATAAGCCTGTCCGCCCTGAATCGTAAAGCGGGAAAGATCTTCGGAATATTGGATCTTAATTCCCTGTGCCTGCAGCCACCACAACGTGAGTTCGACATAGGGCTTTTCGTGAAGATTCTCCACGATAATTTCCGAGGGTCCGGCAAGGAGCGGTGTAACAAAGAGCAGGCTCGAAACAAATTGTGACGATACCCCGTTCACCGTCGCGGCTCCCGCCCTGAGCGGTCCGCATATGGTAAAGGGGAGATCCCGGGGTACTCCCCGGTCAATGGATGCCTTCGCTCCAAGCTGTCCCAGTGCGTCAAGAAGGGGCCTGAACGGGCGCGAACGCAGCGAAGCGTCGCCGTCGAACCGCCGTTGCCTGGTGCCGAGTGCCGCCGCTGCCATGAACAAATTCGTACCGGTACCGGAATTTCCCATGTCGAAAAGGTCATCGCCGCCATTGTAGCGTGTTCCGATGCCTTCGACGGTGATGGTATCGCCTTCGGTGCGCACCGTGGCCCCCAGGGAACGAGCGGCCGAGAGTGCCGATCCTCCGTCGCCGGCGAGCAGCGGTTTGCGTATGCGGGATTGCCCGTCGGCCAGCGCGGCGATCAGAAGTGCCCTGATGGTATGGGATTTGGACGGCGGGACGGCAATGTCTCCGGCCGTTCGGGAGGGGGTGATTTTCCATTTCATGCGAAGCTATCCCGAAATGCCGTGCTGGAGTTGATCGAGGTCGAATATTTCTTCCCGGACATCGATGCCGGTCCACAGGGAGAAGGAGGCGAGCCCCTGGTAGAGCAGCATGCGCAATCCGTTCTGGATGCGACACCCCGCGGCCTCCGCTTCGGCAAGGAAGCGCGTTTTAGCGGGATTGTAAATGGTATCGAACACGGTCATACCCGCGTGAAAATACTTTTTATCAAGCGGCGTTTCATCGATTTTCGGATGGAGGCCCGCGCTGGTGCAATTTACCAGGAGCGTGCAACGGCCCATAGATGCACCAAGTGCGGTGTCATCAAGGGTACAGGCGGTAACCGGAAAATTCATTGCTGCGGCTATTTCGCCTGCAAGGACCGTCGTCCGTTCCCGATTCCTGCCGGCCAGCGTGAGCGACGAGGGGATCCGCGAAGCAGCCAGCGCTGCGGCAAGGGTACGCGCGATGCCGCCGCTGCCGATGAGCACAATGTGTCCTCCGCGGGCATCGTGCCCCATGAAAGCAAGTGCGCGCAGGAAACCTTCGGGATCGGTCGTGGTGCCGTGGAGCAGGTTATCCCGGAAGTACAGGGTATTTACGGTTCCGATCCGGTAGGAAAGCGGACTGAGCACATCGCAAAGCGATGCGGCGCGCTGCTTGTGCGGGAGCGTAACATTGGCGCCGAGCGCTCCCGCCGCGCGGAGCATATGGACGGCGGTATGCAGGTGCTCCGCCCTGACCGGGAGGGGAATATAAACATGCGGCAGTTCAAGTTTACCAAAAGCATAGTTATGTATCTGCGGGGACAGCGAATGCGCCACCGGGTACCCGAGCAGGAAAACGAGGCGTGAGTCGCCCCTGATGAGCGGCCTTTTCATGGTACGCGCTCCGCAAGGGGGAAGATTTCCACCCGATTTCGCCCTTTATTTTTCGCCCGGTACATGGCGCCGTCTGCTTCTGCGACCATCTGCTGCGCCGATGCGACTCCCGGGCGATAGCTCGTGACCCCGAGCGAGGCCGACAGCCTGCCTCCCGGCAACGCCTGTTCATTGACATAACGATAATCGTACACCGCCTGCCTGATGTCTTCGGCGATCCGGCGCGCCTCCTCGATGGGATGGCCGGGGAGCAGCAGCATGAACTCCTCGCCGCCATAGCGGCACACCGCGGAATCGAGACTGCACACGGCATGGAGGATCCTGACGGTTTCAATGAGCGCGATGTCCCCCTGGATGTGGCCGTTGATGTCGTTATACTGCTTGAAGTAGTCCAGGTCGAACATGATGAGTGAGAAGCAGCCGCCTTCATCGCGCGTCTGCTGGAACAGGCGGTTCATCTGCTCGTTGAAAAAACGGCGGTTATATGCCTTTGTCAGGTCATCGGTGAGCGCGCGGCTTGCGGTGTCAAGGTACTCCCGCGCATCGACGATTTTCGGAAAGGCGATCTGTTTCTTTATATTGGAATAATAATCGAGCGTTGCCACATGGATTCCTACATTGCGTCCCAGTTTTTCGCTCAGGAGATACTTATGCCGCAGTATTTCACGCCAGTCTCGTTTCGCTTCATCCTCGGGAAGCCGGATCTGAATGAGCGCAAAAACGAGATCCCGGTAGTAGGTCCCGGGCTTTGTTCCAATGGAATCGCGAAGGTATTCATCCGTCAGTATATGGTCGACGATGTCTCCGCTGACGATTTCAATGACTTTCTTATCGGTTAAAATTTTAAGATTGTCGATATCCTCGATATTGAGCGGCGGTATTTTGGCCATTCCGTTATTCGGGGTTGGCGACTCGTCCTGTGCCCTGCCGGTATATTCCATGGTTCCCTCCCCCTCCTCCATCGTCGCTGCTGCCGCCAAAAAAACATTCCGAACGCCTTTTTCGAGATGCCGCCTTCCCCTGCCCATAAAAAATACGATATGCTGCCCTGCAAATTTCGAAAAGTGCTTGATCAAACCCATCCCATAATTTATTATTAATTCAATGAATGAAGCATTACTGCAAAGCGTTCTTCCTGAGCTCGGCCGGTTACTCCGGGCATACCGGGAAGAACGCTTTGCAGTAATGCTTCATTCATTGAATTAATAATGCGACATTGGGATGGGTTTGATCAAGCACTTTTGCCGAAATTTCCAGGGCAGCCGTCCTGTTTTATGGGCAGGGGAAGGCGGCATCTCGGAAAAAGGCGTTGAGGAATGTTTTTTTGGCGGCAGCAGCAACAACAAATGGAGGAGGGGGGAGGAAGCCGTGGAAACCGGCAGGGCACGACATCAACTCAATAACGGAATGGCCAAAATACCGCACTATCGAGGATATCGACAATCTTAAAATTTTAACCGATAAGAAAGTAGTTGAAATAGTAAGCAAAGACATCGTCGACACCTGCTCAACAAGATAATACCTCAGCGATTCCATCAAACTTGAGAAAACCAGCTACAGGGATCTCGTTTTTGCGAGTTCATTAGATCCGGCTTCCCGAGGATGAAGCGATGACGAGGCATAATTATTCTCAGATTAACGAAGAGATGTAGGAATCCATGTGGCAACGCTCAAATTGTATTTCCCGAATATATAAAGAAACAGATCGCCTTTCAAAAATCGTCGATGCGCATGTTCTTAGACACCTGACAAAGGCATATAACCGCCGTTTTCAACGAGCGGAGTGAACCACCTGTGTTGCCAGCAAGACGCACAATGAAGGCCACTGTCTCGCTCGTGAGTGTTGCAAACATCGTTTCCAAGCAGTATAACAACATCAACAGCATAGGGGACATCGCGCTCATTGAAACCGTCAGCTGCTCAATTAGCAGTGCTGTTATGGCGGCGAGGAGTTCATGCTGCTGCTCCCGGCCGTGGCGCCGATCGCCGAAGACATCAGGCAGGCGGTGTACGATTATACGTTATGTGAATGAACGGCGTTGCCGGAGCGGTTGTCGGCCTCGCTGAGAGATCGCCGGGATGGAGTGGTTCACGGAGAGCACAGACGGCGCCATGTACCGGGCGAAAATGAAGAGATCAAATAGTTCCCCTTGCGGAGCGCCGTTGCCAGCTCACGCCTACGTTTTCCTGCTCGGGTACCCGGTGGCGCATTCGGCTCCACAAAGTTTAATAACTATGCTTTTGGGTCAAACTTGAACTGCACATGTTCTTCCCCCTCCCAGTCAGGCGAGCGCTAGGTACCCGCCGTAGGTATGTCTCCGCGCGGCGGGAGCGCTCGGCGCGAGTTACGCTCCGCACAAGCAGCGCGCGCCATCGCTTTGCGATTGTGGGTCCCCGCTTCCTACCGGATCGGAACCATTAGATCCTGTACTTCCGGATAGCCTGCTCCACGCACCGCGACCGATACCGAAGGTTTGCTGCACGTATTCCATAGGGGCACGATGCCTAGGCGGCATCGCGCGTACCCTTTGCCGCGGCGCGTGCTCGCGGATCCCCTCGTCCTCACGCTGGCAGGAATCGGAAACAGACAAGCGCTCCTGCAGGCGGAAATAGCCGCACAGCAATTTTCCGGTTACCGCCTGTACCTTTAGGATGACACCGCACTTGGCAGCCATCTATAGGGCCGTTGCACGCTCCTGGTAAATTGCACCAGCGCGGGCCTCCATCCGAAAATCGATGAAACACAGTAAAGTGAAGAAACCTGTTTTCACGCGGGGCTATAACCATGTTCGATACCATTTACAATCCCCGCTAAAACACGCTACTTTGCGGAGGCCGCGCTGTGGCACATCCAAGACATACCATGCTGCTTCTAAGAGCCTGTGAACCACATGGATATTCCAGGAAAGAAGTGTTCGACCTCAATCAACTCCCACACACGGTTTTTGGGGAACTTTTTTCAGCATGAAATGGAAAATCACCTCAAACAGCAAGACATACCACACCAAATACCCATACCATCAGCATCTCCATGGCCACGGCGCAATCCCCAGTACACGTTGGCAGGCAACGGAGGATCAGCAGCTGTTGGCCACTCATTCCCTAAGGAGGCCACGGTGCACCAAAGCAATATCCAAGTCACCATCTGAAGGCATCGGAACACACTAGATGGCGGGCAATAACCTCGACATGGGAAATTCCGGTACGACCTATTATTTTCA
>CAWDOZ010000054.1:0-18645 GCA_963803935.1 uncultured Fibrobacterota bacterium | reverse complement strand
AAAAAAAGCCATGCGCGTCGCCTCCTCCTCCCTCTCCGTGGCGGCGCCCCAGCGGCGCGCGCGCGCGCGCGCGCGCGCGCGCGCGCGCGCGCGCGCGCGCGCGCGCGCGCGCGCGCGCGCGCGCGCGCGCGCGCGCGCGCGCGCGCGCGCGCGCGCGCGCGCGCGCGCGCGCGCGCGCGCGCGCGCGCGCGCGCGCGCGCGCGCGCGCGCGCGCGCGCGCGCGCGCGCGCGCGCGCGCGCGCGCGCGCGCGCCGCCGCCGCGCCGCGCCGCCGCCGGGCCAGGGAAACCTTTTTCCTTTACCGATCTGAAGTGATGTCACCCGCCCCCTCCTCCGTTGCCGCCCATCACAGTAGGAATTTTCAAAACTAACATCATTCCCTTCAATGTCCCGACCGCTCCAATGCTCCGGGCGTCAAATTATTTTTATCATATACATTCTCACTTTGTTACCCTGTCACCTCTTTCGGGTATTCCTCCATGGTCCGATCAGGCCTCGACTGCTTTTTGAGGGAATTTCCTGCCGCGCTGGCGGATAAACGCCTTGGAATCGTCTGCCATGCCGCGTCGGTAACTGCGTCGCTGGTGCACATCACCGAGGCGGTTGCCGCAGATTCGCGAGCAACTATCGGTGCCATTTTCGGGCCGCAGCACGGGCTCTTCGGCCAGACCCAGGATAATATGGTGGAGTGGGAGGGCGCTTCCTCAGATGGAGCCGGAACGCCGGTTTACAGCCTTTACGGACAAACAGAAAGCCTTCACCGGCGATGCTGGCTCCCCTCGACGCGCTGGTGTTCGACCTCCAGGATGTCGGTGCCCGGCCCTATACCTACCTGTGGACGCTGAAGTACTGCATGGAGGCTTGCTGCGAGCGGGGAATCCCGCTCTATGTCCTCGACCGTCCCAATCCCATTGCGGCGATTGGGGTCGACGGTCCCGTGATGACGCCGGAATACTACTCATTCGTCGGCGGCGCGGATATTCCGCTCTGCTACAGGTTGACTATTGGTGAGGTGGCACGGCTCCTGCAAAGGCATTTTTATCCATCAGCCGAGGTGCAGGTTGTTGGATGCAGGGGTACTCCCGGCATTCGCTTTTCAGCGATACCGGGCTGCCGTGGGTGCTTCCCTCGCCGAACATGCCGACGCTCGATACGGCTATCGTCTATCCGGGCATGGTGCTCCTTGAGGCCACGAATCTTTCGGAAGGGAGGGGAACGACGCGTCCCTTCGAACTCTTCGGAGCGCCGTGGCTTGACATAAAAAAATTCAGGTCGATATTCGGGGAATTCGGGGTAGCCGGGTGCGTGCTCCGCAATCACGATTTCATCCCGACCTTCCAGAAGTGGGCCGGCAGGGATTGCAGGGGGTTCCAGCTGCATGTTACCGACCCTGCGGCCTTTAAGCCGGTTGAAACCGCGGCGGCGATCATCATGGCCGCAAAAGCAGCATCAGGAGGCGAGTTCGCCTTCCGTACCGACCCCTATGAATATGAATATGTAAAGCCCGCAATCGACATCCTCACCGGAAGTGAGTATTTCAGAAAGGCGGTGCAGGACGGCATCGAGCTTCCGGAGCTATGCAGCGAGTGGCAGCGCGAGTGCCTTCCATATGTCGAGCAGTTCCGTTATCTCGCCCATTACGACGAGGAACCGGCATGAGGGGGTTTATCCTTGCCGCAGGTTTCGGCACGCGCCTCATGCCCCTTACCGCAGGCATCCCGAAGGCCCTCATCCCGGTGTGCGGGATACCGCTTCTTGAGCGGAGCCTGCGCTTCCTGAGCCGGCAGGGAATTAAACTTATCGGCGTGAATGCCCACTACCATGCCGAGCAGCTCAGGGCTTTTCAAAAGAGAACCGGGCATCCCTTTGCACTCTTCCATGAAAAGAAAACCATCCGCGGGACCGGCGGCGGGCTTTACGCCGCCCGTCGCTTCCTGGCCGGCGACGAGGCATTTTTCGTTTGTAATGCCGACATTCTCCTGGACTTCGACCTGCGGGCCGTTGCGGACCGGTTCCTGCAGTCCGGATGGGATGCGGCGCTCCTCGTTGATCCACGGGAGGGCAGCGCGGTTTATTACGATCCGGACTCCCATGCCTATTGCGGGGTACCGGCCGATACCGGGCGCAAGGCCACCATGGCGTCAGGGGCGTTCATCGGGGCGGCGCTGTACCGGCCTTCGTTTCTCGACCTGCTCGATAGCCGCGATATCTCGGTTGTTCCGGTCTGGAAGCGAGGGATCGACCGGGGATTACAAATCGGTATCCTCGAAGTGGCGGACTGTTTCTGGCGCGACATCGGAACTCCTGCCGCGCTCGCCCGGATTCATTTCGATTGCATCGACGGGGCTACCCCGGTCGATGTCCCCGACCGCCTGTCCATCGACCGGGAGGGCGGCCGCTGCTTTCTTCGAAGCATGCCGGAACATGTTTTTCGCGCACTCGGCCGCCATGCGTGGGTCGAAACGGACCAGGTGGGAGAGAATGTCCGCATTTCGCAAAGCGTTGTCTTCCCCGGCGTGAATCTTACTGCAGGACGGACTTTTGAGAATATGATTGTGATGCCGGATTGCGAGGTGCCGATTGGATTGTAATACGGTGCTCGATCCGGCTCAACGCGCTTCTATAAGTAAACACCTGCCCGGGTTCTCTGAAAAGCAAACTACCGTTACCCCGGCGGGCAGCGCGGCCTCGCAGCGGAAGTTTTTCCGCCTCAGGAAAGATAGTGAAGAACAATCCTATATCCTCATGATGTGGGATTCCCGGGATGAGGATTGGAATCGATTTCTTTCGATCCCCCGGGAACTGTCGGGAAGTATTCACTTCCTTCCGCAGATCGTTGCCGCGGACCCGGCCCTGGGCCTCATCCTGGAGGAGGACCTCGGCGAGGATACCCTCAGGCGCATCGTCGAAAATCCCGCCTGCGACCGGGCAACGCGCGAAAACGCCTACCGGCGAGCCCTCGAAGCACTTTCAAAATGGCAGTCCATCGGGCCCAATGCAAGCCCCGCGATTGCTTCGCGATCCATGGATTACCCGACGTTCAGGTGGGAATCGGACTATTTTGCACAGCACTGCGTCGTCGGGCTCTGCGGCCTTGGCTCGCTGCTTGACGCATCATGGGAGGCCGGCGTGCGAAATCTTGCAAATGCCGCAGCCGCCCTGCCGCAGACCTTCCTGCACCGCGATTTCCAATCCGAGAATATCCTGCTTTGCCGGGGAGAGGTTCGCTTCGTCGATTTCCAGGGAGCGCGCCTCGGTCCGCCTGCCTATGATGTTTCGTCGCTTCTCTACGATCCCTACCTACCGGCGCTCGATGAAGAAACGGTTTGTGACCTGTTCGACTATTACCGTTCACTTCCCGGACATCCATCCTGCACCAGGCACGAACTTTTCCTCTGCGCGGCGCAGCGGCTCATGCAGGCCCTCGGCGCGTACGGTAACCTGACCATCAATAAGGGAAAACCGCACTACCGTCGTTATGTTCCGATTGCTTTGCAGCGGTTGATAAAAGTACTGGAATCGCTGCCGGAGTATGGGGCGATAGGGAAGGTGGCGGCGGCGTGCAGCGAGGCGATTGAAGCCCGATTTGCGGATGGGATGGAGTGATCGCGCGCAAAATCGGGCAACCTCAGGATTCCTTCCGATGTTTCAAAGCAATACCGGAACCGGAGCCCTTGACTTAACGCATCTATATTAATTGGTGAAGAACACCAGCTGCACTGCGTCGGCCTTGGCTATCGCGTTAAGATACTCCTTTACCGAGCCGTAATCGCCGACCGGAATCTGCCGGTTGAAGAAATAAACGGCCTTCCGGTCGCATACGATTGTCCGGCCGTTACGGCTGAAATTGATGGAGTAGGTTCCGTAGGGCGAATTCAGGTTCACGGACGCGGGCAGATTGACCGGCTTCCATCCTTCCGGCACTAAGAGTTCGGCATGCTGTGACTGCGTGCTTGCTCCCAGGGAGCTCTGCGAGAAATCAAGCGGTGTGTAGCGTTTTTCTTCGACGGGGTATTCCGCGGTCTTCAGTGCATCCGGGAGGTGAAACGGAAATATGGCGGTTGTTCCGGAAGTCGTCACGGTATTTTTTGCCGTGTAGGTATAGGTCATCAATACCGAGTCGGATAGTGTATCGAGGTTATTGATGCTCAAGCTGTCGATGGAAACGTCGGGGTAATCCTCGGCGAGGCTCGGTTGGAGTTTGGTGTAACGCTGCTCGGGAGTCAGATACCGGTACAACGTCCGTCTCTCCCAGGCCTCGACGCCGGTACGCATTGTCGCCACCGTATTTTTGTAGGTTCCATCCCGGTCGAGTACCGCCGTAATCGTGCGCAAACGTAAACGATTGCCGGCGTTGTCGCACGGCAGCAGCTCGGGCGAATCGTTTCCCTGGTGGATCACCAGCGCCATGGCGGCCTGGTCGAAAGGAGGCAGGGTGAAAATCGCTCCATCCTTCATGGTAAAATCAATGAAGCGCCGTTGACCGTCGATCGTGCACGCTGCAATGCAATGGTTGAATTCCGGCCCGATGCAGGCATGGTCGATAAACTGATGTTCTCCGGTGTTAACCAGAACAAGATCGGCAGGAATTCCCGCCTTTTGAAGCAGGATCCTGCCGAGCGACGCCATATCCTTGCAGTCGCCAAGCCGGGTGGCGAGCACTTCATTTGCCTGCTGCGGCGTCCATGCAGATTGGCGGAAGGATAAAAAGCTATAGCGGATTTTTTCGGCGATATACCGCTGGATTCGCCCTGCCTTATCCCGGGCCGATGGGGCACCGGCGAAGAGCGAATCGGCCAGCGCATTGAGCTCCAGGGTGTTGCTTTGCATATGCTCGGTAAGGTGCAGGTACCAGTCGGAAATCTGCGACCAGCGGGTAAAGGTGGAGTACGTGACCTTCCGGTTGGAAGCCCAGTCGGTTGCCTCGAATTTCTCGGGGTCATGGGCAAGGTAGGGTGCCCGTGAAAAGGTTGTAACCCGGTAGTCGTTCCGGATTGCGGTGGTGCACGAAACCGAATCGCCCCAGATTTTACAGGGGATCGTGTCATCGACCGGGGTGATCAGGCGCAGACGCTGGTCATAGGTCGGGATATTAAGCTGGAAGGGTTCGGATCCCCATACCTGACGCGCCATGTCGCCGGTATAATAATTCTTCAGGGTCCATTCCAGGAGAATGCAGTCGCCCGGTTGCAGGGATTTGAATACGATTTTAGTGTTTTCCCGCTCCGCAGGAACCTGCGTCCCGACGGCTTTGAGGGTGATAGCACGGGAAATGGTTCCGATCTGGTAGTATCCATTCAGGCCGATCGTATATTCCTTCCATTTGTCAACAGCCTGCTCGGTTGGCAGATAGATGAGCAGAAAGGTCCGCTCCTTGGAGCTTCGGTCGGGATAACAATAAATATCACGAATGTATGATAAAATTGCGCCGTTATCATTGGACCGCCCGCTCCAGAGCGCGCTGTTGCCGATCACCGCGTCGGGGGAGGGGAGCGCCGCCATGGAATCGAGTTCCGGCTTATTATCTATGGCGCGCAGATTCTCCCAGGCATTGAAGTTGTTGCGGGTCAGGTGCACCGCATCGGCGAATGACGTGCGGGCGCGGGCGCGGTCTCCCATTGCCTGAAGAATGGTACCCCGGAGATTAAGCATTTCGGAACCCGCAGGCATGATAACCAGCGCACTGTCGATAAAATCGAGTGCCTCCGGCAATTTCTTCGTCACATAATCCAGATCGGCGATTGTATAGCAGGCCGTTGCATCGATCGGCTTGTACCTGAGCCCCTCAAGCAGAATATCAATGGCCTTCTGCGGCTTTCCCTGTTTGAGCGCAATGTTCATGAGAGCCTGGTACGCTGCAGCATTCGCATGGTCATGATCGAGGTAGGATTTCCACTGCTGCTCCGCCTTATCCGTCTCTCCCTCTTGAATATCGAACGCGGCGATGATGTTCTGCGCCTGCTCGGTGAGCGGAAACTTTTTTGCCATCTGGCGAATGCACTCCAGTGCCGCATTCTGGTTTTCAGTCTTGGAATAGGCGACAATCTGGTTTACCAGCGCTAAAAAACTGCCGGAACAGTTGGGAGGCGATTGCTCAATGAACTTGAGGAGCTGCTGCGGATCGCCGCCCTGGGCCACCGTTTGCATTTCCAGAGCCCACGGGATGGCATTGTCCGGCGAGGCTACCCAGGCGGCATGGGCTTCGGTCTGCATATCGGTATGCTTTTTCGATCGCAGAAACGATTCACACAGCAATCCGTGCAGAAGCGAACTTTTCGGGTATTTTTTCAACCATGCATGCACGAACGATTGACTTTCATCGGACATGTCGGCATGGTTGAAAAACCGGACGAGCTGCAGCGCCACATCGACATCCCCGGGATTTGTTCTCAGACGGCTGCGCAGCGCCGCAACTACCGAATCGAAAATCGGCTGGGGTCGGAGCGCGGCAGGTTTTAGCTCGCCTGCCAAAGGATTGGCAACATGGCTGGTGGAGACCGTGAGGGCGGTGATCGGCCGGTACTGCCCATCGAGAAATCGCAGGGAGAAGTTTGAAAAAGGAGAGGTGGTAGAGCCGCGTTGCGCCCATTCGTGGCCGAGCTTCAAAAGAAGGCTGTTCTCTCCCCTATGCAGCACTACATCCTGAATATAAACGTCGGTTCCGGTGTTGCGAAATACCGAATCGGCCAGCACTCTGGTGCCGTTGAGAAAAATGGTGAAGGGGCCTGAAGCACCGAATGCCAAGACGTCCCCGCTGCTCTACAGGACTCGATAACGTACAGTAGAAATAATTGATCGCATTCTGTTCGGAAGAGTGGTCGCCCATGAAAATCCAGGCCGAAGTCGGTGCGGTTTTCAGGTCGTGCCAGGATACCGTGGCGCCGTCCTTGCCCGGATACGATCTGGAAAAATCGATCTCCCGTTCGGGCGGATAAACTGCCGCATAACCGGAATTGGATATGTTGTCGAACGGCCCGATATACTTCCAATTCAGCAGGCAACCCATTCGATTGACCTGATCGACCGCTTTGGAAAGCTTACCATCGGCAAGGTAGCGATTCGCCAGGATTTCCTGGAACTGCCCGCAAAACGGTCCGGGGTGGTCCGCCAGCTTCTCAAGTACCTTATACCCCTCGGAGATCTGGTATGCCTCGGCAGTGCGGCCGAAAATCGTCAATTTACCGATTGCTCCGGCCAGCATGAGCGTGTCGTGATCCGCCTGAAAAGATTTGAAGACTTCCCGGCACCCCTCATTATCATTGCCGAGAAAAACGGCAACTTCGGCCAATCCGCGATGAGCTTCGCCGGCAACGGCGTTGTCGCTGCTACCGGTATTTACCGCAAAAATTTTCTGGGCATCTGACGCCTTGTTGGACAGTAAGAGCTCCCAGGCAGGTGCATTCGGGTCGGGCTGCGAGCCGGCAAAGCTGCAAAGAGGCAGCAGCCAGAGCGAGCAGAGTGCGATGGCAAACAAATGGCGAGGGATACCGATGAACGATGAAATCATGAACATTGCTCCTCAGGGAAGAAGAGGGGAGTACGTGTCGAGGGGGGCTCCTGGAGGGCCGGGAAGCTTAATAATCTACGCTCTGCGGGATATATAATACAACAGAAAAAGGTAATTGCCCAGGCAGTGGTTTTTGAAAAATTCAAATTCTTTCGGATGGCCAGGCCGGAATCCAAAAGCAGAAGAAAATTCAAATGCTGTTGGATGGCTGAGCCGGAATCCAAAAGCAAAAGCAAATTCAAATGCTGTTGGATAGCTGAGCCGGAATCCAAAAGCAAAAGCAAATTCAAATGCTTTTGGATGGCTGAGCCGGGTCAACCCATTTTGCCCAAAAGGCAAAATGGACGGATTATTATTATTTTGATTGAACCAGCCGCACGAGGTGGGAGTGCTTCATACCAGGCACTTTGCGGCGGGGACAAGAGCACACCAATCAATCATCACAGTATTTTTAGAAATAGATTTTCATCCACAGTGCGCTTTTTTGGAAAGGAGGTGCCATGTCCGGAAAATCAAATTCAGATCTGGCCAGGCTTTTAAAGGCGCTTGGAAAGGATGCTAAAGTTGTAAAGAAACTTTATGCAAAACGACACGCAATCTTTAGGGAGGAAATGCAGAATATTCAGAAGAGGAATGAAAAAATTGTCGCGCTATATAAAATGGGGGTCTCAGGAGTAAAAATTGCAAAAGCAGCGGGGATGTCTTCAGCGATGGTTTATTTGATTATCAGGAAGTCGGGGGCAGGGAAGAGGGCTCCTGCTGAAAACAAGGCGGCAAAAAAAGGAAGCCGTGATTTGCTATTTTCAAGGGCCATAAGACATGTGATGAGCGGTTTGTAGTATTTGACTTTACGGATGTAAATTTGACCATGGCGATGATTGATAATTTGATGGTGGTGGGGCTCTGTGGCATAGCGAATTGATTAAGTTGTTAAATTACTTCTATCCGAAAGATATTTTAAAAAATATTCTGCCCGTATTTTTGCTCCAGGGCTACTATCTTTATTTTCTTTTAAAAAAGATATTTTATCTTTAAAGGAATCATTAGAAACTACTCTTGCCAATCTGCAATAATAATTCATTTCCCGCCTAAATCCTTTTTTAATGATTACTATTAACATTTATTGAATTCTTATTTTTTCGTCTTCATCCAAATGAGCTTGCTTTAATGCTTTACATAATTTTTCCTTAAAATACCCCGACCTAAAATAGAAAGGGTCAACTTCTAAATAAAGAATTGCTTGTGAGATCCAATCTTTATCCCCATTTTTAATCTTCTCAAAGGCGTCGTTATCTATAAAAAGGCCCCATATAGAATTGTGTCCATGTAGTTCTTTTACCGCCTTTTTATATTCCGCATAAACATTTTCATCGGTTATCCAAACGTGCACAGTTTCAGGGAATTTACCTGTTTCTTCCAAAACTTTGTAGCGTTCTTCCCAACTGGGAATCAATTTCTTTGATCTTGCAGATAAATAATTTATGCGAAAATTAATGTCCTGCATGATTTTTTCATCGTTTACTATGTCTTCTATTGATATCATTTCATTTCCCGTGGCAGTTATTCGGACAAATATGTTGAGGAATTGCAGATAATAAAATAATAATCCGCATCACTGCAAGTCATTTTTTATAATCTCCCGCCAAATCCTTCCAAGCTCACAATGCGCATTCTCTTTTCGGGGTTTTCTACCTAATAGGAGCGTTGCGGGGGTGCGAGTGCGTCTGCTGAGCAAAGCGAGGCAGACATCGCCTCGCACCTCCGCAGGAAGGGGTGTGTCGGAGACGCGGCTTTGCGCGGCTCCGACCAGGGGGAACCATTTCAAATGGTTCCCCCACCAAAAGTTTTTAAAATGATTTCCCCATTATTTAATCAGCTGATTAATCAATCCCCATCTTTCCATATCCCCCAAACCACCCTATCCCGTCCCCCCAAATCCTTCACAATTCGAATCTCCTTCCACCCTCCCGCCTCCAATACCTCCGTTACCCGCTCCCCCTGATCATACCCGATTTCACAATATATTCTCCCGCCCGGTTTCAGTATTTTCCCTGCACATTCGGCAAAATACCGGTAAAAATCCATCCCCTCTACCCCACCATCAAGAGCGCTCCAAGGCTCGAACTCCCGGACGGAGCGGTCAAGACCCGCTATTGTTGCCGACGGAATATAGGGCGGATTACTGACGAGAAAATCGAACCGGCCGTTTTTTAACGCTGCAAAGTGGTTTGCGCAGATAAGATCTACCCCGCTCCCGCAATTGATCCTTGCAACCTTAAGCGCAGGCAGCGACGCATCGACCGCAACCGCCCGCCAGTTGCGGTTTCCTGTGAGCACGGCGCTTATGCAGCCCGAACCGGTGCCGAAATCGATAAAGCGGAGCGGTTCGGAAGTTTCGTTCAGGAGAACCGTTTCGACAAGCGTCTCGGTATCCGGGCGGGGAATCAGGACATCGGACGTTACGGCAATTTCGCGATCGAAAAAATAGGCGCTTCCGAGGATGTAGGGAAGCGGCTCGTCCTTTAACCGGCGGGCGACGATACCCTCGATTTTTGCAGATAATTGCCCGGGCAACTCATCTTTTCCGCTTAGGTAGAGATCGGATCGGGAGATACCTAAGAGAAAGGTAAGTATTCGTTCGGCTTCCGGGAGGGCGAATTCACCGGCCGTGGGGGAGAGGGCGTGTTGAAGCCGGGTGAGTGTTTCGGATCGATTCATAACCGATTCAAACGAAGCGAGGACGGGATGAGCTCAACTGTCTGTCAAGGTACTCTGCTGATTTACGATTAATAAGGGCCCGAATAGGCCGGCCTATGCGGCCTGTTCGACCCGTTCGTTCAGGTCGGCAACGGAAAGCGCGTCAATCAGTTCGAGAATGTCGCCGTCGATGATCGCGTCGAGCCGGTAGAGGGTCAGGTTGATGCGATGGTCGGTGACGCGGTTCTGCGGAAAGTTATAGGTGCGGATCTTTGCGCTGCGGTCGCCGGTGCTGACCATGGTCTTCCGCGCAGCCGACTCCTCGGCATCTATCTCGGCAAGTTTCTTTTCGTAAAGCCTTGTCTGCAGCACCTTGAGCGCCTTGGCCTTATTTTTCTGTTGCGATTTTTCATCCTGGCATTGAACGACGAGGCCGGTGGGGATATGCACGATGCGTACCGCCGAGTACGTGGTGTTGACCGATTGCCCGCCGGGTCCGCTCGAACAGAAGAGGTCGATGCGCAGGTCGTTGGGGTCGATGCTCACTTCGACCTCATCCGCCTCCGGGAAGACCGCCACCGATGCCGCCGAGGTGTGGATGCGGCCCTGTGCTTCGGTTTCGGGAACCCGCTGCACGCGGTGGACGCCCGACTCGTATTTGAGGGTGCCGTAGGCGTTAGCGCCGCTTACCATGAAGATAATTTCCTTGATTGCGCCGATATCGCCGTAGCTCGAGCTCAGCACCTCGATGCGCAAACCTTGACGCTCCGCGAACCGCGTATACATGCGGTAGAGGTTTGCGGCAAAAATTCCCGCTTCGGTTCCCCCGGTACCCGCCCGGATTTCAACGACGGCATTTTTGTCGTCCCTAGGGTCCCTTGGAACGAGGAGGAATTTGATCTTCTGCTCTATTTCGGGAACAAGCTTCTGGAGCTCGCTGCGCTCCTCCCGGGCAAGGTCAATCAGGTCGGGGTCGGTTTCCGACGCCAGGATCGATTCCGCCTCCTGTATCGATTTGACCATGTCGAGGTACTTGACAAAGATCGGCAGGTTTTTTCCGAGGTAATTGTATTCGCGGCCCAGTTTTTCCATTTGAGCCGGGTCGCGGGCGATTTCCGGGGTTGCAAGAGCGGCCTCGAGTTCTTCACGTCGTTGAAGGACGCTTTGAACCTTGTCCGCAATCATACGACGGCCTTAAGCGCCCTGGCGGCTATTTCGAGCTGCTCGTTATCGGGTGGACGGGTCGTGATTTTCTGGAGCCACAGGCCGGGAAGGATGAGTGCCCCCACGATCGGCAACCTTCGGTAGCGGTCCGAAAGCCTGAGTATCTCGTAGGAGGTACCTGCAACTGCAGGAACGAGGAGTAAATGGACCATGAGCCGCATGGCAACATTGGGATAGGGTCCTATGAACCTGATGACCAGGGCATCGACAATCGAAAATAGAAGGATGCAGATCAAGGCGACGAGGAGGAGAAAACTGGTTCCGCAGCGGGGATGCAGGGTCGTATAGGGCCGCATATTTTCAACGGTCAGTTCTTTATCGTCTTCGTAGGTGAAAATTGCCTTGTGTTCGGCGCCGTGATATTCGAAAACCCTGCGCATATCCTTCCACCTGCTGATTATGAGCAGGTAGGCAAGGAAAAGGGTTATCCTGATGGATCCTGCAAAAAAGTTGAATTCCAGTGCCGAATTGCGGGGAACATAGTGGGACAGAATCCACATGGGGAGATACATAAACAGGCCGATTCCCACGAGAAGCGACCCGACAAGGCTCACCGCAGAGGTTATCGAATCCCCGAGCTTCCGTTTGGCAGGATCGACGACTTCGCCACGGTCGGCGCGATCTTCCTCAATGGCGATTTCCGCCGAGCGGGACAGCGCCTTGTACCCAAGAACCATGGATTCATAGAGGTTGGCGGCACCCCTGGCGACAGGGGCACGCCAGAAATGGTTTTTTACCGCAACCGATTGAAACGGGAACTTTTCTACAACAACCTCACCGCTCGTTTTCCTGACTGCCCAGGAAACGTTCTGCCGGTGGCGCATCATGACCCCTTCGATGATAGCCTGGCCTCCGACTTTTTTGGATTTTGCAAATAGGCGGAAGGCGACCAGCGGCAGGAGCACTGTTGCAATTACTTTTTTCATTGGTTCTTTCGGTGAAAATAAAAAAATAGACAGAGGCCGCGTGGCGCTCTGTCTATTGAGGGGAGGACCCCTTATTCCGCTTTTGTGAGCTTGGCGTAGCGCTTCTTGAACCGCTCAACTCTTCCCGCAGTATCGATCAGCTTCTGTTTCCCGGTATAAAATGGGTGACATTCATTGCAGATATCGATATGCTGGCTGGCTATGGTCGCGCGGGTTTCAATGACATTTCCACAGGAGCAGGTAAAGGAGGCTCGCGCGTATCGGGGATGAATCTTCTCTTTCATGAGAACATACCTCTCTGAAAAATGCAGTGACACCACTGCTCAATGAATGAAAATACCTTATCGGCGGATAAGGGGTCAAGAAACGCCTTCGCCCGGAGCCGCATTCGGGGAGGGCACCATTTATTTTATGGGATCCGGATTCCGGCTCGCAATCTGAGAACTTCAAATCGCTTCTTGCCTCTGCCTTATGAAGGTGATTTCATGATTATTCATGTGGTTCTTGCCGCTGGTATTTTCATTGTCATTTTCATTATTTTCCTGGTCATAGCAAGGACGATGAATACCATAATCAATCAGCTGACCAAGCTGGAGTATTTGATACGGAAGGACGTGGAGCTCAAAAAAGAGCAGGCATTGAAGGATACGAGCCGGGAACAAGAACCGGCAAGCATGGATGCGGCAGGAAGTTCGTCGGCCGGTGAAAAGAAATAGTGAGTGCATGGCAGGCTGCTGTGCGGTCCGTGCGGCTTGCTGTGCGGGGAGCTTCAATAGGTTTCACTTTTTCATAGATTCTGCGAAGACAGGACAGGCAAGGTCCCTTCATAATGCCCCTGGGAAAAATATTCATCTTTTCAGCACCTTCAGGCGCCGGAAAGACTACCCTGATTAACTGCGTGCGCCGGGAGGTTCCGGAGATCGTTTATTCGATAAGTGCGACCACCCGTCCACCCCGGGAGGGTGAAGTCGACGGACGCCATTATTTCTTCCTTACCGAAGATGAGTTTCGCTCCAGGCTCAATCAGGGGGAGTTTGCCGAATGGGCATGCGTTCACGGGCATTATTATGGAACGCCGAGGACTTTTATCGACGCAACCGTTGCCGAAGGACGTTCCATCATCATGGATATCGATGTTTATGGCAAAAAGAAGTTCGACACGCTGTATCCGGCGGCGATCGGCATACTCATTTTGCCGCCGAGCCTTGAGGTGCTTGAAAAACGCCTCAGGGCAAGGAACACCGATGATGAGGCGACCATAGAGCTTCGCCTCGCGAATGCCCGGAACGAAATGGAATTCGCGGAAACCCATGGAAAATATGAACATACAATAATTAATGATGATCTTGAAAAGGCCGGGGATGAGACCGTCCGGCTGGTTCGATCATTGCTTCAAGTATAAATAAAAGGGTGGACCCCTTCCCGGCAGTGCGCTTCAACCGCATCCGGAACGCATAAGCAGTATAAGGGCGGCAGTATATGTTAAACAGGAAAAATACCGATAAAATTCCGGATTCCATTGGAAATTATAAAATTCTCGGGCGCCTCGGCAAGGGCGGGATGGGTGATATCTACAAGGCCATCCAGAATCCGCTGAACCGGATAGTGGCCTTGAAAGTGCTGCCTCCGCATTTCGTAAGGGATGAGGAGTTCGCGAAGCGGTTCGAAATAGAGGCAAGGGCGATTTCCCTCCTCCAGCACCAGAATATCGTCAGTATTTATGAATATGGCGAAGAGCAGGGCTATCGATTTTTTGCCATGCAATTTGTCGATGGGATGGACCTTGCCCAGATGATCGAGGGACATCGTGAGGTACCGATAAGCACGGTTATCGATCTATCCCGCCAGATATGCCGCGGACTGCTCTACGCGCACCATCACAGCGTCATTCACCGGGACATCAAGCCGCAGAATATCCTGATCGACCGGAACAAGGTTGCCAAGCTCAGCGATTTCGGGATCGCAAAGATCTATTCGGGCACAAACATCACCATGACCGGGTTTACGCTTGGAACTCCCGAGTACATGTCGCCGGAGCAGGCGCTTGGCAAAAAAATCGACCACCAGACCGACATCTACTCGCTGGGCATCGTGATTTACGAAATGCTGACCAGGCAGCTGCCGTTTTCCGGGGGCGATGCAATGGCCGTGGCCTATAAACAGGTGCATGACCAGCCGGTGCTGCCTTCCCAGAAGAGGCGGGATACTCCCAAAAGGCTGGAACTGATTGTTCTCAAAGCGCTGAAGAAGGATCGGGAAGAGCGCTACCAGTCGATTGAGGAGATGCTCAGCCACCTCGACTCGGTGGATCCGGATGAACGCGCCGATGGCGGTCCGGACATTTTTGTGGCTGGAAGCGAGCCGGAGGCCTCTCCGGCATCCTCAAGGCCGACCGAACGACGTATCGTCGACCGCCGGCAAAGCTCGAATCACCTCCCCGTTACCCGACGCGGCTGGATTGAAATGTTGAAGAGCCAATGGCTGTCGCTTATTCTTATCGGCATTCTCGGCGCAGCCTTCATAGCCCACCTTTTTATCTACCACTGGCGGTAAGAATCGCTATGCAGCAACCCACCGGCCCATCAGAATCACCCGTTCCCGGCGAAAGTTCCAATGCCGGGGGAGGCGAGGGCAACGGCCTCAGTACGCGGGCCAAAGGCGCTACTGCCGAAGATCAGGCAGTCGAATACCTTGAAAAAAAAGGCTATGCAATCCTTGCACGGAATTTTCAAATCCATATCGGTGAAATAGACTGCATTGCCCGGGATCCCGACAACACGGTTGTTTTCGTTGAAGTAACCATATTATTAAGAACTAATATAAGTGAACATATCTTCAGCCAATCATAATAATAACCCTATCCCAACTCCCAGATCTTTAACTTAATGAATGTAAAACACTCTAATACTTTAAGTGGAAATTAGGTGAGATTTATTTTGTAGAACTCCTGATTTCCTACACACCTGTGCTTCTTCTCCTTTTCTACTTACAAAGTTTAAAGTTGTCTTGGGTCTAAATGGGAGACACCAAAAATACACCCTAAAAAGGGTGGGAAACACAAAGTATTTCCTAAAATAATTATTTCAACTTGAATGTTTATTTTTGTGTGGTCTTAATCTCCCTTTCTACATTCTGATTATTTGTTGAGTGGTATTATTGGTAACATCTTCACACTTTAGCTTTCATAAGGAGATGAAATCCACCAAACCAACCCTAAGGTGGTGTTGGTAAAATTTTTTTGTTATAATACACCTTGAATAAATATTCTGAGTTGTTGTGTTTGAATCTATTCACTATTCTTCATTTGTTGATACAATATACAAGTTGATTTCATGTTGAAATGTCAAATGTCAGTTGGTTTTTTTGTATTGATTGGACCATTAGTATCAAGAGTTCCTATTTTGCTCTTATTTATCAATAACATCTCTACAACAAGAACTACTTTGAAGGGTGATTATTTTATTGCAATTTGGACAATTTTAGACATCTTTATTTGTTTCAAAAATGGGAAACTCTTCAACAAAACAAAAGAAACAAACAAACAAATCTATTATCCATGAGAGTGATCCTAACAAATGATACAAATCTCTACTGCTATTTATAATCTTAAAACAAATGCTATTACAAAGCTTAATCTTGCATGTAAGTGTTGTCTATTGATACATCATACTTCACAGATAATAAAATTGGTGAATCAGGAGCCTCAATGATTGCAGATGCACTCAAATTAAATACTGTGAGAATGACATCTCACATGTCTCTCACAAGCTGCCAAACGTCGAGATGTCGTCGCCATTCGCCAACTTTCAGGATTCAACTCCTGAAATTCGACACGTGACTAGTCCACAGATGGGACTAGAGTTGATCAAATTTTCAAGCGATTCCTTGCAATACAGAGCGAGGAATTCGACTTGCAAGAAGCCTCTTCCACAGCTGGAATGACAGTGAAGTCATTCCATATTCTGTGGTTAAACAAGCCTGTTTAACCACAGGTAGGATCAAGTAATAACAAGCATGTTATTACTGTTTAGTTTGATAGATAGATTCATAGTTGAATCTATTTTAGTTTTCAAGTTGTTTTTTTGTCTTTAACTGAAGGCTAATAAATAGGTCTAGCCTTCTTGTGTTATTTCAGTTGCAACACCAGTCCAGGTATTGCATCATTGATCACTCTATAGTGATCAATTAATTCATATTAGCAGGAGGGTATTGAGATACCCTTATTACTACATTTTTTTTAAGGCTCCTAGCTGAATTAATTGATGGAACAGCCTAGCTCTGCTCAGAAAATAGTGGAGGGAAAAGAGGAGTGAGAGATGGGTCAGTAGAACCCATAACTCCGATCCAAAGAGATATTTCCTTAATTGGAAGGACACCTGGCTCAGAAAAGAGCAGTAGGGAGGTCTTAGTTGGTGATAAACTAAGAATTGCCATGATTGATGCTAGTACTAGAGTGGATGAAATGGAGAACATTGTTTTGGCTCTAAAGGAACAATGGGTGGACTTACTTCAAAGGAAGAGTGAAGCAAGTACTCAGGAGCAAACAGTGGAACTGGAGGAGTTGCTAATGAAGGTGAAGAGAGACCTGGAAGACACTGTGCAGACTAGCCAACTTCTGAAGGAAATATATGGGAGTAAGAAGGAAGCTTATGCAAGGTGGTTAGATCAAGAAGAACAACTTCACAGAGGAAGAGTTCTTCATGGAAGTGCATTCTCATTGGAGAATAGTATGAATTTTGGAAATATTACTAGTGTAATGAAGGAGAGGAGAGTTCCTGTACCTCAACAACTTCCAAAATTCAGGCAAAATGGTTCCTGTGAGGAACCTGGCGAATTTCTGGAAGCATTCAGAAGAGTTTTGGAAGCACATGATGTTCCAAATGTTAAATATGCTAAGTTATTACCTCTTTGCTTGGATACTGTGGATAATCAGTGGTTGGATGAATGGGTGAAACAACACAATGGTCAAGTGTTGTGGGAGAATTTAGAATCTGCATTTATTGGACATTTCCAGAATCCCAATACAGTAATGCTATGGCAAGAACAGATTAGAAGTCTCAAAATGGATTCTTTCCAGGTATTTCCCGAGGTACACTGATAAATTTGTGAAATTAGCTAGTAAGCTGAAATGGGATTTAAATGGTGATGTAACTATTTATGAATACAAAAAGGGGTTAACTGAGTGGATGTTAGAAAGTTTAACAGCTGCTGAAGCTGCAGGACTATTGCTGCAGGTGTTAGTACTCCTGGAGTGAATATATTGAGTCAGATGGCACTCAGGATCGAAACTAATAAGAAGGATAAGCTATTCTCATCAAATTGCAAGAAGTCTGATGAGAGAGAATGGTGCAAGTATCCAAGGGTCATTGGGCTACAAATTGTCCTAATAGGAAGAAGGAAAAGTCACAAGATAAATCTGAAGCAAAGGAGAAAGCTGCTTCAACAGCAAATACAGAGCAGAAGAAACAACCCTTAGATGAAGAGGAGAAGAAGAAACTCAGAGAAGAATTTCGTTGCTTTATTTGTAAGAAGAAGGGCCATATTGCTACTCATTGTCCTGATAGGAAAATCAGGAGCTTGGTGATTCAACCTGAGAGTCAAATAATAAATGAGGAACACAAGGTTGAATTGGAACCAAATAGGAGTTCCAATGATACACAGATAGAAGAATGTGTGGAGATACCTGTGGTTGTTAATGGATTAAAATTAATGGCATTGTTAGATACAGGTGCGAATGTATCTGCTATTAATGCTCAAATTGTTCATGAAAACAATTGGACTGTAGTTCCAAGGAGTGGAACTATCAAACAGGTTGCTAGTTACATTCCTAGGGTCGGAATTGTCAGAAAATATTGAAGTGAAAGCAGGCAAATACAAGGTTACAACAACATTAGAGGTGGTTGAATTGTTGGGATCAAATCAAGTATTATTGGGAATGGATTTGTTCAGTCAATTGGGTTTTGGTTTGAATAATCTTCCTTTCAATTGGCCAGAGGAAGAAGAGGAGTTACAACAATCAACAAGTAATGCAACTGAAATACTTGTTGAATTACCACCAAATGTTAATGCAAATGGAATTGCAAGAGAATGGGAGCAAGTATTGGAAGACAATAACAGCCTTCCAGTCGGAAATACTTGCAATATACCTGAGGCTATGCTTACTGTTAACACAGGTGAAGCTAAACCTGTTTATATTCGTCAGTATGCAATTCCAGAAGCATTATATCCTCAAGTTAGAGAGAGGATTAAGATATGGGATGATTCTGGAGTTACAGTTGAAGCACCAAATAAA
>CAWDOZ010000053.1:0-6766 GCA_963803935.1 uncultured Fibrobacterota bacterium | reverse complement strand
AAAAAAAATTCTATCTTTTGCAGGGGCGGGTTTCAAACCCGCCCCTGCAGCTTTCTATAGCCTTTAATGTTCCTATTCATTTTTCATGGTTTTTCTACCTAATGTGAGCGTTGCGGGAGTGGGCGAGCGTTTGCCAAAGGCAAACATAGCCGCCCACTTCCGCTGGAAGGGGTGTGTCGGAGACGCGGCTTTGCGCGGCTCCGACCAGGGGGAACCGCCGTAGGCGGTTCCCCCACCAAAGCTAATTCTAACCGCATTAACCGATAATAAGATACTAATCAAATGCTCCCCATAATTAAGTATCGTTCGCAAATCATCGACGCTATCGATAATGGCCCGGGTTCCCTCATCGTCATCGCGCCGCCCGGGACCGGAAAATCAACGCAGATCCCGCAGTTCTTCATCGACCGGTGCACCCCCGGGCGAAAAATCGTCATATTGGAGCCGCGCCGGATTGCCGCCCGGGCACTTGCCTTTCGCGTAAGCGAGGAACTCGGGCAGGCTTGCGGCGAACGGGTTGGGTACCAGGTTCGATTCGAGCGCAAGGCCTCGCCGGACACCGGCATCCTTTTCCTCACCTACGGTACCTTCCTGCAGATGCTTGCGGGCGACCCGACCGCCGCCGACACCGCGATGGTCATCTTCGACGAGTTCCACGAGCGTTCACTCGATGCCGACGCCGCCCTTGCCTGGGTGCGACGGCTGCGCGCCACAGTCAGGCCCGACCTGAAAGTAATGGTGCTCTCGGCTACTCTACTAACGGGAGAGCTTAGTGCCTATCTCGAAGCCAGCCCGGTGGTATCGGTACCGGATCGACTCTTCCCCGTTGACCTGCGATACCAGCCGCAAAAACCCGCTGAACCGCTTCATGATCAGGTTCTCCGCGCCTTAATCGACACAACTGCCACCGGCATCGAAGGTTCGGTGCTGGTTTTTCTTCCCGGAAGCCGTGAAATCGAGCGCGCCGCCGACCATATCCATGGGCTCTGCAGTCGTCGGGGACTTCGGGCGATGCGGCTCCATGGCCGGATGCCGCTTGACGAACAGCAGGACGCTTTGCGCCGGCCTGCCCTGGAACCGTGCGTCATCCTTGCGACCAACGTGGCCGAGAGCTCGCTCACCATTCCCGGCGTAACCACGGTCATCGACTGCGGCCTCGCGCGCCTTGCCGGGTACGACCCCGGGCGTGAGCGCAACACGCTCTACCTGGGCCGCATCAGCATGCAGAACGCGATCCAGCGGGCAGGCAGGGCGGGCAGGCTGCAGCCGGGCGTCTGCGTCAGGCTCTGGAGCCGCATCGACGAGTCGGCAATGGCGCCGGTGGTCGAACCCGAGGTGAGCAGGCTCGATCTTGCCGGAACCATGCTGTCGCTCTGCAATTTGCAGGCGAGGGTCGGGCGGGAGGGGAGTGCAGGTGCAACGGCAGCATCTACTATCCGGTTCCTCACCCCGCCGCCGGATAATCGCTGGGATAAGGCGGCCGAAGAGCTGCGCCGGTGCAGGGCCATAGCTGGAGGCGGGGAGGGGAAAGTTGAAAAAAATAATGAGGGGGAAAGCCCGCTCTTTCCCTTGACGAAGCTTGGGGTTGCCATGAGCCGGCTTCCGCTTGAGCCTGCGGTTGCCGCCGTACTGCTCCGCAGCCGGAACAGGCAGGTACGGGAAATCTGCATCGCCATGGCTGCACTCTGGGAATCCGGCGATTCCAAATTGACGGAAAGCAGCGATCTTTTCGAGGCGGCACAGGATTTTATCGGCGGCGCAGCGGAGCGGTCCGGCAGGGGGCACGGCGGCGAGGTCCGGGAGACCTGCACCCAGATCCGGAGGCTACTCGGGAGCGTGAGGGATGAACCACCTGATGGCCTCCTTAATGAGCCCGACCTTCGCCGGGAGGCGACCGCTCTCTGGCTGTCGGCTTTCAGCCATCGGATCGGCGTGCGCATGGAGCAGGGCATGGTCTATGCATTTGCCGATGGGCGAAGCGCCCGGTTCAGGCCGCGGGCTGCCGCAGGGGAACCGGTTCTTCCCGGTTTGCTCCTTGCCCTGAGCATCCATGAACAGGCCGGGCGCGATACCGCGAAGAGGGTGGTGATACCGCTCTACCTTCCGCTCGAAGAGGGGTGGATTGCCGGCGAGTTCGGGGAAGAACTCCGGCAGTCGATTGAATGCACCTGGGATGAAGCAAGGCAGGGCGTTCGCGTCGAGGAGGTAACCCGGTTTCGCGAACTGATTCTGCGCCGGAGGAGTGCCGGGAAGAACGATCGAAGCGGGGAGGGTGCCGCCGCCATACTTGCGGAGCACCTTGCAGACTGCTGGGACTGGCGGCGCGAAGAACCGGAGGCGGCGCGCTTCGTCCTTCGCGCCCGGCTTGTCGGGAGTGCATATCCGGACCGGAAAATTCCGGAATTTTCCGCGGAAGACTGGCAGCTCATCTACCACGGGCTCTGCGAAGGGAAGTACTCTCTTGCCGAAGTGCGCAAGGATTCGATGCTCCGCGCGATCAAAGCCTACCTCGGTCCGGCGTTGGCGCATTTTATCGAGAAGAAAACCCCAGAGTCGATTATACTGCCATCAGGAAAAAAGGGTCGCATAGGTTATATCGAAAACGGACCCCCCGAACTTTCGGCCAGGCTCGGCGATCTCATAGGCCATCCGGCGCACTTTACCCTCGCCGACGGACGGGTGCAGGGCGTATTCGACATCCTTGCGCCGAACTACCGTACCGTACAGAAGACGCCCGATTTAGGTTCATTCTGGAAGAATACCTATCCCGCCATAAAGCATCAGTTGCAGCGAAAGTACCCGAAGCATCCGTGGCCGTGATTTGTTCAGATTGCTCGATTTCAAATTCAAAGTCAAATTCAACGTCAACTTCCGGGCGTTCCGGAGGTCACCCTGAAGGGTGACCTCCGGCGCGCCTCCGCCGGGCTCTCGGCAGAGCCGAGCCGGTCTGGGGAGCCATGCGGCGCTTTGCGCCTGTGGCTCCCCAGACTGTCGGGGTCGCTATCGCGCCTCCCGACACCCTCTGTCCTCGCTAACGCAACGTCAAAATCCGCCTCACCCCTCGATCCCCTCTCCACGAGTGGAGAGGGGAGGACGCTTCTTCGGCGGCCGGGGTGAGGCGGACTCGGTTCGTCCTCAAAAAATCTTTCATGTGTTTTCTACCATAAAAGAGGGCGTTGCGGGAGGGGGAGAGCGTTTGCCAATGGTTGGGATTTTTTTGCTTTTAAAATACCTCTCTGATAGGAGAGGTCCGGCCGCTTTGGGCCGGGGTGAGGTTCCCCCTTCCGCAGGAAGGGGTGTGGCTGAAGACCCGCAAGGCGGGGCTTCAGCCCAGGGGGAACCGCTATAGCGGTTCCCCCACCAAGGGCTTTTGATTTCAGCTCGGTTCCCCCGCCAAGGTTCAAAAGAATAAAATAAAAAACCATAGAATTGCGTATTACTTTAATCAAACGATGGAATAAACAATTTAACATGGTGTTATGTGGAATACCAAAATCGCAGTTAACCCCCGATTCGGTAGCCTTGCCCGCAGCATCTCCCTCCTTCGGCTAAGTTATCCTGCCTGTGTTAACTCCTATAAAGTGATTATTCCGGGATGGTTTGGCAATTGAAATTTTAATGTCACCTGTTTCAAAGGATTTGTTATGAAAGTTATGCTTGTGTCTCCTTCCGCCTACCCCGAAATAAAGGCTCACGGAGGGCTCATGATCCCGCAGCTTGCGCTCCATATTCTGGAAGGACTTACGCCTCCCGAGCATGAGATTACCACCGTTGAGGAGGAAATTTCCGTAGTCGACCTCGACGCGGAATGTGATGTAGTCGGAATCAGCTTCATGACCTCAAACGCGCCCCGGGCCTATGAACTTGCCGGGGAGTTTCGCAGGCGTGGCAAAAAAGTTATCCTCGGCGGCATTCACCCCACGATCCTGCCCGATGAGGCCGCGCAATATGCCGATTCGGTCGTTGTCGGGGAAGCCGAAGGAGTTTGGGAACGGGTCCTCGATGACTGCAAAAACGATCGGCTGAAACCCTGGTACCACGAGGGCGCGGTTTCGCTCGACCGGTATATTCCCATGGGCGGCAGGCGGGTCGGAAAGAGACAGGCATTCAATGCAGTTCCGGTTATGACTACGCGAGGCTGTCCCTACAGCTGCGATTTCTGCTGCGTATCGGAAATTTACGGAAAAAAGATCCGGCACGTACCGATAGAAAACGTCGTTCGCGGCATTGAAGAGGCCGACGCCAATATGTACATATTTCTCGATGATAATATCATCGGGGACCCGCGGTATGCCAAGGAGCTCTTCAGGGCAATAAAGCCGCTCAAGATTAAGTGGGGCGGGCAGGCCTCGATTTCCTTTGTGCACGATGCCGAGCTCATGCAGCTTGCCGCGGACAGCGGGTGCGTGGCGCTTTTCTTCGGGCTCGAAAGCGTTTCCGAGATCCAGATGAAGAGGATGCGCAAATCGGTAAAGGATATTGCGCAGCTTGGCGAGGCTATCAGGAAAATCAGGGGCATGGGAATCCACTTTCACGCCTCATTCGTGTTCGGCTTCGATGACGATACCCCCGATGTTTTTCCCGAAACCCTCGACTTCATGCTCAAGAATAAAATCGGCTCCGCATCGCTCAATATCCTGACCCCCTATCCCGGCACCAGGGTTTATAACCAGTTCAAGACCGAAGGCCGGCTGATAAGCGAGAACTGGAAGTACTACGACCACTTCGACAGCAGTGTACCGGCCAAAAAACATGACTCCCTATGAGCTCCAGACCGGGCTCATCAAGGCGAAAAAGGAATTTTCGAGTTTCGGGTCAATTTTTGCCCGGTTTCCATGGAATATGGCTCACCCGCTTATATATCTCGGATCCAATCTGGCCGCGAGGACCAATGCTGCGAATGACCAGTCCAAACTTGCCGGATTGGTTAAGGAGGTCTTTAACCAATCGCTGCCGGAACCGCATGTTCTGGAGTTGCGACCGGCTTTGCAGGCTTGATGTAGTAATTGCGGGTATTAGCTTTTTTGGTGGGGGAACCGCTCAGGCGGTTCCCCCTCGCTGCATCCCGGCCGAAAAAGAACGGCCGGTATTTCGCTACCCCCTCCAGCGGAAGGGGAAGGCGACGTTTGCCTTTGGCAAACGCCTTTCCCCTCCCGCAACGCCCTCTTTTAGGGTAGAAAAAACATAAAAGATTAAATAGGGCTAATCCTGTGTGGTTGCCCTTGATTGATAGAGTCAGTAGGCGCACGGCGTGCCGTGCCCTTATAAATGCATTACCAATCAGTTTTTTTAATATTTTTCTACCTTATGGAAGCGTTGCGGGAGTGGGCGAGCGTTTGCCACAGGCAAACAGAGCCGCCCACTTCCGCAGGAAAGGGTGTGCCTGAAGACGCGTGCTTTTCGCGGCTTCAGGCCAGGGGAAACCATTGTAAATGGTTTCCCCACCAAAGGCATAACAAGGCTGTTGCACTGCAAGCAACATTTGAGTATATTGCCTATTCCCTTGAGCAGGAGAAGCCGACTTCTGCAGGTACATACCTGAGGAAAATATGTACTTGGCCGGCTGAATAATGGTTGGATCCTGCTTTCCTCCATACACAACTCTCCGGAGGAGTTGCCATCAAAAACACCCCAACCGTTCTCCCCGGAAAACGCCTGTTTCGCGCCGGGGTTACAATCGCTGTACTCTGCTTTCTCAACCTGCTTTCATGCTACTACCCTCCCTCGGTCACCGCAGTTGCAACACGAATGAGGGAAATAGCCGCCACCATCCCCGATTCCTGGAAAGACGAAGCTGCGATAATTTTAGCCGATTCGGAGAGCATCAACCTCCAGACGGGCATTGACGGCAATTCGGTAACGGTCAGGTACTGCACTTGGTATTATGTCAACAAACGGAACCCGCCGATTCTGGCTGCATTATCGATTCAGGACATCGCCGCCTATGAGGATATTCCGGAGATCCATGCGACGGCATTTTATCCGGACGGCAGAATCAAAAACCTGGTACCGGGGAATCGGTTTCCGGTTACCGGGTATTCAAACCTGGAATATCTGTTTTTGAACAATCAAAGCCTCCTGTCGATTCCATCCTATGAGGAAAAAATGCTCATCAGGCTTGAGGTCGACCGCCGCTATTTTAAGGCGCCGTTTTCGAGTTCCGGTTACTTCAGGGACCGCTTCAATTGCCTCCGGAAAACCATTCTTCTTTCCTGGCCCGCATCGATCCGGTTAAACTACCGGCTCGTCAATAACGAGGGGCTGGATATCGGGAAAAGTTCGATACCCGGGCAAAACTGCGTCGTTTTCGAGGCAGGAAATCTCAGGAAAATCCCTTCGGAGTACCCGGTACAATATCCGGAACAATGGTTTGCCGGAGTCCACTTCAGTTTTCCGCCAACCGGGGTTGGCGACCCGACCTGGCGATCTCTGGGCGATTATTGCCTCGCTATGCTTTCACCGGCGCTCGTTTCCTCGCCTGATATCAAGGCATGTGCAGCATCTATCGTGGATACGCGCCGCGAAAAGATTATTGAGGAGTCCTACCGGTATGTCCAGAAGCATATCCGGTACCTCGCGGATGAAAACGGCAATCACGGCATCATTCCACGCCCGGCTCCTGAGGTACTGGAAAAGGGGTATGGCGATTGTAAGGAGATGGCGGTGGTTCTCAAGGAAATTCTCGATGCAAAGGGAATTCCGGCCGATCTGGTTCTGATCTCATCAAAAAACAGGTACCAGAGTATCGAGAGCACTCCCGCCCTGT
>CAWDOZ010000052.1:0-8877 GCA_963803935.1 uncultured Fibrobacterota bacterium | reverse complement strand
TGAACAGAATCGTGCGCGAATGCATTTCAGCGGCGCGCGCGGCGTCCACCATTACCTGCTTGATCTCTTTAATGCCGCTGGTGACCGCCGAGAACTCGATGAAGCTGGCTTTGGTGGTTTCGGCAACGATCTTGGCGAGTGTGGTTTTGCCCACGCCCGGCGGACCCCAGAAGATCATCGAGGTTGCGTCGTCGCGCTCGATCTGCACGCGCAGCGGCTTGCCGAGACCGACCAAGTGCTCCTGACCGACCAGTTCGTCCAAACTGCGCGGCCGCATTCTCTCCGCCAACGGCGCCGCTCCGCGGAGGGGACTTATGGACGAGTGCAGTGGAACGTTCGGCGCACTGTCGAAGAGGTTCATCGCCACGCTCCTCCCACTGCGTGGGACAGACTCTTGGAGGAGCGCTTTGGGCTATCCGAGGACTTGCTCATGCGAGTTGCCCGCTGCCGCGCCGCTTCATACAGCAGCACACTGGCTGCGACGGCAGCATTCAGGCTCTCCACCGGACCGGGGCATGGAATCGTGATCCGGGCATCGGCCTTCGCGGCCCACCGCCGGCGGGCACACCGTTGCCCTCGTTGCCAATGATGGAGAGCCACCCGGCCGGTCATGTCGACCAAATCGGCCGGCTGCGCGGCACTCACCGTAGTGGCAAGAACCTTCACTCCCGCCTCATGCAGCTCCTCTAGACACTCCCGCTCGCTCACCGCGAGCAACGGCACGCGGAAGACGCTGCCCGCCGAGGCGCGCACCGCCTTCGGGTTCCACGCGCTCACCGTCCCCGGTAGGCTCACTACGCCGGAAGCGCCGAAGGCCTCGGCCGAGCGCAGGATCGTGCCGATGGCTCTTCCGCTTTTAAATTCAACCCGGGCAACGGGGCAAGCGATGTTTCCATTGATCTCAACGTCGGAACACCGGGATCGCTGACCGGCCTCACGCAATTCGCTTCGGCGACAACTGCCTCTGCCAACTCCCAGGACGGCTATCCCATGGGCACCATGCAGAAAATCGCCATTGACCAGAGCGGTCAGATCACGGGATCCTACTCGAACGGCGTCACCAAATCGCTGGCTAAAATCGTGGTGGCGAATTTCAACAATCCCGCCGGACTTCTGAGCGGCTCCGACAGCATGATGACCACCTCATCCAATTCGGGCGCCGCCGTCGTGCAGCAGGCAGGCGTCGGAAACAGTTCAACCATTCTGTCGGGTCAGCTTGAGGAATCGAATGTTGATCTGTCGTCGGAGATGACCACCATGATCACCACGCAATATGCGTATGAAGCGAATGCAAAAGTCATTACCACCAGTTCGCAGATGCTTGCCGACCTGGTGCAGATGGGGACCTGATGATGGCTGCCGTGTCCTGACGGTGCCATAACGCCGGGCGGTACCGGGGCAGCCTTGAACCGCCGGTCTTACTATGATATAATGGGAGTGCGGATGACTAAGGCAATGATTTTAAATCCGCTCGTGCTTTGCAACTTTTAATTGAGTGCGCAGGTGCGGCACCCATCTCGTCAACGAAGGGGAGAGGCTTGTGATCACCCTGCATCGTCTTAATCGCCAGGAATTTGTGCTGAACGCCGAACTCATCGAGACCCTCGAATCGACGCCGGACACGCTCATCACCCTGACCGACGGGAAGAAGCTCCTGGTGCCGGACGCTATCGGCGATATTGTTGCCGCCGTCGTGAACTACCGTCGGCTGTGCAATGGCACGCTGCGGATAGTAACCGAGGAGAAAACAGTACTGCCGTCGGAATCTGCCTCCATGGCCGCCGACGCGCCGCTTGAGTAAACGGAGAACTCCATGAACGAAAAGAAAGTCGAAAAGTCCGAATCGGCCGCACCATCGGGTGCACCGGCGCCGGCAAAAAATTCCCGCATGTTTTTCATAGGAATTCTTGCCGTCGTTCTCGGGTTCCAGGCCGTTCTCGGGATTGTCATCGTCAGGATGGCAACCGCCCGCCCCGTTGAATCGGCTCCTGCGGTATCGCCGCCGCCCCGCGTGCAGCTGGACTCCCTTGGCCGGGTGGATAGCGAGGCGACCAGCATGGGGGAGACCACGATACAATCGCCGATAGAGGCGGTGGTCAATATTGCCGGGACCGACGGGGAGCGCTTCCTCAAGACCGAAGTCGTCCTTGAATATGTTGAACGCGAGGTAAAGAAGGGGGGGGGTGACAAAGAGGGTAAAGGGGCGTCGCCGCTCGCCGAGGCCATTGCCCAGCGGATTCCGAAATATAAGAGCTTTCTTATCGACCAGCTTTCGAAAATGTCGCTCGAGGAAATTACCGCTCCTGAGGCCAAGGACCATATCCGCAAGAGTTTTCTGAAGATGGCGAATGAATCGCTGCCGTCGCAACTCGGTGATATCCGGAACGTGTACTTTACAGAATTTATCATCCAGTAAGGTTCAACAGGTGCCACAACTATGAGCGACATCCTCTCACAGGCCGAAGTCGATGCACTGCTGGCGGTAGTATCGACGAGTCCGGAGCAGGGCGATAGTTCCGCATCCCCGGCTCCGGCTTCGAAAAGCACGGTGCCGGATTCCGAGAAAAAGGTTTCGCTCTACGATTTTCGCAGACCGGACCGTGTCTCAAAAGACCAGATGCGGACTTTCCAGAGCCTCCATGAAAATTATGCCCGCCAATTTTCGACGACACTGACGAATTTTCTGCGTACCTTTGTCAGAGGTTGAGCTCGTCAGCGTCGATCAGCTGACCTATGCGGAATTCACCATGTCGATCTCGAACCCGAGCTGCATCTATGTCTTCAACATGCCGCCGCTCGAAGGATCGGCAATCTTTGAAATCAACCCTGCGCTGGTTTTTTTCATTGTCGACCGGTTGTTCGGCGGAGCAGGGGCGTCTCTCCGAGCAGAACCGGGAGCTGACGCAGATCGAGCGCAGCGTTCTCAATCGTATTGTCGAACGCGGTCTTGCGGATTTAAAGAACGTCTGGAGCCACATCGGGGAATTTACGCCGGAGGTGGATATCTACGAGACCAACCCGCAGTTCGTGCAGATCGCCCCGCCCAGCGAGACGGTGATTCTCATATCGCTCGAAGTGCGCATGCAGAACGCCTCGGGTCTCATGAGCATATGCTTTCCCTATCTGCTCCTGGAGACCATCATGCCGAGCCTGACGGGAGAATCCTGGATGTCGTCAATGACGGCTCCTACCACCGAAACCCGCTCGATACTCGAACAGGAAATCAAGGAAGTCGATATTACCCTTTCAACCGTGATCGGGACCTCGACCCTTTCCCTTCGCAACCTTCTCCAGCTTCAGCAGGGCGACGTGCTGTGCCTTGACAAGCCCGTCGGCAGCGAACTGATGGTACAAATTGACGGCAAAACAAAAATGGCTGCGCGGTCCGGGCTGATCGGGCGCAGGAAGGCGATTAAAATTACCCGGGTTCTTGAGAAGGAGGTGCCGGGCTGCAATGAGTGAAATCCTGACTAAAGAACAGATAGACCAGCTTCTTGCCGGCGGAGGTCTCGGCGAGACACAACCGCCTGTCGTCCCGGCCACCCCGGCAATTCCCATGGATGACGATTCCGCGGCGCTTGAAAAACCCCTTGCCATGTTTGCACAACAGGCATCCGGCGTGCTGGCGACCGTTCTGAGCCGGAAGGTTTCCATCACCATGAAGACGTGCGTTCGGGCGCAACCTGCCCTTGCCGGAGATATACTTCCCGGTGAAAATATCGCGATTGCCCTGCCCTTTACCGCGGGTCTGCAGGGAGAGATGCATCTCCTGCTGGGAAGGCGTTCCGCCTCCATGGTCGGTGACCTCATGCTGATGCAGCAGGATGGCGGGGAGTTCGGACCGGACCAGATCGATGCGGTAACCGAGCTGTCAAACCAGGTGGCATCCTCCTTTGCAACGGCACTGGGAGCCGAGCGAGGCATCAAGACCTCCGCAGGTCCTGCACGGATTGCGGAGTTTGTACTCGATTCGCCGCCGGTCCCCTGGGACCGCTGTTTCATAATGACTGCGTCGATGGCCGTGGAAGGCTCGGTGGAAACCCCTGTTGCCGTTCTGATCCCGGATTCACTCGGCCGGCAGCTGACCGGCAAAGGCAGGACCGGGGACCATAGTGCTGAAGCATTGCCGAAGCCGGGCAGCCTGAATCCGCCCCAGCCGGAATTTGTAGAAACGCCTCGACCTGCCGCCGCCGGATCGGTACGCCCATCCGGAAGGGAACAGGATAATATCGAACTTCTTCTCGATGTCGATCTCGATGTCAGCATCGAGCTTGGCAGTACAACCCTTTCGATCAAGAGGGTTTTAGACCTTGCGCCCGGTTCGGTAGTCGAACTCGATCGCATGGCCGGCGAGCCTGTAGATCTCCTTGTCAACAACAAGCCAGTGGCAAAAGGAGAGGTGGTAGTCATCGACGAGAGTTTTGGAATCCGGATTCTCTCCCTGGTATCGCCGGAAGAACGGATTAAAAGCCTCAGATAGCAGTCCTTTTTCGGCCGGCAGAATTAGAGGAGGACCATGATCGACAAAAACCTCTCCCTCACCGATCTGGAATTCCGGCCGCAATGGCAATACGCCAACAGTACCGGCAGTGCCGGTTATTCCAACGGAGTCATTCCCAACAGGCTCTTCTATTCCCGGATCGAGGGATTCCTCACGGATGAGGATGGAAGACAGATCGTAACCGCCCTTGAGCGCTTGTTCGGCGATCAGGTGCTCAACCATGCGGCATACTACCGGGTTGTGGATTACACCTGCCTGAAGAAGGCGACTTTTATTGCACGAAGGCACTACGTCGATGCTCTCAAGAGGCTTAACGGCGAGCACTCGTGTACGACGCGGATGACCTATCTCTGCGGTGCCAGTCCGCTGCTCAAGGCGCTGCTGCTTTTCGCCCAGAAGATACTGGGCCAGGAGTTTGTGTTTGTCGACACAGCCGACGAGGCGCTCGAAAGAATCAACCATGCAGGACACAACGGAAACGCCGAAAACGGCGGCGACGGCCCGGATAACGACCGCATAGTCATCTATCGCCGGGATCTCGACCAGGTAGTGGCTCTGATCGGGGCGGCGGTCTGGAATCAGGAAGATTTTGAAAAAACTCATTTCCCTGAATCCCATCCCCTGCGGGTGCTTCAGGATGCATCCCTGGCGCTTTGCAGTGAGATCAACAGCCTCATTGAATTGCAGCAATCGGCGCGGGAAAAATTCGAAAAGCTTTTCGCCAACAACCCGGCCCTCATGGCGGTCAGCAGTATTCCCGATAACCGGATACTGGAGGTTAACGATTCCGTAGTGCGCCATCTTGGCTACCAGCGAAGCGAAATTATCGGAAAGAGCTTCTCTGAAGTTAATTTGTTCGTAGATCCGGAAAAAGCATACAAAACGCTGGCACTCCTGAGTGCCGGGGAATCCGTCCGCAATTTCGAAGTGCAACTGCGAACCCGGAATGGCGGCGTGCTTGTCGGCCATTTTTCGGCAGAGGTGATCTGCAATCAGGGAATGCCCTATCTCCTGTCGGTCATTGTCGATATTACCGAGAACAAACGGGCGGAAAACGAGCTGAGAAAAACCTTTGATGAACTGAAGACCGCCAATACCTATCTGGAAGCTATGACCGAACATGCCAACGAGATGACGAAGCGCGCGGAAGCCGCCAACCGGGCGAAAAGCGCATTCCTGGCCACCATGAGCCATGAAATCCGCACCCCGATGAACGGCATCATCGGCATTGCAGGCCTTCTCCGGGAAACCAATTTGACCAATGAGCAGCGTGGGTATCTCGAAACCATGGAGGCGAGCGGAGAGACCTTGCTGGCCCTGATCAACGATATCCTCGATATTTCCAAAATAGAGGCGGGAAAGCTCGATCTTGAAAGTGTGGATTTCAATATTATCAGGCTTATCAAGGACGTTGTGGTTAATCCTGCCTCCCGGGCCGGCTCGAAGGGGCTTGATCTGTCCTGCGAAATTGCACCATCCGTTCCGCAGCTGGTGACCGGTGACCCGGGCAGGCTCCGCCAGGTGCTTGTCAATCTTGTGGGAAATGCCGTGAAATTTACCCATAGCGGCGAAGTTGCGGTCAGGGTGACCCTGGCGGCAGAAATGCAGAGTTCAGCCCGAATTCATTTCAGCGTGCGCGATACCGGTATCGGTATTCCCCCGGACAAGCTGGGCCAGCTTTTCCAGACCTTCACCCAGGTGGATTCATCGACCACAAGAAAGTTCGGCGGAACCGGCCTCGGTCTTTCGATATCGAAACAGCTTGTTGCGCTCATGGGAGGGGAAATCGGGGTGCACAGTGAGCCGGGCAAAGGCTCGGAGTTCTGGTTCGACATCAATTTTAAGAAGCAATCCTCTCCGGAAAGGGAGAATTCGCCCCGCGAGGCGGATTCACGCCGCATGCCGGATCCGCATCTGTCGCTTTCACCCGCTGTCGGGCGCGAAAAAATGCTGGTGCTGCTTGCCGAAGATAATAAAACCAATCAGATCGTAGCGACAGGCATTCTCAAAAAACTCGGCATTGTCAGGGTGGAAGTCGTTGAAAACGGCCTGGATGCGGTCAGGGCAGCTGCAAAAACGCCCTATGACCTTATTTTCATGGATATCCAGATGCCGGAGATGGACGGTCTGGAGGCGACAAGGCGCATTCGCAACCTTCCGGAAACTGCACCGAACAGGAACGTACCGATCATCGCCATGACGGCCTTCGCCATGAGTGAAGATCGCGACCGATGCCTGGCCGCGGGTATGAACGATCATATCGCCAAGCCGATTGTCAGCAAAAGAATGCAGGAGGTTCTTGCTGCCTGGCTGCCTGCAGGGAGCGGCAATCGCGCTGCCGCGAAGGCGGAACAAGAGCCCGGGGGAAAGAAAGGTGACGAGCCCGGCAGCGATGCCGCAGCGCTGTTCGACCGGAATCGCCTGCTCGAACGTCTGGCCGGGGACGGGGATATCCTCGATGCCGCAATAAGGCGTTTCAGCCACGATCTTCCCGACTATTTAGAGTCCTTTCGCAACAGCATTGCGGCTGCCGATGTCGCCCGGATGAAGGCGATAGCGCATACGATAAAGGGCGTTGCCGCAACGCTGAGCTGCGAACGCCTCCGGGCGATCGCAGCTGCGCTCGAACAGGATCCCGACCGGGCGGGAAGCGGAGGAGCTGCCGGGAATTTTGAATTCCTGGAGAAAACGGCCGGGGAGACTATTGAGGCCATTAGGGCGAGTATCGGTTAATTACTTCCCTATGGCCTTCGATAGTGCAGAGGTGGGGGAACCGCTCAGGCGGTTCCCCCTGGCCTGAAGCCGCGAAAAGCACGCGTCTTCAGGCACACCCCTTCCAGCGGAAGGGGAAGGCGATGTTTGCCTGAAGGCAAACGCCCTTCCCCTCCCGCAACGCCCTCTTTCAGGGTAGAAAACACAAATACGGCAAACCAAAATCTTTTCTGCGTATATGCGTAAAATCAATAAAATTAAAATCTTTCCCGCATCTATGCTTTTGCCTTCTTGATTTTTTTTCGCAGAGGCTTGTGGGTCCCCGCCGCAGGGGGCCTATTATGAAGCACTCCCACATAGTGCGGGTGACCCGGCTCAGCCATCCAAAAGAATTTGAATTTGTCTTTTCTTCAGCTTTTGGATCCCGGCTCAGCCATCCAAAAGAATTTAAATGTTTTGAATTATTTGGAATCCGGCTCAGCTATCCAAAAGAATTTGAATTTTTAAACACTACCCGGGTAACAATGAAAAACCTTTAACTTCGGCAGGCATTAATTGCCCCCCACCCGGAAGTTGGTTCCCCACCGGGCCCTGTAATCGCTTCAAGTCTAACCTGAAATAACAATCGCATAATTAAATTATTCAAAGCATTACAATATATTAAAAAAGCATGGCATATCCCTTGCGTCTCCTTCAGCCGTTCAATTGAACTCACGGGGAAGCAAAAATGTCCACAGCAAGGATTATGGCAGCCGCAATCGTTCTCATGATTGCCGCTCTTTCAGTATTCGCCCAGGATACACGCGGGGTTGGTTCCTTCGATATCAACAAGGTCCGTGAATTATCCATGGGAGCTCAAAGCGGACCCGATTCGGGAACCGCTACGGCGACCAGGAAGGAACCGGTGAACGGAGTATTTGTCGTTTTCCGGATCATTTTTACGCTGGCAGTAATTATTGCGCTGCTTATCGGGGCGACCTGGCTCATCAAGAAGTTCGGCCTGGGCAGAACATCGAGTATCGGCGCCAGGGGAGTGATGGACATTCTGGAAGTGCTGCCCCTGGGCCAGAACAGGAACATGGTGCTTTTCAGGGTGCAGGAGAAGGTATACCTCTGCGGGCAAACGGCATCTACCTTGTCGCTCATCGATAAAATAGACGGTACCGAGGCGGCAACGCTTCTCTCCTCGGTCAGGCCCCGCCCATTACCGGTCAGTTCAAGGAAGCTTTCAGCCAATTTATCACGAAAATGAAGAAACCGTCATGATCACCGCGCACAGCAACGCCTCCCCATTATCGGTATCGCGATCCCGCACTGTTCAATAAGATACAGCCCCACCCCCCTCGCGCTCTGCCATCGTTTGTGTTGGAGCTAAGCGCGATGTTCCGAGAACGACGGCGAATCGCCGAGGGGACCATAAAATGTCTATGGAGAATTCCGTTGTCGCAGTTTATTCGACACATGCGGAAGCAAACGAAGCGGTTAAGGAACTTCAGCGTGGCGGAGTCGACATGCACAAGCTATCGATCGTCGGCAAGGGCTACCACACCGATGAGCAGGTGGTTGGCTACTACAATACCGGCGACCGTAGAAGCATTGGGGCAAAATGGGTGCATTCTGGGGAGGCTTTTGGGGCTTTCTCTTTGGTTCTGCTTTATTGGTGA
>CAWDOZ010000051.1:0-15489 GCA_963803935.1 uncultured Fibrobacterota bacterium | reverse complement strand
TTATATGGCTTCGGTTCCGCGGTTGCGTATTGCTTCTGAGCGATTGTCAGATAGCGCTCAATCTGGCCCGGGTGAACCCGATTGCCAAGGCTGTCTGCGACAATGGAGAGTACGGTATTTGATTTCAACAGTTCAAGGTGGGTATTGAGGGCGGTCTCCTGGTTGCCGGGGTTGTGAAGATTCTCGTCGCCGATAAGCTCCTTGTCTTCCGGTTTGAATCGCAACTGGGCGTGAGCCGTGTAGAGCCTTTCACTGTTGACATATTGAAATATGCAGAATGCCGTAATGATAAGGGTGACGAAAGCAACCGGCCTTTTCCGCTGGAGGATAATTCCGAGATACCTGAAAAGATCGAATTCGAGTTCTTCCTCGTCGTCTACTTTGCCCGTGCGAAACCGCGATGCGGAATTTTTGGCCAGGGAGCCTGATGAGTCGGCTTTACCCGATGAGATCGCCGACTTTTTGTGGGCAGGAGGTTGCCGATATTCGTCGCCGGGAATGAACTGCAGGGGTTCTTGAGAATCGCCCGATGCTACACCCGCGGCATCACGGGGAACTTTCGGTAAGGCCTCTGCCGGCCGGTCGGGATCGGCATTGATTTTCCTGATTATTTCGCTGAAACTGAATTTCTTCGATTTCATCCGCCCTGGGCTTTCATGTCATCGAGGATTGCCTGGATGTCATCGGTTGAAATCGCTGAATGGTCATGGGCAAAGCCAAAATGCAGGGCGAGCTTGCAAAGGCGGTTGATCTCCCTGGGAACCCCCCCGGTTGCCCGGAAAATCATTTCAAGTGACGATTCGGTGAAAACGCCGGTTCTCGATCTTCCAGCCACGGCCAGCCGATGATTGATATACCCAACCGTATTGCTGAAATCGAGATTATTGAGGTGAAATTGCAGCAAAATACGCTGGTCCAGCTGACGAAGTCGCTTAATTTTTTCCCGCAACTCCGGCTGGCCGACAAAAAATACGGTGAGAAATTTCTCCTCCCGGGCGGTAAAATTCGTAAAGTTTTTCACCTCATCGAGAGCAAAATCATCCATTTGCTGTGCCTCATCGTAAAGCACAACCAGATGGCGGTTTTCCTCATAGCGCAAATATTCGAGCTGGTTCCGGAACAGGCGCATAAGCGCAAATTTATCACCCCTGCCTGGAATCTGGCCCACGCCGGCCGGAGGAGCATGCAGGTGAGCCGATGCAATGCGTTCAACAGCGTCGAAAAGAAGGTCCTCGAAGGGATAATTCGAATTTTCAAATTCTATGATTTCGAAATCGTTCTGCGGCAGGGATGTAAAAAATACATTTCTGAGAAGTGTTTTTCCGGACCCGATCTCTCCCGTAAGAAGACCGACATTCATGTTCCGATCATTGATAACATAGAGCATTCGGTCGAGGGCTTCACGGTGACCCTCGCTCTCGAAGAAAAACCTGGTGTCGCTTACTTCTTCAAAGGGTTTCTCGGTTAATTCCCAGAATTCGACATACCCCATAGCCTGCTATCTCCATAATCCCGAATTCGGTTCTATTATAGCACATGGCATCGCTTTCAAGCGGGAGGCCAACCATCCATGGTTCAATCCGGTATATGACCTGCCTGCAGGAGGGGTCCCTCGCTCCAATGCAACCGCCGCTGATAAACCGTCAGGATTCGTCGTCTCAGCGGTCCTCAATCCAGATGGCGTATAGGGCTATCTCCAGTGCAAGAGCTATGGCGCTCAGGACAGCGGCAAGAACACCCCAGTTGAAGATAAACGTTTCCGGAACAAAAACGGTGTCGCCCGGGTAGAGCAGGTATTTGTTGGTCTCAGATTTCGATATCTTCCCGTTACACAGATCAAGCAGATCGACTGATATAATGGTGCCGTCGGCCCGTATAATTTTGGCGGTCCGCGCGCCGGCATTTTTCTGCCCGCCGCACATGGCGAGTGCCTTGATTAAATCGATAGGTTCATAAATTTCAAATTCACCTGGACGATTAACGTCACCAATGATAAAAATTTTGTTGGCAAAATATGCCTCAATCGAAATCGAAACTACGGGGTTATTTACATAGGGAGATAATTTGGCTTCCATGATTTTAACGAGCTGGGCGCAGGTAAGCGATGCGACATCCAGCTCTCCGATGACGGGGTAGTTTATTCGGCCATCGGGCCTGATCTTATGGCGGCCCGAGAATTCCTCATGCTCCACAACATTTACGGAAATCACATCCCCCGGCTTCAGGACGTACTCCTCGCCCTCTGCCGCCGCAGTGAAGTTGAGCATGAAAATCATGGCGCCTGCCATGGCGAAGATCATCGGGATTACTTTGCCGAGACCGAACACCTTATTATTTGAAAAGGTCATGATCTCATTTAACCCGCGCAAAAAAGTCGCCTAACTCATTGAAAAAAAGATTATATCTTTGATGCCTGTATCATGCAAGGATAATTTTATAATTGGATTTTTTATTCCCGGCGGACTTGATAGCGCCGGAAAATCCCCTTCCCTGCGACAAAAATGACCCCGCTTCAAATATCAAATATAATATCAAAACTGAGCAATGAAAAAAAGATTATATCTTTTTAGTACTGGATGAATCAAGGCCCGCTTTTGGTTATCCCTTCCGGAGATAGAGCGGCGGACAGGAGCGGGGGCATTAATCCATTGCGCCGGATAGAATTTTTTTGTCACGGAGCCGTTTCGCGGAAGCGAAGTTATAATATAGTGTTTTTCGCTCGCGGGCGACCACATCATGGTATCGCAAGGAATTCGCAGGAGCTATCCCTGCCCGGGCAAGGTCGGCTGCTATCGTTCTAAATACTATTTTTGAAAAATGACTCTACGTTCGCCATCCTTTTCGGTTCCCGATAAAAATTTCATGTCCCAGGCTCTTGCATTGGCCTGGTCCGCCAAAGGAAAAACCTTCCCCAATCCTGCAGTTGGAGCGATCATCGTCCAAAGGTCCAGGATAGTTGGGACTGGAACCACGCAAGCCTGGGGCGGTGCACATGCGGAACGCATTGCTTTGGACCAGGCAGGACCGCTCGCCCGCGGAGCCACTCTCTATGTAACGCTTGAACCATGCTGCCACCAGGGCCGAACGCCTCCCTGCATCGACGCGCTCATAGAGGCTGGAATCGAGCGCGTGGTTGTCGCGATCGGTGATCCCAACCCACTCGTCAATGGCAGCGGAATGGCGCGTCTCAAGGCGGCGGGTATTGCGGTTGACGCCTTCCTGCAGCGCGAGGAGGCTGAAGCCGTTAATGAGGATTTTTTTTGGGCCATTACCCGGAGAAGAGCCTGGATTACCCTTAAACTAGCAGCCACGCTCTGACGGCCGCATTGCCGATTCGCAGGGTTTCTCAAAGTGGATCACCGATTCGGCGGCTCGTGCCTTTGCGCGTGAATTGCGTCGCCGCCATGCTGCCATCGCGGTGGGGAGAACAACACTCGAACGAGATGATCCCCGGCTCACGGTGCGGATGGGACGGGAGTTCAATCCTGCCCGCTGCGTCTTTACCTCAGAACGAGACCTCCCGGCAACCTCCTGGTTCTTGCAACACGCCGGTGCGGCCAGGAGCATCGTCGTTGTCCGAAAACGGACCGCAAAGCGGATAGAGCTCGATGGTGATTCCCGTATCGAATACTGGTATACGGGACAAGCGGGGAAATCGGTGCATTTGGAAACTTTCACCGAAATGGCCTTTGAAAATAACCTGACAAGCATTTTTGTCGAGGGAGGACAACAACTGGCATCCTCATTCCTCGAATCCGGGCTCGTCAATCGTGTCTATATGCTCTATGGGAATAAAATTATCGGCAAGGGTCTTGATGGATTGTTCTTTTCAAAGGGACTTCCCATCAATAAGTGCATTCGGCTGGAAAACATGAAGATGCTGGCGCTCAGCGATGCCTCTTTCGGTGTTACGGGAATTCCGAAATACGATTGATTGCCTGGAGAAATAATTATTGAAGCCCCCCGAAAAAACTCAAGGCGGTGCTCACGATGTCTGCTCAACCTGCCGGCAGAAAACTATTGCCTTCCCTTTCAGTTTTTTGATACGGAATCCGGATCGTTCGAACTGTTCGACCATAGTATAACTCTGCCGTTGATCCTTGTCCTGATAGCCAGCAGCCCTGAGGCGGAAAATATCTCCCTTGAAGACCGAATAGCAGAAAGCGGCAGGGTGAAATTTTTCCGGGTCCGCCAATTTCAATCCGGAAGGCTGTACCTCTTCGGTCAGGACTTCCCCGACCTGCCTCAATCGGTAGTGCTTTGCGAGACAGTCTATGCCGGGAAGAAAGTCAGGATCCATAAAGCACAAATAATCGCCGCGGGCGCAATCCACTGCATCATCCACTACTTTCAGCCCCGGCAGGGTGCCTTCACCCGGTACAATGCGCACTATCGGCTGCCGGATTCGGGACTGCCACGTTTCAATCCACGACGCGGTTTCCGGAACTGGCTCCCTATCAACTAAAATAACTTCAATATCGATCATGCTCTGGCTGCACAGGGATTCCAGCAACCGGTCCGGATATGCCTGCCCCCCGTGAAGCGTAAGAATAATTGAAATATCCGGCTTGCGCAGATAGACCAGGTCCTTTTGAGGCCAGACCTCCGCCATATCCCGCAGGGGATGGTTGCACCACGATTTATTCTTTAATTTATTCTTTACCGTGCGGGCGGTGGCCCGGATAAAATGGTGAACAAATACATCCGCCGCAATCATCGACGGTCGGATATCGCCGGCTTCCGCCTGCCGCTTCACCAGGCGCAATTGGAAATCCCAATCTGATCCGCCGACCTCGGTACTCCAGAGGCCCATCCGCTCGAAAACACTTTTTCGGAACACTACCGCATTACCCGACATGCCGGGAAAAAGAAAATTTTTAAAAAGCTGGTGCCGTTTCTCCGTAAAATTCTCCCAGTTTCCATACATCAGGCGGAGCAGGACCCAAAGATCACTCATCCGGTACGACCATCCCATCGACAGGCGCAGCCTCTGCACGTGATTGATCAGGCGCCACTTCCGCATCCAATGCCGCGTCGCTTTTTCCGTTTCCAATGTTTCGATCCCGCAGGGAGAGATCGCATCAAGGTCCAGCTCCTCCATATGCACTATAAGTCGGCTATCCCACATTGGAGAAAGGCAAATATCATTATTGAGACATGCGACGAATTCTGTTGATGCATGCGCTATTCCCTGGTTCTGGGAACATCCGTAACAATGGTTTTCCTCATTCCTCAGGACGGTTGCCCCATGACTGCGGAACAGTTCGGTCGATCCGTCGTTGGAGGCATTATCTATTACAATGAGCTCATACGGAAGGGCGCTGAATTTTTCAAGCGAAGTAAGAAAAAGACGATTATACTCGATCTGATTGTGAATAGCGGCAATTACCGTAAGCCTGTTCCTTACTCTGGCGCCATCCTGTGGACATAGTTCCGGCTCTGATTTACCTGAATCGACTGTATTGCGCAAAGTTGTCACAGATATGCCTTCATATCGGCCCTTCCGGTTGCCTTTGTATAAAACGGAAGGCCGGTTATTCTCCCCGAAAGGATACCGCGTTCGCTTCGTATTTCCACTTCCGTTCCGATCGCCGAAGCTCGACTGGTAACATAACCCAGCGCAATGGCACAAGAAAGCGAAGGCGAGAACGATCCGCTGGTAACCTGTCCGATTTCGCTGCTATGGCCATCCAGCACGGTATCCCCATGCCGGGCCGCTCGACGCCCTTCGAGGATGATTCCGACGAGACTTCGCTTCTTGTTGGCAGGATCATTTATTATCGCGGACCCGGTGAACTGTTTTTTTGCGGCAATGGCGCGGAGGTATCCTGATTCTGCCGGATTGCCGGTTTCGTCCAATTCCTGGCCATAGAGCGGGAAACCCATTTCCAGCCGCAAAGTATCCCGGGCGCCGAGACCTGCCGGAACCACTCCATGAGCAAGACAGTCGTCCCAGATTACGCCGGTAAGATCGCAGGCTGCATAAATTTCGAATCCAAGCTCCCCGGTGTATCCGGTACGGCTGATAAGTACCTCTTGTCCGCGATAGCGATTTTTTGCCCAATGGTAATACTTCATATCGTCGATAGGAAATTCGACCAAATCTTTCAATACTCTGGCGGAGGCAGGGCCCTGCAGATCGAGCTTGCCGGTCCTGGCTGAGAGGTTTTCGAGCAGGGTGCCGGACGAAATACTGCCCTGCAGCAAGTTGAAGTCGCCCTCTTTTGTTGACGCATTCACCACCATGAAAAAATCATCATTCCCCATGCGGTACAGAATCTGGTCATCAAGGACCCCACCGGCTTCATTGGTTATAAATCCATACCGGCACTGGCCAGCCCGTATCGATCCCACTTCGCAGGAAAGCGCTTTTTCAAGGTTGTCGAGCGCGGTCGGGCCGCTGATACGGAATTCTCCCATGTGACACGTATCAAAAATAACCGCCGCCTGGCGGGCAGCAGCATGCTCCCTGAGGATACCGCTATAGTAAATCGGCATGAGATAACCGCCGAATGGTGCCATTTTTGCACCAAGGGCAAGGTGCCGATCATAAAGGATTGTCTGTCGCAATGATAATCCGGTTTCCATTATGTTATTGCCTTCCGGTACAATTCTGCTGTGATTCCCAGCCCGGATCGAAGCGATCGACCCAGTTCTTTGCTTCTCCCTTAAGCCCGCAGAGCCGATTATCTGAAAGATCAAGCGTTTTCAAGCGAATTGAACCCGCCTCCAGATGCAATCCGGAAAGGGTTTCAATATGGGCAGGAAGGGAATCGAGTCGATTATGTTGCAGAAACAATGCCCCCAGAGAATGCAGGCCTGTGATGCTCGCGGGCAACCCGGTAAGCACATTGATGGATGCATCGAGCAGCTTCAGCTTTGTACAATGCCCAAGTTCTTCCGGCAGGTCGACCAACCGGTTATCGGAAACCCAAAGCGCCTGCAGGTAGGGAAGTTGCGAGATTTCGGAGGGCAAAATTGTCATATCGTTACTATCGGCAGAAAAAAACTCCAGGTTTTTAAGATTCTTCACATCTGCAGAAAGCTCCGCCAGGCTGTTTCCGCTGAGGGATAGGTCGGTGAGCCTGGTGCAGAAAAACAGCTCATTCGGCAGCGTTGACAGCCGATTGAAAGAAAGATCGACCATTGCCAGGTTACTGAGCGCGCCTACTGCGGCCGGCAAATCCTCAAGGGAATTGTGGCTGAGGGTAAGGACTCGCAGACCAGCCATATCCCCGATTTCGGAGGGTAACGCATCGATGAGATTGGAATCAAGATGCAGAATAGCGAGACTGTGCAGTTCGCCGATGCATGATGGAATGGCATCGATATCGTTTTTTGCCAGAGTAAGCTCTTGAATTCCCTTAAGTCCGCAAATCCCCTGGGGAAAACGGGAAAAACGATTATGATCGAGTGCGATGACGACAAGCGAAGACAACCCATCAAGATTCGCGGGCATCGTTGTCAGCAGGTTGTCCGATAACGACAGGTCGTAAAGTCCCTGAAGGGAATCAATCTCTCCCGGAAGGGTTGAAATCTCGTTATGATTCAGCAAAAGGAGCCGTAAGGCAGAAAGTTTGGCAATATCGGGGGGTAATGTGTGAATGTTGCGAGATTCGAGAAGGAGCGAAACTACTCGGCCGTCCGCCGTATCGACAACGCTTGAAACCGCCACCCCGACTATCCCATTCGCGTCAAGGATTGCTTTCACAGCAAGGCTGTCGTTCGGAGACATTGCCTCCAAAAGCCCTGTAAGGAGAAATAGGATAGAAAGGATCGTACGGTACACTCGAAACTCCCGGAAAACAGATGGTGTTACAGGGAACTGCAGCAAAATGTAATTAAATTTAGATTGTGGGAGGCAAAAGAGAAAAATACTACGACAGTGGAAAGGGTTCGTGAAGCAGGGGGCGTAGCGCCTCCTCGCCTGCCATATGCATTGTCGTTCGAGCCACCATTGAACATCGTGTACTATATTATAGGTTAAATTTATCGCTAAGAGTTCACGGGCAATCGTCATGCGATGCTATCGGCCCGAATATTTGCAATCCGCCGGGGAGGGGAGCCCAAGACTTCGATATCATGCCGATTCGCCCCACCGTGAATCTCTCGGCCTCATCCACAAACGGCCGACGTATCGCGCTTCTCGGAGCCCTTATTGCGGGCTTAACCCTCATTGCCTTTTCACCCTCGCTGCGAGATGGATTCACCAACTGGGACGATCCCCAATCCGTAGTCGATAATCGCGATATACGAGGGATCAATTTTGAAAAGGTAAAAAAGGTATTTTCTTCGACCTATTTGTGCAACTATCAGCCGGTAACAATGCTCACCTACATGGCAGAGTACCGCCTCTTCGGCCTGGATTCGGCTGCCTATCATCGCACGAACCTCCTGGTACATATTAGCAATGCCATAATTGTTTTCTTGCTCATTCTCAGCCTGCGCGAAAGCCGCGCCGCGGCTTTCGTTGCCGCGCTGCTTTTTGCAATCCATCCCCTCAGGGTCGAATCCGTCGCGTGGATAGCCGAGCGCAAAGATGTTCTTTCCGCCTTCTTTTATCTACTCTCGCTGCTTCTGTATGTAAAGTTTTTACGGAAAAAGAACCTGCGGTATTACCTTCTCTGTTTCTTCTCCCTGGTGATGGCATTACTGTCGAAGCCTATGGCCGTCAGCCAGCCCTTCGTTCTGCTTCTCTTCGACTATCTCGCCAACCGAAGAATTACGCTGCGGGTAATGGCTGAAAAATTGCCGTTTTTTTTCGTTGCCTCCGGCTTTGCCATCCTGGCATTTATTATTCAAAGAGGATCCGGCGCCATCCACGAGTACCCCTCAATGTTGGCTGCGCAGCGTCTTTGTGTCCCGTTTTACGGTCTGGTATTTTATCTGACCAAATTCATCCTGCCAATTCATCTTTCAGTTGTTTATCCCTTTCCGATCAAACCCGACCCGGCCATGGCCGTGCGGCTCTATGGCGCCCCGGTTGTAACGGTGGCGATCGCTCTGGCAATCGCCCTTTATCACGGCCCCTTGAAAAAAATACTCGTGTTTGCATCGCTTTTTTACCTGGTGACTCTCTTGCCGGTATTGCAGATTATCCCGATAGGTGTTTCCATGGTTGCAGACCGATATTCCTATATTCCGATGATCGGATTCGCTCTCCTTTGCGGAGCTGCCGGTGAGCAGTTCCTGCGATCGACTAAAAAGGACCACCGCGCGTATGGTCTTTGGATGACGCTGCCGATTGGAATATTTTTTATTTTTATCTGCCTGACCTTTCAGCGTTGTCGCGTGTGGGAGGACAATTTCAGCCTCTGGAACGATGCCATAAATAATTTTCCCCAATCGGCACTTCAGGGGTATTTGAACCGAGGGCTTGCTTATTGCGATAAAAAACAATACGACAAAGGAATCGAGGATTTTTCAAAGGCCATTGCGCTGAAGCCTGATTATGGAAGTGCCATCGCAAATCGTGCTGCGGCATTCGAGGTCATCGGAGCTCACGAGCGGGCAATAGCGGACTTTTCCCGTGCAATCCGGCTTGATTCCGGAAACATCAAGGCCATCAATGCCCGCGGCCTGGCATATGACAATATCGGAATGCATGATCTGGCAATCGCCGATTTTACCGGAGTATTGGCGCTTGATTCCCGCCATCCACTTGCGAATAATGAGAGAGGAATTGCCTATGGCAGCATTGGCCAATACAATCTTGCCATTGCGGATTTTACCAGGGCGCTTGAACTGGATGCAACCAACCTCAATGCCCGCGCGAATCGAGGAATATTATTTACAACTATCGGGAACTGGGACTGGGCTATCGCAGACTTATCTACGGTTATTGCACAAGATCCGAATTATGCTGAAACCGTTTACGCCAACAGAGGCATCGCTTTTTTGCAGAAAGGGCTTTATAATCCTGCCATTCGCGATCTGAAAATCGCGCTTTCGATGAACGGAGACGACCCGATTGCCCTCCAGGCATGTGCCAGGGCGGTCGCCTGTTTAAACGCCGCCCCACCGGTTTCTTCTCCAAAGGCATTATCTGTCCCGAAGTAAAAGATTCATTCCTTTTTTTCCGGATTCAGCCTTTTAAAGATTGGCCCTCAGGGATACTGTATTTTTATAGCATGGTCCGAGTTTATTTATTCTTCTTTTCGCTTTTTATAGCCTTTACCATCGCTTCCGCTGAATGCTCCTTCACCCTGGCGCGGCTTAAATACGGCGGCGGCGGCGACTGGTACAATGGTCCCACTTCGCTGCCGAATCTTGCCCGGGCTGTGGCTGCCGAAACTGCCATTCCCATCTGCGATACGGTTGCAGTTGTTGAAATCATGGATGATCGCCTGTTCAATTATCCATTTATTTATATGACCGGGCACGGCAACGTTCATTTCACGGCAAGGGAGCGCCTCAGGCTGCGCGCCTACCTGATTGGCGGCGGGTTTTTACTTGTCAACGACGACTATGGCCTCGATACCGCTTTCCGACGAGAGATGAAGGCCCTCTTCCCCGAAAACCCCCTTGTCGAGGTACCTCCGGATCATCCCATCTATTCAAAGGTGCACAAGCTGCCTGGACTGCCTAAAATCCATGTGCATGATGGGCTCCCGGCAAAAGGGTACGGTATCTTCTGGGAAGGTCGCCTGATCGTGTATTATGCCTTCAGCTCCGACATCGGTGATGGAATGGAGGACATCGGTACCTACCCGGATTCGCCTGACCTTCATAGAGCCGCTCTCGACATGGGAGTCAATCTTATCGCATGGTTTTTCGATCCGGTCGAGCGACGGAAGAATTGAAGGGCTTGCAAAAATCCCCGACTCAGTAATACTTCCTTGCAAGGCGGAGCGGGAACGCCGCGGTGCCGGAAAGGTGGGTTTCAAATTCCGCGATGCCGAAATTTCCGATGTAGATTCTTTGCAATGCAAAAAGATCGGTTTCCCGATCGTTCAGCCCCTCTGATGTTGTCAGCCCGCAGGCGTACCCCTGCTGCTGCACCATGGTTCGTATAGAGCTGTTATGGCTGCCGTAGGGATAGGCAAATGGGATGAATTCGGTAACGCCGCAGGTCGCGATAAGGTTCCTGCTCAATTTTATTTCTTCGGCAGCCTCAATTTCAGATAAGCCGGTAAGACGGCGATGATTCAGGGTGTGAGCACCGACAACATGTCCCTCCCGCGCAAGAAGGCCAAGCTCAGCGTCGGTCATGAACAAGCCCTCACATCTGGAAATGCCGGGCGATAGCCCATGAATATCGCAAAGCCGGCGGATCGCAGCCTCCCGCTCTCCGTCCTTGAGCATCTCAAGAAACGGACGAAGTCTTCGGGCGAGACGCAATTTGTCGCTCGCCGTCAATTTGTTGCCGCTCATTCGCGGAAAACCTGGAATATCGATCTGGAACGGATTTGACTCCATTTCGTCGAGAAGCCGGTAAAGTCCGTGGGGCCAGGGAGAGCCAATGGGAAAGAATGCGGCCTTGAACCCATGGTCCCGCAGAATGGGTGCTGCAATAGTGAAGTTATCTCGAAATCCGTCATCGAACGTGATAGCCACCGCGTTGGGAGGTAGCGATTGTCGGTTGTGCAGGCTTGCCGCCACCTCCTCAAGACCAACAACGGCAGCATACTGGGCAAGATACCCCATTTGGGCCTCGAACCGATTTTTTTCCACGACCATTCCCATAGCCATAAAGCAGCTTTCAGGGTTGGATCGTTTCGGAATGTTTTGAACGCTGTGATAGACAAGAATGGGAATCCGGCCGCGTTTCTGCTGTCGCACAAGAAAAAAACGACCCAGGCCGGTGCGATGGAAAATTTCGCAGATCCATGCCGTTCGGCGGCGAACGGTTTCCGAATTAGGCATGAGCGTTGAAAGGGTAGGAACCATAGCAGCCTCAGAACATCCTCGCCCTTAGAGCGGTGTTTTAGCCGGCTCCCCGGCAATTTCCTGAACATAACGGGGCAAAGCATAACCCGGAAGCATTCGGCGGAGCTCCTCCATGAGTTCCCTGCCACGAGCGATACTCGTTTCAAAATGCCAGGAGCCTTTCACCCGGTCGAGCTGGTGAAGGTAGTAGGGCAGGACCCCATTATCGAGGAGTGCCTTCGAAAGATCGGCAAGTCTATCTGCCTCGTCGTTGATGTATCGTAGAAGAACCGACTGGTTGAGGAGCAGTGTTCCGGTCAAGCGAAGATCCGAGATCGCGGCAGGGCAATCGCCTTCGAGTTCCGCTGCATGATTGGTGTGAATTACCACAATGCAATTTTTAACTTTGCTCAGGAATTCGAAGGTTCCAAGGTGGCCTGCCACCGTGCCTGGATCCGCCACCGGCACCCGGGTATGGATGCGGATCGTCTTTACGTGAGTAATTGCCGCCAGCCGAAGGGCAAGATGCTTAAAATGCGAGGGCGGAAGACACAGCGGATCGCCGCCGGATAGAATCACCTCGGCAAGGGAGTTATTGCTCTGGATAAATTCTATGGCATCATCGAGCGCTTCTGCTCCATCGCAGTCGGGAACGCTTGAGCTCCGGCGAAAACAGTACCGGCAGTGAATGCTGCATGTACCGCAGGCTAAGAGCAGGGCTCTCCCGCTGTACTTCTGCAAGACGCCCCGGACAACCGACGCGGCTCGCTCCCCTACCGGATCCTCGCCAAATCCCTCTCTTGCAACATTCTCATCAAATCGCGGAATCACCTGAAGAAGCAGGGGATCGTACCAGTCGGCCTTGCGCATTCGAGCGGCAAAGCTTCGCGAAACAAGCAGCGGAGCGGCTCTGTCGAAGATAGAGTACGGAGCACGGGAACTTTCGAGTTCGAGAAAATCGAGCAGATCACCGGAAGCAGTGAACAATCCCGGCATCGGACGTGCTTCGCCTATTGCTGTCGATAACTCGCTTGTATCCAAGGTGCGGTTTTATGCGCTTTTCAGGGTCTCGAAAAACGGAGACAGGAGGGATCGGGCAAGCGGATTCCGGATAAGGTGGCGCAGCGCTTTGTCTCGAAGCAGTCGTACCCTGTCACGAGTGAGATTGAGCTCGGCGCCGATCTCCTCAAGCGTAAAGTGACGGGTGGCGTTGAGGCCGAAATACATCCGGAGAATACGTTCTTCACGATTGGGAACCCCCCGCAAAAGACGGTCGATGGTAACACCAAGTTCTCTCCGGTCGATATCGGCATCCTGATTCGGTTCCTCACCGAGAATATCGGCAAGTGTTTTTGTTCCGTCGCTGCCATCTTCCGAGCCCCGCGGAGAGGGGTTCAGGGGCGTATCAAAGGAAATAGCCTTGATTTTCGACATCGTTTCAACAATGTCGGCCTCATGAGGGCTGAATTTTTCCTGCATAAGGGTTCCCTGATAATCGCCCCCGCTCAGGTCCATTGCGCGTTTGAAATCGCGCAGCATGGCGATCTTGTTGATCGGGATTCTTATAAGACCGGTTTGTTCGAAAAGCGCACGCTGCATTGATTGGCGAATCCACCATACCGCATAGGAAATGAACTTCACTTCCATAGCAAGGTTGAACCGCTTGGCAGCCTTGATGAGGCCGATATTTCCCTCATTGATGAGATCCAGGTAGGGGACCCCCCGTCCACGGTAGGTTCTTGCAACACTGACGACAAACCGAAGATTTGCCTTGATGAGATCGTCGGCAACGCCGGGCTCATTGCGCTGCACCCTGGCAACAAGCTCCCGTTCCTCCTGCTCACTGAGAACCTTAAACCGGCTGATATCCCGGAAATAGAGCGCTTCTGTTGTCAATTGCATACTATTAGATCCCGTTCGCGCTCGGTGATTACTTTCCGTTCTGACCCTTTTTCGAGGCAATGGATTCAACCGTAAGATTCCGCGACGCGTGGCTTAATACCACGATGCCGCTTTCACTGACGAAGAACCTCTTTGCATCTTCTTCTAAATTATATCCTATTTTATCACCGGGTTCCACCTTCACGCCACGGTCGATAATTGCTTTTCGTACCATAGCCTTTTCACCGATTTCCACATCCGGGAAGATTATCGAATCTTCCACTACCGCAAAGCTGTCGACCCGGACACCCCGGGAAAGAACCGATCTGATGACCTTCCCCCCGCTTACGATACAGCCTCCGGCAACGATCGAGTCGAGGGCTTCCCCTTTTCTTTTTTCCGGTCCTTCGCCGTCAAAAACAAATTTGGCAGGCGGAGACTGCCCGGCTGCCGTGCGGATTGGCCATTCTTCATTATAAAGATTGATCACGGGGACAACTTCCCGCAATGTCATATTTGCGGCATAATAGGCCTCCAAAGTTCCCACATCCTCCCAATAGACATTCGGATTCGGGCTCTCACCCGGGATGAGATTGTGTGCCAAGTTGTAAACGTATACCGGATAGTCATGGAATATTTTAGGAATTACATCCTTGCCGAAATCATGCGAGGACACATTGAGTGAGGCATCATTGTAGAGCTCCCTGACCAGGAATTTTTTATTGAAAATGTAGTTCCCCATGGAAACCAGCGCCATTCCAGGCCGGTCCGACATGGATTTCGGATTTTTCGGCTTCTCCTGAAATCCGGTCATAAGACCGCTCGAATCGGTTTCGATAACACCGAACTGGGAAGCTTCACTCAGTGGTTTTGGGATCGCTGAAATGGTAGCGACTGCCCCTACCTGTCGGTGGAAATCGAGCATCTGGGAAATGTCCATTGTATAGATATGATCTGCCCCGAATACCGCGACATAATCCGGGTTTTCGTCTTCAATCAGATTAATATTTTGAAATACTGCATCTGCCGTTCCCTGATACCATTTCTTACCGGTTCGCATTTGCGCCGGCACCGGGTCGATGTATTGTCCCAGCATCCGGTTCAGGTTCCAGCCGGCGGTGAGGTGTTTTATAAGCGAATCGGACTTGAATTGGGTTAACACCTTTATCTTGAAAATGCCGGAATTGATAAAATTATTGAGGACAAAATCAATGATGCGGTATTTGCCGCCGAAATAGACTGAGGGCTTGGCGCGCTCCTGAGTGAGCGGGTACAGTCTGGATCCTTCTCCCCCGGCCATAACCATTCCGAGAACATTTGGATACCCTAACGGCGATTTTGAAGTATGCATAGCCATCCGTTTCAATATAAGTCTACCTTATCTTAATCTGGCAGGGAGCCTGCCCGCTTTGAAAATAGTTTGTAGAATAGAAGAGATCAAAGGTATACTCGGGGAATCCGTATGGCAATCGGAGCCTACAGGCAGGCTCCCCGATTAAACGGGCCTGTTTATTCAGATTTTCAATTCTGCCGATCGCATGAATTGAAGCTCCCCGCAGGAAAACGCGGGAACCTCGAAGCAGCCTGCAATGTGCTACGCATGTTCCGGAATTCCTCTTAACCGAATCCGGAAGCGAAAGGTATTTTTTCTTTTTCAAAATAAAGGATTGATTTTGAACAAGAAGACGGTTCGACAGGCTTTATCGGCAGTGGTTATCCTGTGGATATCGGGTTTTGCGC
>CAWDOZ010000050.1:0-6854 GCA_963803935.1 uncultured Fibrobacterota bacterium | reverse complement strand
GATGTCATGACAATTGAAGGCTTCTTGAAGAATGCGTAAAAAGTCTTATTAATAACCGGAAAAATTTATCATAATGGTTCCATGCCTTCATTCAGAATTGCAATATATCGCGCGTAGGCATAGATACGATTCCTCCGCTTGCCGGTAATTTCCCGGACAATGCCTAATGTTCCGAGCGTCCCGAATGCGGAACTCACCGTGCCAGGATGGAGCCCGGTTATTGCAACGGCCTTTGGAATAGTCAATATCGGGTTTTCCAACAAGGCATGGTGCAGGCGCAACACGGTTCCGGAAATACGTTCGAGTTTTCCTATTGTTGCCTGATCCTTTTTGGTAAGGTTAACGAGGGCAGTTACCGTATCGGTTGCCTGAAGGGCGGCGATTCCGACCGCTTCGGCAAAAAACTCGATCCACTCCTCGAAATTGCCTTCGGTTCGTGTCCGCTGCAGCAGGGTATAGTATTCGTCGCGATGGGACTTAAAGTACAAACTCGGGTAAAGCAGCGGATCATTAAGGACCCTTTCGGAACACAGAATAAGCGTAATAAGCATCCTGCCAAGGCGGCCATTGCCGTCGAGAAAGGGATGGATAGTTTCGAACTGCACATGTGCAAGCGCCGCTTTTATGAGCACCGGGGTTTGTACCTGAGAATCATTGATAAATTTTTCAAGATCCGCCATACACCCCGCTATCTTATCCGCGGGCGGGGGAACGTAGCGGGCGTTGCGGGGCCGTGTGCCGCCTATCCAGTTCTGCGACCTGCGGAACTCTCCGGGGTCCTTTGAGGATCCCCGCCCCGATGCGAGAAGAATAGCATGAATTTCGCGAAGAAGTCGGCCGCACAGGGGAAACCCTTCGTAAAGGCGCTTTATGCCATGATTAAGAGCCGCAACATAGTTGGAAACTTCGTTCACATCTTCCAGGGGGACGCCGGGGAGTTCTTCCATTTCAAAGAGCAGCAGATCGGAAAGAGAAGACTGTGTACCTTCGATAATCGACGAGAGCACCGCTTCTTTGCGGATGTACATGTACAGGAAAAGGGCATGATCGGGAAGGAGTGAGGTAATGGCATCCAGCCGCCCGATGGCAAGCATTGCTGAGTCGAGCTTTTCCTGCAGGGGCGGCGATATTTCCAGGGTGGGGATCGGCGGTAGCGAAGAAGGAACGAACGCCTGTACCGGTTCATCTGAAGTTGAAATAGTAATGTAGGTTCCAGCGACTCTTTTCATGACAGGCCCTTATTAGAATAAGAAGTTTCATTAATACAAATTACCAACTTAATTGTAATAATACATCGATTTACCGTTTTTTTCAAGGTATTATTACAATATATAGGCTTATTTGAAATAAAAAACGGAATAATCAGGTTTCTATAACTAATACCTGTTTTATCTGGATATTCTTTAATAAACTATCTTAAAAGCAGGAGGGAAATTATTGCCGTACTGGTGATTCACGATTAATGTTTCCTTTGATAGCACCATAAAATTATATATATCAATCATATAATGCATGTTTAAAAAATATTATAAAATAGTTGCTTATTATCTTAAAAATAATTATATTATGTTTTAAATAGCAGGCATACTGTGGTGAGCATGGGGCCCGTCGTGAGTTTGTGCTGGCCGATGTGCGGCCTAACGTTAGTGATTATTCGTGCTCAACAAACTGCAGCATGCCCGGAGAGGGTAGCGACCTCTCAAAAGGTGTTTGCGTTCCGTCACACAGCGTCCGGCACGGGGCCCGTCGTGAGTTTGTGCATGCCGATGAGCGGCCTAACGTTAGTGAGTATTCGTGCGTGATCGTTGGTACAGCTTGTGTGGCAACAGGGGCAGAGGCGGCGCCGCTTCTGCCCCGGCAACCGCCTGTTCTTTTACATTTTCGGATGGGGGCGAAGCAATTTTGTTTTATTCTTCGCCTTTCGGGCCCTTTTAGTTTTCCTATGTTTTTTCTACCATAGGGGAGCGTTGCGGGGGTGCGAGAGTGTCTGCTGAGCGCAAGCGAGGCAGACATCACTTCGCACCCCCGCTGGAAAGGGTGTGTCGGAGACGCGGCTTTGCGCGGCTCCGACCAGGGGAAACCCGCGTAGCGAGGTTTCCCCCACCAGAAGCACCGAGCCTTGCGTGAGCCATGCCCGGAAATAGCCCGTTTTCAGGGGATTTTTACCATGCGGCAGTTATTTAATATCCTTTGCCAATCTCAAAATATTCACCCATGTGAAGTTGTTGCCGGATCTCCAAGTCTTTGGAATTCTTTGAATTATCGCCCTGAAATACTTTCCAGATTCACTCGTTTTACTTACTTCTATCAATCGTTTTCATCACGATTTCTTTACTGTTGGAGTTTTGACCCATCGAATTTACGAAACGGGACGGGAAATTCCGGCTATCTCCAAAATTTTCAGTACCTTGGAGTTTTGACCCAACCTGTGCTCCCCGGTGGGTCAAAACCCCCCTTAAAATGGTCATATCGGAAAAATAAATGTCAAGATGATTTATTGTTTGCAGAAGTGAATAACGCAGGGGGAAGGCAGAAAGAAGTCACAGAGGCAGAAAGGAAAAAAAGGCAAGAGCAGGAAGAACGATAGTATTGCAAGAAATCAAGTTGTGGCCACAATTCCGTAGGGGCACGGCGTGCCGTGCCCTTATAGGTCATGCAAATTCAAACCCACCTGGATCGAAGATCCAGGCCACACGATTCTTTTTTATAGGACTTTTATGTGTTTTCTACCTTAGAAGATGGCGTTGCGGAAGGGGGAAGGCGTCTGCCAGAGGCAGACATCGCCTCCCCCTTTCGCAGGAGGAGGTGTGTCGGAGACGCGGCTTTGCGCGGCTCCGACCAGGGGGAACCATTTTTAAATGGTTCCCCCACCAGAGGCACTAGAATTAAGGTCGATTTCCCCACTAAATCCTATAATAACGTATTTTGAATCTTCCTATGAAATGGTTCTACGCCACAGCCCTGCTCATCCTTGCAGTCCTGACCCTCTTCCCCCTGATCCTGCTCTCCGGGGACACCGGCAAACGCCATTCGCATGCCATAGTCTACCACTGCACCTACCCGGCCGATGTCAAGTCCATCGACCCCGCCACCTGCGGTGACGATGTCTCCTCGATAATCCAGGCGAACTTTTTCGAGGGGCTCTACGCGTACCACTATCTCAAGCGGCCGGTGGAGGTGGTACCCCAGCTCGCGGCAAGCATGCCCGAAATATCGGACAACGGGCTCACCTATACCATACACCTCAAGCCCGGCGTGCTCTACCACCGCAACCCCTGCTTCGGGAGAGACCCTTCCGGGGCGCACCCCTTTGCAACCCGTGAAGTTCACGCCGCCGATTTTATCCTGGCCTTCAAGCGTATCGCGGACTATCATATCAATACCGGTCTCGCCTGGGCGTTTGTCGCGGGCCGGATAACGGGCCTTGACGACTTCCGCGAAAGCACCCGGCTCTACCGGATTGGCGATTTTTCCCGGTACGACCTGCCGGTTGCCGGGCTCGAAGCCCCCGACTCGCTCACCCTGCGGATCCGGCTCCTGAAGCCCTTTCCACAGTTCATTTACATTCTCGCCATGCAGACCTGCGCGCCCATCCCGCGCGAGCTCGTCGACTACTGGTTGACCACCGAGAGCGACGGCCGTGGCGGGCGACGCCCGCTCGCCATCCACGAGCGCAATCCGGAGATCACCGAGCCCGGCGAGGCGGTGGGGACCGGCCCGTATCTCCTCGACCTGCTGAAGCGGAAGTGGAAGATCCGGCTCGTGCGCAATCCGGACTTCAGGCCCGATTTTTACCCGTCCGAGGGGCAGGGAGCGTCGGCGAACTACCCCGGCGACAGCGCACTCGGGCTCCTGGCCGATGCCGGCAAGCGCGTGCCCTTCATCGACGAAATCGACTACCGCTATGTCGACGAGCAGTACACCTCCTGGATGATGTTCCTCTCCAAACAGGTCGACGTCGCGTCCATCCCGCGCGAGACTTTCCAGTCGGTCGTGCGGCCCGACAAGAAATTGACCGACGAGTGGGCGAAGCGCGGCATCCGGCTCAACCGGTTTACCGAGCCGGCCATCTACTGGATCGTCTTCAACATGGAGGACTCCGTCGTTGGCCGGGTTAAGGAGCTCCGGCAGGCGATAAGCCTTGGCTACGATGTGGAAAGCGAGATCGAGGTACTCTTAAACGGTCGGGGGAGGCGGGCGACCAACACCGTCCCCACCGATTTCAAGGGCCACGACGAGGCCGGAGCGAGTCCGTATGCCCGGTTCGATACCGTCGCCGCACTTGCAAAGCTCGGCGAGGCGAAGGCGAAGATGGCCTCCCTCGGGCTTCTCGTCAAGGGAGAGATCCCGGAGCTTAAAATCGATCTCTCGGACGGGCCGGATGCCATCAAGGAGGCGGAGTTCGCCCGGCAGCAGTTCGGGCGGATGGGGCTCAGGATCAAGACCATCTTCAACGACTGGCCTACGCTCCAGCGCAAGGTGAACAACAAGCAGTCGCAAATGTATATGATGGGCTGGATTGCCGACTATCCGGACGCCGAAGACTTCCTGCAGCTGTACTATTCGGGCAACATCGACAAGGGGACAAACAACTCCAACTACCGCAATCCCGCCTTCGACAGCCTCTATGAGCGGGTGCGGGTGATGCAGGACTCGCCGGAGCGAACCGCGCTCTACGCGACGATGATCCGGATGATCAGCGAGGAGTGCCCGGTGATGCTCAAGTACGAGCCGGAAGACTTCGTTTTGTACCACGACTGGGACGGCCACATGAAGCAGCACCCGATAGGCTACGGGTTTTTCAAATACCACCGGATCGACACGGCCATGCGTTCTGCCGAAGGCGGGAGGCTTTAGTGGGCCGCTACGTATTCAGGCGCCTGGTCCAGGCTGTGGTGACGGTACTTGGCGTCATGCTCCTCACCTTCATTCTCTTCCGCGTCATCGCCGGGGACGTATCGAGCTCCTATGTCAATCTTAAGCTCGGGGCCGAGGCGAAGCACGCCTTCAACGAAAAGCACAAACTCGACCGGCCCGAGATATTTAATTTCCACCGGCGGCTGACCCTGACCGATTACTCCCGGGGAAGCTTCATGTTCTCGGTCTCGGATTCCGGATCGTCAAAGGCCGCGCGCGCGCTGGAACTGCACCTCGCGCCCTACCAGTCGGTCGGCGCGGCAGGACTTACCATGGTGGGGCGGCTCGTGTTCAACCTCTCGCCTTCCACGCCGCTTGTTAAAATGACCGAGCGGCGGTCGCTTGTGGATCCGGCAAAGTCTGCACAGCAGCCGTTCATCGTGATATCGCTTTCCGACGGCTCGCGCATTGCGGTGAACTGCGCCGGGCTCAGGAGCTGCGGCGACCTTATCGCGGCCATCAACGCCGATCCGGCTAATGGCGGGAAGCTCAGGGCCGGGATCACCCGCTGGACAATAGGGAAACTCTTCGACTCGCAGTTCTTCTGGCACCTCTACGAGAACGTCACCTTTTCGGGCCGGAGCTACGCCACCGAGCAATCCATCCTGCAGACCATCGGCGAGCGGGGCAAGTTCAGCCTGTCCATCACGGTCCCGGCCATGGCGCTCGGGCTCTTTTTCGCCATGGTGTTCGCCTGCCTGGTCGCCTACTACCGGGGCGGATTCATCGACCGGTTCACCGTCTTTGTGACCGTGCTCGGCATGTGCGTCCCCTACCTCGCCTACATGCTGCTCGGCCAGTGGATCATGTTCCACATCGCCCCCCGGTTCGCGGCAGGGCTCGCCAGCCCGATAGCCATTTATGTGCCGGTGGCGATCGCCGTGGTCGCGGGGCTCGGGGGATCGGTCCGCTTTTACCGGGTTGTCATATTAAATGAAATCGGCAGGGATTACGTGCGCACCGCACGTGCCAAGGGTGTGTCGCTCCCCGCGATTCTCTTCAAGCACGTGCTCAAGAACTGCATGCTGCCGATATTGACCGAGGTCATTTCCGAAATTCCCTTCCTCATCATGGGAGCGCTGCTGCTTGAAAAATTCTTCGGGGTGCCGGGCCTCGGCGACCTGTTCCTGACGAGCATCACCTCGCGCGACGTGCCGGTCATTACCGGGCTCACCTATTTCACGACGATTCTCTATGTGGTGAGCCTGCTCCTCACCGACATTCTCTATGCGGTCTTCGACCCGAGGATACGGCTTAAATGAGCGCGACGAAACCGGCACTGGGCAGGAGCCTGTGGGGCAACGCGGTCGTGCGGCTGCGGCGCGACAAGACCGCCCTGTTCTGCCTCGGCGTCATCATTGCCTATGCGGTGGTCGCGGTAGCGAGCCCGCTCGTGTTTTCGCACTGGGACTCGACCTACGACTACAGCCTGCGCAATGCGCCGCCATCGCTCAAGTATCCGCTCGGGACCGATGCGCTCGGCCGCTCGGTACTTGTCAAGACGCTTCTCGGCGCGCACGTATCCATGACGGTCGGGTTCATGGCCAACGTCATCGCCATCCCGCTCGGGCTCCTCCTCGGCGCATTTGCCGGCTATTTCGGCCGCCGGGTCGACGATGTTATCGTCTGGTTCTATACCACGGTGGCGAGCATTCCGGGAATCATCCTCCTCATTGCGCTCAAATTCGCCTTTGCCGATCGGATTCTCTTCGGCGGCACGCCGCTCGAACTTGACCTCTCCGGCATGCCCGGAGTGTACCTCGCCCTCGGGCTCATCAACTGGATCGCCACCTGCCGGCTCGTAAGGGCCGAGACCATGAAGGTCAAGGAGCTCGACTTCGTGCTTGCCGCGCGCGCCTCGGGCCGCAGCGACCTCGCCATCCTGCTGCGCCACATCGTGCCGAACGTCTTCCATATCGCCATTATCAACTTTTCGC
>CAWDOZ010000049.1:0-18253 GCA_963803935.1 uncultured Fibrobacterota bacterium | reverse complement strand
AGCCGCCTTGATCTTGAAAAAACGAGGAACCTGCAGCGTCATCTCCTTTCGACGGTCAATAAGGAGGTCCTGGATGCGGAAAGCAGCCTGGCCTACAGCAACGTTCGCCTTGAGGATCAAAAGGCCAATCAGGACCTGGCAAATGAGGTTTATGAAGAGACGGTGATCGAGTACAAGGGTGGAACCGCGACGCTTGCCGACCTGCTCAATGCGGAGAATGCCCTTCTGGAGTCGCAGGCCCAGTATATGACCGCGCTCGCCGATAAGCTCCTTGCGGAACTGTCGCTGAGCAAGGCCAAAGGAACGCTTTTAAGCAGTTTGCAGCTTCAATAGCAAGTATGTCAATATAGAAGGCCGAGCAAGGCCTCTGAAAATTATCGAAAGGAATCCATCATGGAACCATCAACGAATAAGAAAAGCCGGACGAACACGGTCATGCCGATAGTCCTCGGCACCGTCCTCCTTGTCGGGGCAGTCATCGGCGGCAGCGCCTACTTCCACTCCCTGCGCTACGCCGAAACCGACGACGCCCAGATTGACGGCGATATCAGCCCGGTCTCCGCCAGGGTGGGCGGGTTCATTAAAACCATTCGTTTTGCCGACAACCAGCAGGTAAACGCGGGCGATACCTTGCTTACCCTTGACGACAATGACTACCGGATACGGCTGGAACAGGCCGAGGCGGCGCAGGAGGTCGCCATGGCGAATGCGCTCCTCTCGCACGAAAACGTTGCATCGTCGCGGGCAAATATTCCCCCGGCCGAGAGCAATATCGAAGCGGCGCAGGCCCGGCTCTGGAAGGCGACCGAAGACCTCAAACGATTTGAGACGCTTCTGAAGAACGGTGCGCTGTCACAGGATAAATTCGATGCGGCAAAGGCGGAAAAGGACGAGGCCGAAGCGCAGCTTGCCGGCCTCCAGGGTCAGCGGGGAGCGACCGAGAAACTCGTATCGGTTGCGGAAAAACAGGTGGGCGGGGCACTGGCGAAAATTCACCAGGCCGATGCCGATGTTGAATATGCAAAGCAGCAGCTTTCCTATACCGTCGTTCTGGCGCCGGCCTCGGGAATCATTTCGAACCGTGCGGTGCAGACAGGGCAGAACGTCGCCGCCGGATCGCCGCTCTTCTGCATCGTTCACAACCGGGACCTTTACGTGACCGCCAATTTCAAGGAGACGCAGATGCGCCGGATCAGGCCCGGGCAGGAGGTCACCATTACCGTGGATGCCTTTCCCGCGACCCCGCTTAAAGGAATTGTCGGTTCGGTTTCCGGCGCCACCGGGGCAAAATTCTCGCTCCTGCCGCCGGACAATGCAACCGGGAACTTTGTCAAGGTAGTGCAGCGCATGCCGGTCCGGATCACCATTGCGGAGCTCGCCGACCTGCAGAATCTTATCCGACCCGGTATGAGCGTCAAGGCTTCCGTCCGAATAAAATAAGGGGAGATTGGAGATACCAGCATGCCGGAAAAGGGTGCAAGAAAATGGATCGTCACCCTGACGATCGTGACGGGCGTGCTGCTCGAAATCATCGACACCACCGTGGTCAACGTCGCGATGCCGAACATCATCGGCGCCCTGAATGCGACGCTCGAGGATGCCGCATGGATCGTGACCGGGTATGCCATTGCCAATGTGATCATCCTCCCCATCTCCGGATGGCTCGGCGACCGGATTGGCCGGAAGAAATACTTCCTGATTTCCATCCTGCTTTTCACGGTGATGTCGCTTCTCTGCGGCAACGCAACGACCCTCGGCCAGCTCATCGTTTTCAGGGTTCTGCAGGGGCTCGCCGGCGGCGGCCTGCTTTCGACCGGCCAGGCAATCCTGATGGAGACCTGGCCCAAGGAGCAATTTGCAATGGGGATGGCGATCTTTGGAATAGGCGTCGTTGTGGGCCCGGCCCTCGGTCCCACGCTCGGGGGCTATATCATCGATCACTTCTCCTGGCAGTGGATTTTTTACATCAACCTGCCCGTAGGCCTTGTCGCTGCCTTCCTCGTCGCAACCTTCATCAGGGAGACGCCCCGGTTCGGCCACGGCGATCCAATTGACTGGTGGGGAATCGGCCTCCTTGCCTCGTTTGTGGGTTCGCTCCAGATGGTGCTCGAAAAAGGCCAGTCCAAGGACTGGTTCTCTTCGGCTACCATCACCGCCTTTGCGGCGATCTCGGTGGTTTCGGGAATCCTGTTTATATGGCGGGAGCTCATGACCCGGTACCCGGTTGTAAATCTCTCGATCTTCCGCCACCGGAATTACCTTGTCGGCAATGTCATGATGTTTGTGCTCGGGCTCGTCATGTACTGTTCCATGTTCGCGCTGCCGCTCTTCTGCCAGACTATCCTCCACCTTACCGCTCAGGAAACCGGGATGCTGCTCATTCCGAGTTCGCTCGTCAGCATGGTGGGAATGCCGGTTGTTGCGAAACTCTCGCAGCGGGGAGTGCCTGCTCAGGTGCTCGGCGCAGCCGGCTATATCCTCTTCTTCGTAAGCCTGGCGATGATGTCGGGCGCAACTATCGAAACCGGGGCCGGTTACTTTTTCTGGCCCATGGTGATCATGGGAATTGCGCGCGGTTTTCTCATGGTGCCCTTTACCCAGCTCGCGCTGCAGGACCTCGCCGGCAAGGAGGTCGGCCAGGGCACCGGCATGAACAACCTGATGCGGCAGCTCGGCGGCTCGTTCGGCATTGCGGTCCTGACAACCATCCTGCAGGTTCAGGTCGGGGCATTCCGGAACGGGCTTATACCCTACGTCAATCCTTATAATCCGGTCTTTCAGGCCCGGTTCCAGGCGCTGAGCGGCGGGTTTGCGGCGAAGGGGTTTTCGCCGGGACCGGCAGCGACCATGGCGCTCCGGGCGATAGAGGGCGCAGTCATGAACCAGGCGCAGCTATTGACCTATAACAAAATTTACCTTGGCTCGGGGATCATGATGCTTTGCTGCATCGGCCTGCTGTTCTTCTTTCAGACGGGCAAAAAAAAGCCTGCATAAAAGCTTATTGAAAATTGCGAGGATAATAAAATGCAAACAGAAATGGTTAACCTGGCGAAAGAGCAGGAAACAATGCTCTTTACCTTGTATGCGAAGGCACTGGAGAGCCGATCAGCGCGGGGGATACTCAAAGACCCCTGGGCCGAATCGGCGGTCTCGAGAATCCAAACCGACTTTAAGAAATTCAAAGTTGGCCGGAAAGAATCCTTGATCTTTGCACTGCGTGCGAAGATATTCGACCTTGTTACGGAGGAATTCCTCCGTAATCACTCCTGCGCGACAGTTCTCAATCTGGGATGCGGATTGGACAGCCGGGTGCACAGGGTCAATCCGGCTGAATCCGTCAGCTGGTACGATGTTGATTATCCTGCCGTGATCGAGCTGCGGCAACGACTCTACCCCGCAAGAGCCGGTTACCACCTCGTCGCCTCTCCCTTATCGGAGCCGGAATGGATTGATGGAGTGAAAAATGACCAGCCGGCACTGATTATGGCGGAGGGTGTAACCATGTACCTTACAGAAAAAATCATGAAGCAACTGCTCAATCGAATTGTCGACAGGTTTCCCAGCGGCCGGATAGCTTTCAACGCATTCAGCAACCTGCTCATTCAACTGGCGTCCCGTTCAACTCTGAGAGGGACAGGGGCTAAATTCAATTGGGGATTAAGCAATCCACAGGAAGTCATTAAGCTGGAACCTCGGCTGGAATTCGTTTCTTCGATTAAAACATTCGATTTGCCCGGCTTTTCGCGACTGACCCTGTCTGATCGCATGTTAGTGTGGCTGATTGAACATACACCTGTTATAAGAGGGGCACAGCTGCCCTTGATTTATCGGTTTCCTCTATAAGCATGGTGCAAACCCGACAATGTAATTTGAAAACCAGGAGGCTGCCGGAAAAAATGAAAATCACCGGATTCATTTTCAGTCCGCGGAAAGAGGGCAACACCGCGTGGCTGGTAAACCAGATTCTCGAAGGCGCAAAAGAAGAGGGTGCCGAAACAGAGGCATGGTATTTCAACGATCTTGTCATCAAACCATGCCAGGGTTGTCTCGGCTGCCACAAGGGTGATAAGGGTTGTGTTATCAAGGACGATATGCATAAACTTTACGTCGCAATTGAGCATGCCGATGCCGTTGTTTTCGGCTCGCCGATATACATGGGACAGACGAGCGCCCAGGCGAAGATATTCACCGACCGATTGTTTGCGCGGTTCTCTCCACGATTCTCTCCGTATTTCAAGGAAGAAAGCGCCGCGAAAAAAAAGCTTGTTCTTACGTTCAATCAGGGCAATCCCGACCCCAGCCTGTTCCAGCCGTACATCGATTACACGAAGCACATTTTTGAAGTGCTGGAATTTGATGTTACAGCGGTACCGCTCGTTACCGGTATGCGCAACGAACCGGCGCATGAAAGAAAGGATCTGCTCACCGTCATGAAGGGTATCGGTTCGAGCCTGGTTTTGGATAGGTTTCCCGGACAGGCATAGCGAGCGCATTGCGCCCGGATTGAGGAGCCGGCCGGATTTCGCCGGTCTCATGGCGGCACATAAATGCCGGCCGGAACGGTTACCCGGATAATATTCGTATAATTGCCGACCGGGTTGAGTTGCTCAGGATGAAAATCAAGGCTGAGGTCCTGTAAAATTGAAAGAAGCCGCTGCGGACAGGCGGTTACAAGGTAACACTGCGCATCAGGCAGAAGCACCCCTTCCGAAGTCAGCTGCAGAAAGATCCCCGCAAATAATCCCAGTTCATCGTCCTTGAGATGATATGATTTATTTACCTTGAACATCGAAATGCCATGGCCTTCGGTTCCTGCAGGACCGGGACGGTACTCCATATATTTTGTATTGCCTGAATCGTCATGTTCCACCCAGCGGACCGAGTAATAGTCGTTTATCTTCAACCGGTCGAGATAGGAATAGACCGGGGCCAGATCGACATCGCCGATGACGATAACCGGGCGGGGATTTTTTTGATAGGCCCCGACAAGTACTCCAAGGTCCTCATACGGTCTGTAGAAGCGGGACTGGTGGTAGTTTCGTAACAGGTCAAGGTGTCGCGTACCGGTGGTAATATCGTCTTTCAAGACCTCATTTATGGAATGCATGGTCCACCCGAAGGTAGCCAGGCAAAAGAGAACCGTGCAGCAGGCGACAATCCTGCCGATTCCGGGAACCGGGGGGAGGGATGCCACGAAAAGCCCCATTCCAGAGGCGAGCAGGAGGGAAAAAACCGGCGCAAGCATGACAAACGATCGGTCGAAAGCAAAATCGTTGCGGGCAAAGGATACCAGAAAGGGAAACGTGTATAACAATGCCAGCCGGAAGAATCCCGATAATTTGCCGGACCTCTCGCCGGTTTTCATTAGCCTGAGAGAAAAAATGCCGATTCCGGCGAGGGATGCCACCGGAAGGAGATACCGTGTTGAAAGCATCATGGAACTGACTGCCGGGAGCAAAGTCCCCGGAACATAGAACCGGGTTTCTGCCGTCCGGCTCACATAGGGACAGGCAAGAATCAACTTAATCAGGGGAGCGTAGGCAAGCACGGCGAGGATACACCCGCAAAAAATAACGGCAAGGCATATCATCACCGACTTTCCGGAGAACCCTGCCGGGGATTTTGAGACCCTCCCGGCTCCATACTCAACTATCAGAACCGCCATGAGGGCGACAATGAAATAAATATTCGAGGGAACGGTATAAAACAGACAGGCTGTGGAAATGACCGTTAGCGCGGCATGAAGTTTTGAAGGTTTTGCAAGGTAGCTCTGGGCGTGATACAGGAGCGCCGCCACCAGCAGGATGCTCAGGCTATAGCCGCGCAGTTGAAAGGCGAAATTGAGGAAAGGAATCGTAGTGCTCAAAAGGATCACGCTCAGATTAGCGGCAAGGCTACCGATAAACCGTCGCGCATATAAATAAACGTAAATGAAGGTAAGAATTCCAAAAACCATTTGCACCGATCGCAGCATGACCACGTTATCGATAGCGCCGTCCATATCATGAAGACCCAGAACCTTAAGTACCAGGCTCATAATTACATTGAAGAAAACGTGGTTATTGGTATCCCCGAAGGTCGTGACCGTGGTTAAGAGGCCGAGCGAAGAATAGTGATAAATGGAATGAAGTTCATCGCCCCACAGGTTGCCGGCCAGGTAAAGGGAAACGGCATAGGCGAAGGGCAGGAGGCCGGCGAGAATTAAGGCAAGGGAGATAATCTTTTCTTTTCGAGCCATGTGCATGAATAATAATCCGATGTGGCAGGAACATTATGGTGGAGTGGTATTTCCGCCTTTGTCTTCAATGGTTTTTCAATCTCAGAAAAAATAAATCTCCCATTAGAGCGGGAAGCAACCATTTTTCAGAGCCATACCTGTTGCATTACCCTGAACCGGGATTGAGAAAACTTAACAGGACAAAAACTGATACGGATCTTGCGCAATCTGGTCGGATCAGGTATGATCATACCAAGATCAGTTCAGGGATCCGTCCGAAAAATTGCACCCCGTTTTATATAATCGGGCACCGTCCGCCGAGCCCGCCATCAAAAAGGAGCTGCCATGGATATTGTTCTCTCCCCCGCCGAAGTCCGCGTTCTCGGATCGCTCATCGAAAAAGAATTCACCGTACCCGAATACTGCCCGCTTACCCTCAACTCGCTCGTCCTGGCATGCAACCAGAAATCCAACCGCGACCCGGTTACCGCCTATTCCGAGGATGAGGTGCTGGATGCCGTCGAGACGCTGCGTAATAGGCAGCTTGCCTGGCAGCGAAGCATTCCCGGAAGCCGCGTTCTCAAATACGAGCAGAACCTGAAGGCAAAATTCGGCTTCGACCAGCGGGAGATCGCCGTTGCCTGCGTGCTCATGCTCAGGGGACCGAGTACACCGGGCGAGATCCGGGGATATACCGGGCGCTTGTACCAGTTCAGGGACCTAGCCGAGGTGGAGGAGTCGCTTGCCCTGCTCGCTGCGTGGGAAACGGGTCCCGTCGTGGCCAGGCTCCCGCGGCTGCCGGGCACCAAGGAGCACCGGTTTGCCCACCTGTTTTCGGGCGAGGTTATCGTCGCGCCGGGTTCCGAGGTTGCGGAAGAAGGTGCTGCGGCAAATAGCGGTATATCGCTCACCTTGACAGAACGTATCAGTCTCCTCGAAGAGAAAACGACACGCCTGGCCGAAGAACTGGCCGCGACAAAGCAGGCGTTCGAGGAGTTCAGGCGATCGTTTGAATAGGCATGGCTCGCTTACGCCGGAGCTTGCAGCGGGAAGACCTCATTCCGCCCGGCGAAGCATCAGGCCGAGGCAATACATACCAAGCAGCAGCAAAACCGACGCAACTGAAATGAATGCTCCTGCCTTGAATGACCGCGAGTCCAGGTAAAATTCGACATGGTGCCGTCCTTCCGGCAGCGGCACGGATCTGAAGACGTAATCGCCCCGGTAGATCGGCGTTGCGTTTCCGTCAATGCGCGACTTCCATCCCGGATAAAAAAGATCGGTTACAACCAGCCAGCCCGGTCCGTCCGCGTCAAGAGATACACGCTGATCGCCGCAGGATACCACCGTGGCAGTAGATCGAAAACCATTGGGAAGGTGCACCTGCGGTGCAGATTCCAGATAAACCGCGGCCCACGGGTCGAAGCCCGGAGAATGCATTGAGTCAAGCAGCACCGACGGATCGGGGATAACCGCCGCTTCGGGAACGACGAAGGCCCGCGGCAGCACCGACTCGTTTTTGTAGAGGAAGAACGAATCGAATGGCTGCCAGGTGAGCCCCGGGACGGCAAGCGGAGCGGTGCTCGTGATATAGCGGACATTGCACAGGCTTAATAGCGGCAGTCCGGCCCGTACTGCGTTTTCCGTAACCGGCAGAACCCCGAAGGCGAGGTTGACACTCCCGAGCGATCCCAGAAGATTGTAATACCGGAAAGACCCGAGGGCACTGTATTCGCCTGCCTGGGGAATATTAAACAGCATGTTGTAATCGGACTCAAGCCGATCGGACCCGCCGAAAGCCGATTTGATGATATCTTCCTGGGACTGAACATTGTAAATCCTGAAAAGCCCTTCCTGGCGGGCATAATACCGGGCGAGCGGCGGGGGTTCAATTTTGGCGCTGCTGAAATCGGCATGCAGGAAACCCCGGAAATCGGTTAAGCCGATGAGCGCCAGGGCACTGAGGACAACATATGCCGGTCGATGCAGCCGCGGTCTCCGCAGACAGGCGGCGCAAAATCCGATTGCGGCCAGGGCCAGGAAAATTGCAATAAGATAGCGGTGATCGAGCGGATTGAGGGCAGCCGCGATATCCGCGATCATCCGCTCTATCTTTGCCGAATAATATTCGATGTGCTGCGTCTTGTAGGCATGGCTGAGCATTGACTTTTGCACATGGCTCAGGGCGAAGCGGGCTATCCGGGCTTTTGCAAAATGGAAAAAAAGCGCCCCTCCTGCGCAGACGATGAGCGATGCTCCCACGGTTCCGGAAAGCCTGGCCATTATCCTGCGAATTTCATGGCGATAGTTTGAGGCGGGGGCAGCGGCGAAGCGGTTCAATCCTTCGGCCACGAGGATGGCAAGGGCGAAATACGACCAGTACATGAAGCGAAAGGGATTATGAAAAAAACTGAATCCCGGCAAGCGGTAGAGGAGCTTGAAAAGGGGGTCATATTTGCCAAGCGACAGAATGATTCCTATGGCCAGCAATCCGCAATAGAACATGGTTCGCCTGCTCATGTGCTTCCCGATGCACAAAAGCGCCAGCGACAGCGGGATAAAGCCCATGAATATATCTATTCCGGATAATCCATACAGGCAGAGATACCGGTTCCATTCGGGAATAAGGAGGCTCACCAGACTGGACGGAGGGACCGAACCCAGCGAGGCGAATGCATAATCGACGCCGCCCGAACGTATTGACAAGCCAGACATTTCCAGCGTGGGGAGAACCTGCAGCGCGGCGACACCGATGCCGAGAATCCCTGCAAGGGCCCAGCCGGCAAGAGCCGGGACCGAGGCCCTCCAATTGCTGCCGTTTCCCGAGATCAGGAGAAAGAGCAGCCACACCGAGGAGGCGAAGATACCGTAAAATGCGGTCTGGGGAAAACCTCCCAGCCAGCCGAGCCCCATGATGAGACCGGTAATCGCGATGTCGCACCAGTCAAATTTCGAAGCGATCCGTCCGGCGAGAATAAACCACAGCGGCCACCAGGTCATTCCATTGAGAGCCGGTGTTCCCATGTACATGCTGGCGGCGATGGGGCCGGAAAAGGTCCAGATCCATCCTCCCATCACCGCCGGCCATCGGCCGAGGCCGAGAGAGATGACGAATGCATACATGAGTACTGCCGTGAGCACTACCTGGAAGGCAATGGAACAATGTTCCGCCGCCACCGGAGGCAAAACCAGGTACGGCAGCACGTGGAGCGGATAGCACAGCGCGGCCTGCCCGTCGGCAAGAAGAGGAAAACCGCATTGAATGAGGTTCGTCCAGAGCGGAACCATGCCGTGGCGCCACTGGTCCATCCCGGTTTTAATCATGGGGTAGAAGTAAAAGGCTATGTCGCCGAGAAATCCCCGGGTTCCGGACATCATCACCGGCAGCATCCAGATAATGATGGGAATAATAAGAACAGAGAGAGGACCAAAATGGTGGTTTTGCAGCCTTGCGCGGATCCGCAAATTCATGATTGGCTCAATTCGCCGGTTACTGTTTTTGTTCGCAGGTAATGGGAGGGGATTGAGAATCCCCGGCCTCGGACACTATAAATTGAAAAATTAATATACAATGGGGGGTTATCCGATGATAAACCGGCCTCTCCCGCGAATCCATCCTGCGAGCCGCTTTTTTTTATCGGCCGGACAAAGTATATTTAGGTGTCGATTAGGATCAAATTATGATATCACTCAAGATACCTTCCACGTTTCACCCTGAGAAATACTAGTCACTTCATGACGGCAGCAGCGCTGAAACTCTTCCCTTTCCTAAGCGAAGGGGTAGAAGTCTTCGTATCGTGCTGCGACAATTTTGCACCGGAATCATGCCGGGAATTCCTGAGAGCGAGGGTCCTGTGAAAGGCTGCATAGCATTTGAAGACGGCACTGTTTTTGAAGGCGGCTCCTTCGGCGCTGCCGGCGAGGCAGTCGGCGAAGCGGTATTCAATACGAGTATGACCGGCTACCAGGAGGTGCTCACCGACCCCTCCTATTGTTCACAGATCGTGACCATGACCTACCCGCTTATCGGCAACTATGGCGTGAACGAGAGCGATGTGGAATCGGCTCGGGTTCAGGTATCGGGTTTTGTGGTTAAAGAGGCATGCCCCTATCCGTCGAATTTTGCTTCAACCGCTACGCTTTCGCAATACCTGACGAAGAACGGCATAGTGGGCGTGGAGGGGATCGATACCCGGATGGTCACCAAACACCTTCGGGTGCGCGGTGCGATGAAGGCGATCATCTGGGCCGGGGAAGCAACCCCGCGGCACGACGACCTCATTGACAAGGCGCGGGCCTGGAGCGGGCTCGTCGGACTCGATCTCACCCCGAAGGTAACCTGCAAGAAGCCCTGGGAGTGGAACTCAACGCGAGGCAGCGGCGGCAATCATTTCAAATACCACGTCGCGGCGTTCGACTTCGGCATCAAATTCAATATCCTCCGCATCCTCGAGTCCATGGGTTGCCGTGTTACGGTTGTTCCGGCGCATATAAGTGCCCGCGAGGTGCTTGCGCTTAATCCGGACGGCATCTTTCTTTCGAACGGGCCGGGCGACCCGGCGGCAGTGACGCCGGGGATCCAGACTATCAAGGAACTCATCGGCAGGAAGCCGATTTTCGGGATTTGTCTCGGCCACCAGCTCCTGGCGCTTGCCCTCGGCGGTACCACCTACAAGCTTAAATTCGGACACCGCGGGGCAAACCATCCGGTTCGCAACGAAAGAAACGGTCACATTGCGATAACCTCGCAGAACCATGGTTTCTGCGTCGATCTGGACAGTCTGAAGAAAACCGGTGCCGAACTTACCCACCGCAACCTGAACGACAATACCTGCGAGGGCTTGAGTGACGAAAAGAACCGGCTGTTCTGCGTGCAGTACCATCCCGAGGCGTCTCCGGGTCCGCACGACAGCGGGTATCTGTTCGAGCAATTCGCATCGATGATGGAAAAGTCATAAATGACGGCCTTTTATTGGATTTTCCGCAAACAAGCATAAACGCTTTTAGGGGCTTTTGAAATGCCAAAACGAACCGACATTAAGAAAATCCTGATAATCGGCAGCGGGCCCATCGTCATCGGGCAGGCATGCGAATTCGACTACTCGGGGACTCAGGCCTGCAAGGCCCTGCGCGAAGAGGGGTATGAGGTCATCCTCATCAACTCCAACCCGGCCACCATCATGACCGATCCGGATACCGCCGATCGCACCTACATAGAACCGATCACCCCGGAAATCGTAACTAAAATTATCGAGCGTGAGCGGCCGGACGCCCTCCTCCCTACCATGGGGGGCCAGACCGGCCTCAATACCGCCATGGAGCTTGCCGAAAGCGGTGTTCTTGCGCGCTACAATGTGCAGCTCATCGGCGCGAACGAGGAGGCGATCAAACGCGCCGAAGATCGTCACGAATTCAAGAAGGCAATGCTCTCCATCGGCATGGATCTGCCGAAAAGCTCATTTGCCTATAATATGGATGAGGCCTGGGAGATCGCCCGGGAGATCGGCTTTCCGCTCATCATCCGGCCCAGCTTCACCCTCGGCGGTACCGGAGGAGGTATCGTCTATGACGAGAGCGACTTCAACCGGGCCGCACAGTACGGGCTCCACTGCAGCAGGATTAACGAAATCCTGATCGAAGAGTCGGTGATAGGCTGGAAGGAATACGAGCTCGAAATCATGCGCGACCGCAAGGACAACGTGGTGATCATCTGCTCCATCGAGAATCTCGATCCCATGGGGATCCACACCGGGGACAGCATCACGGTCGCACCGGCGCAGACCCTTTCCGACCGGCAGTACCAGATAATGCGCGATGCATCGATCGCCATCATCCGGGAGATCGGCGTGGAGACCGGGGGATCGAACATCCAGTTTGCCGTGCACCCCGCGACCGGCCGCATGGTCGTTGTGGAGATGAACCCGCGCGTCAGCCGCAGCTCGGCCCTTGCCAGCAAGGCGACCGGATTTCCCATTGCAAAGTTTGCCGCAAAACTTGCCGTCGGCTATACCCTCGATGAGATCCGCAACGATATAACCCGCGAAACGCCGGCATCGTTCGAACCGACCATCGATTACTGCGTCGTCAAGATCCCGCGATTCACCTTCGAAAAATTTCCCGAAGCCGATTCGACCCTCGGGATCCAGATGAAATCGGTCGGCGAAACCATGGCAATCGGACGCACCTTCAAGGAGGCGCTGCAGAAGGGGTTGCGGGGGCTCGAAATCAAGCGGAACGGGTTTGAATCCGTCGCCATGCCGGAGCGCACCGATGACGAGATCCTCGCCGCGCTCGCGATTCCCAAGGCCGACCGGCTTTTCCTGATACGGCAGGCACTCGACCGGAATATCAGCGTCGGGAAAATTTACCAGGCATCGATGATCGATCCATGGTTCATCAACAATATGAAAGACATCGTCGATTTCGAAAGAACCATCACCACCGCGGTGCTCAAGAAAAATGCCGATGAGCAGAAGGTTTTTTTCAAGCGGGCCAAAGGCATGGGTTTTTCCGATGCACAACTCGGCACGCTTCTGAAAACCGATGAAATGTCGATCCGTACCCTTCGCAAAAGCCTCGGCGTGATCCCCACCTATAAGCTTGTCGATACCTGCGCCGCGGAGTTCGAAGCCTATACCCCCTACTTTTACTCCACCTATGAGGAAGAGGATGAAAGCGCTCCTACCAACCGCAGGAAAATCATAATCTTAGGTGGTGGACCCAACCGGATCGGCCAGGGGATCGAATTCGATTACTGCTGCTGCCAGGCCGCCTACGCGCTCGAAGAGATGGGGTTCGAATCGATCATGGTCAACTCCAACCCGGAGACCGTGAGCACCGACTACGACACCTCGGACAAGCTCTATTTTGAGCCCCTTACCTTTGAAGATGTCATGAATATCATCGACTGCGAGAAGCCTTACGGCGTGATTGTGCAATTCGGCGGGCAGACGCCGCTCAACCTCGCCGAGCGGCTTGAAGCTGCCGGCGCACCGATTATCGGCACGAGTGTAGCCTCCATCCGCCGGGCGGAAGACCGCGACGAATTCGCGGCCATGATCCGGAAGCTCGGTCTCAACCAGCCGCCAAACGGCATGGCCTGCAATACCGAGGAAGCGCTCAAGGTTGCCCATGAGCTCACCTACCCGGTCCTCATCCGGCCGTCGTTTGTCCTCGGTGGCAGGGCGATGCGGATAGTGTACGACGACGAAGAGCTGCAGAGCTTTATCGGAGAGGCGCAGGCCGCGGCGGATAACCGGCCGGTTCTTGTCGATAAATTCATTTCCGATGCAATAGAGGTCGATGTCGACGCCATTTCCGACGGCTCCCAGATTATGGTCTGCGGCATCATGGAGCACATCGAGGAAGCTGGAATTCATTCCGGCGACAGTGCCTGCGTGCTTCCCCCCCACACACTCTCGGAAGATCTCGTGGCCGAGATCCGGCGTGTGACGCTCGAAATTGCCCGGGAGCTCGGGGTTATCGGACTGCTCAACATCCAGTTCGCCGTTAAAGAGGAGACCATTTACGTGCTTGAGGTGAACCCCCGTGCATCGAGAACCGTCCCCTTTGTGAGCAAAGCAATCGGCACCCCCTGGGCGAAAGTCGCAGCCAAGGTCATGGCCGGCCGCACCCTTGCGACGCTTCCGGAGGCGGTCGAGCGCCGGATCGAGTACTTCGCGGTCAAAGAGTCGGTTTTGCCCTTCGCGAAGTTTCCGGGCGCGGACATCATCCTCGGTCCGGAGATGAAATCAACCGGAGAGGTGATGGGGCTCGACAAGGACTTCGGGCTTGCCTTCGCAAAATCGCAGGAAGCCGCGGGCAACTTTTTGCCGCGCGATGGCGCGGTATTCATCAGCGTTCGCAACAGCATGCGCCGGAACATCATCTTCATGGCCAAGATCATCGCGGCAATGGGTTTTCGCATCTATGCTTCAGAAGGAACGTGGCGCGTCCTGAGCTCCAACGGCATCAACGTTAAGATGGTGCAGAAGATCGGCGAGGGAAAACCGGATATTATCGACCTCATCAAGGGCGGCGAGATCGACATGATCATCAATGTGCCGTCCGATAAAAAATCAAAGATCGATTCAAAACCGATCCGGAGCGCTGCGGTAACCAACGGCGTCACCTATATCACCACGCTCGAAGGCGCCCAGGCGGCACTCTCGGGAATGGACTCGCTCGAACGAACGGGCTTCTCGGTAAAGACGATCCAGGAGTACTGCAACGCCGGGAGCATTCCGCAGGTTAACCTGCGGAGGGACCTGGAGTGGCGGCGAAAGATGTGGGGATGAGTGGGTTGCAAAGACGTCGTAGGGGCGCGGGTATCGCGCCCAAAAGCTGATAATATAAAAGATAGATATTTGCATCAATATTTTTAACAATAACTAATTTATTTTGATTATAGAATAAAATTGCTATCCCGCTGAATGGCCTCATTTAAGGGGTATCCGAGCGGGGATCGATGCACTTTGAAGCGTGATGGGCTTAACGGGGAGATTCCTGGAAATGGCAAAATTCATCTTCGTCACCGGCGGCGTGGTCTCGTCCCTTGGAAAGGGAATAACGGCAGCATCGATCGGACTTCTGCTTAAATCCCGGGGGCTCCGGGTGATCCACCAGAAATTCGACCCCTACCTGAACGTGGATCCCGGCACCATGAATCCCTATCAGCATGGCGAGGTATATGTTACCGATGACGGGGCTGAGACGGATCTCGATCTTGGCCATTACGAGCGTTTCACGGGTGCAAAAACCAACAAAAACTGCAACTTTACCTCGGGCCGCATCTACGATTCGATAATTAAAAAAGAACGCCGCGGCGACTACCTCGGGGCGACGGTGCAGGTCGTGCCCCATGTTACCGCCGAAATCTGCGACTCGATCCGATCGGTCGTCACGCCCGAAGTCGATGTAGTGATCTGCGAAATCGGCGGCACGGTAGGCGACATCGAGAGTCTACCCTTTCTCGAAGCCCTCCGTCTCTTCAGGGCGGACGAGGGGAGGACCAACTGCTTTTTCATCCATGTAACCCTTGTTCCCTATCTGCACATGGCCGGCGAGGTCAAAACCAAGCCGACGCAGCACTCGGTGGGCAGGCTTCGCGAGATCGGCATTATCCCGGACATGATCGTGTGCCGGACCGAAGTGCGGCTCGACAAGGACGTGCGGAAGAAAATTTCGCTGTTCTGCAATGTCGATGAGGAGGCGGTGGTCGAGGCGATCGATGTCGAGAACACCATCTATGAGCTTCCCCTCGAATTTGCGGCGCAGGATATCGATACTATTATTATCGATGGGCTTGGACTCCGGGCCGGAAGACGAAACCTCCGTGCCTGGCGGGATTATGTCGATAGGATCATCAACGCGGAGCAGAAGGTTGAGATCGCCATTGTCGGCAAATATTGTGAGCTGATCGATGCCTATAAGTCCATCCGGGAGTCACTCCACCACGGCGGAGCAGCGGCAGGCGCGCGCGTTTCCATTCGTTCGGTCTCCTCTGAGGAGATTGAAGAAAAGGGTGCCAAAGCCATTCTTGCCGGAATAGGCGGAATCCTGGTGCCGGGCGGCTTCGGCGGCAGGGGCGTGGAGGGAAAAATCCTTGCGGTTAAATATGCCCGCGAAAATAAGATTCCCTACTTCGGCATCTGCTACGGCATGCATATGGCGGTGATCGAAATGGCCCGGAATGTCCTGAAACTCCCGGATGCCGATACCACGGAAAACAATCCGGGATCCAAAAACCCGGTTATCCATCTGATGGAAGAGCAGAAGAAGGTGATGAATCTCGGCGGTACCATGCGGCTGGGTGCATTCCCCTGCGACCTCGCAAAAGGGTCGCTGGTCCGAAAAACCTACGGCAAGGACCAGATAAGCGAGCGCCACCGCCATCGGTACGAGTTCAACAACGATTACCGGAAGCAGTTCGAGGATGCCGGCATGGTGCTTTCCGGCATCTCGCCGAACGGCATGCTGGTGGAAATCGTCGAGCTCAAGGGCCACCCCTGGTTTGTCGGGGTACAGTTCCACCCCGAATTTAAATCAAGGCCCATCGATCCCCATCCGCTTTTTCGCGACTTTGTTGCGGCAAGTGTTAAAAATTCCAAGGCGGAATAGAAATATGAAGGTGGGGAAAAGCGTACATGGGTAGATGGGTACAAGCATAAAAGTGTAAAACCAAAAGAAGAGCAGAATCATTATCGAGGCCTAAAGAGGGAAATATTGATTTTTGCAGGGGGTAATTGATATTTAATGCAAATAAGATGATTAAGGGGTAATAGCGATAATCCGGATCATCAATTTGCGGCGTGTTTTGTAGAGAGAAAGGTGCAGCAATAACACTATGATTCTTAATGACATGCATGAAGAGTGCGGGATTTTCGGAATTTATAATCATCCCGATGCAGCACAGGTGACCTATCTGGGGCTCTATGCGCTTCAGCATCGCGGCCAGGAATCAAGTGGTATTGCCGTGAGCGATTCGAAAACCATTATCCAGCACAAGGGAATGGGTCTCGTCAGGCAGGTCTATGGCTCGGAAGAGACGCTCTCGAAATTACCCGGCACCCTTGCAATCGGCCATAACCGTTACTCCACAACCGGTTCCTCCACGCTTATCAATGCCCAGCCCATCCTGATAAAGTTCAAAGCCGGACAGATAGCCGGCGCCCACAACGGCAACCTGACCAATGCGGCACCGCTCAAACGCCAGATGGAAAAAGACGGCTCCATCTTCATGTCGACCACCGATACCGAAGTTATTATGCACCTCATTGCGCACTCCAGGCGGCCGACCATCGATGCCATGATCCTCGAATCGCTATCGCTGGTGCAGGGGGCATATTCCATGGTTTTTCTCACTCCGACTGCACTCTACGGCGCCCGCGACCCCCGCGGGGTCCGCCCGCTGGTCATCGGCAAGATCGGCGACACCTGGCTGCTCTCTTCCGAGACCTGTGCCTTCGACCTCGTGGGAGCTACCTTCGTTCGCGAGGTTGAATCGGGTGAGATGGTTCGCATCGATGAATCAGGACTGACGAGTTACAAAATACCGCTGTTTGAAAATGTGAAAAGTCGCGCCCACTGCATTTTTGAATACATCTATTTTTCCCGACCCGATAGTTTTGCTTTTGGCCATAATGTCGATAAAATCCGCCGCAAGTTCGGTCGCCAGCTTGCTATCCAGCATCCGGTTCCCGGCGCGGATAAGGTCATCGGCATCCCGGATTCGGCCACGACCGCAGCACTCGGTTTTGCCGAAGAGTCCGGGATCGGGTACGATATCGGGCTAATCCGCAACCACTATGTGGGCCGGACCTTCATCCACCCCCTGCAATCGGCACGCGATCTCTATGTTCGGATAAAGTTCAATCCCGTCAAGGGTGTTCTCAAAGGAAAGAAAATCGTCCTGGTGGACGATTCAATCGTGCGGGGGACAACGCTCAAAAAGCTCGTCAGCCTCATACGAACAGCAGAACCGGCGGAGATCCACCTGCGCATCTCCTCGCCGCCCATCCTCTGCCCCTGTTTCTACGGCATCGATATGCCCACCAAAGAGGAACTCATCGCCGCTTCGCAGAGTGTGGAGGATATCCGGGCCTATCTCGGCGCGGATTCCCTGGGTTATCTCTCAATCGATTCGATGCTCTCGGTGCTCAAACCGGAAGAGCGTGAAAACTTCTGCACGGCGTGCTTTACGGGGAAGTATTTCACGGAGATGATGAACTGATGCTATGAACTACGGAAAAGCGGTCGAAGAAGTCTGGGCACGGCGGGAAACATTCGAGGAAGACTGAGTTAGCCAAGCTGATACAAACCACGCTAGGAGACTTCTGCGCCGTAGTGCGATGGTCGGAGTTAACTCACGATGAGCGCGGCGGGGAAACACAAATAAGCGGCTCAACTTCAAGCTGCTTCAGAGCCGCGTGGCTTTGGTCGAGGAGATGGGACAGACCGGCGGGATTAACCGGGTCCTGGAAACCAGCACGATTAAGCAGCTAACGGGTGGGGGAGAGTTGATCGGGGCGAGCAATG
>CAWDOZ010000048.1:0-10848 GCA_963803935.1 uncultured Fibrobacterota bacterium | reverse complement strand
ACCGGCGTACCCAGCAGATTGTCGCGCAATTCGGCTGGTTTAACATTATGGAAAAAATAGGCAAGGCTGACTCCGGCCACAACCAGGCCGATCAGCAGCCAGAGCAGGGTCGATTTCCTCATGCATCCCCCAGCCTGTTGTAAACAAGCCCGGAGTAGAGCTTAGGAAAAAAGTTCGTCGATTTCTGCGGCATACGTTCGCCGCCGGCCACGATCCGGTGAATGGTCTCGAGCGTAACCGGCTTAATGAAGAATCCGCCGTAGTACGCCGATGCGTCGAGGCTGCGGTCGAGCGCAGCGGTTGTATCCTGCAGGTACTCCACATTTTCATGGAGGACTTTCCCGTTGAGCGGGAGCCCGAGAATACCCCCGACGGCCACGGCATTGATGATCGACATTTCGAGGTGACGCCACTCCGGCGATCGCTCCCCCAGGGTTTTCTGAAGAAAAGATTCGCCTCCTGCGGTGAGCGAGCAGCCGAAGGCCGATTTTGAACGGCTGTCGACGAAGAGCATCGTCGCCGAGAGCGCGCCCTGAAGAAAGGCATTGATAACGGAGCTGTCGGCGCGTCCCAGATCGATCAACGTGAAATAGTGCGACAGGTTGTGCAGGAAATCGATCTCGCCGCCATGAACCTTCCGGATGAGCCGATGGAACGAGCGGATGATGAGCCCCGGGTCGGCAGTCGACACGAGCGTCATCATGACGCTGCCGAAGGCGGGATCGCTGCCCCGGTCACGGTAATAGTTCAATGCGGTCTCGTAGCGATGATGGCCATCCGCGATGAGGATGGTGCTGCTCCGGGTCGCTTCCTGAAACCGGCGGATGGCAGCGCCGTCGCTGCAAATGTAAAGATTATGGCGGACCCCGTCGCCATCGACGGCAGTTCCGGCGGGCTCTCCGTTCTTCATCGCGCGGATGAGTCCGAAAATGTCGCCCCGTTCATCGGAGAGCAGGCCGAAAATCTGGCCGACATTGAGCTGCGTCGCCGACAGGTGCTCGTACCGGTTGATCTTGGGACCGGAAAGCGTGTACTCATGCGGCAGCACGGCGCCCTTGCCATCGTCGAGATCGACCAGTTTTACAAGAGATATAATCCCCGATCGTTCGATTCGTTTCCTGACGCCGGCCAGTTCGATCTCGAATTGCTGCTCATAGACGTATAATGAAGGAACCGTTTCGCGTTTGACAATTCCCTGCGCCTCCCAGGCGGCGAAGAGCGCCGCTGCACGGGTGTGACGATCGAGGTTGGCGCCGTCGGAGCTCTCGGGCCGGTTCTGGTCGATAAGCACGGCGTTCCGATCGCTTTTCTGGTAAAGCCGGTCGACCGACGCGGTATCCAGCATATCGTAGGGAGGGGAGATCAGCGGATTCAAGTCCTCGGGTTTTTCAAGCGAATAGCGATAGCCTCTGAATGGCCACAGATCGGCCATAGGTCGGGCTCCTTCCGGTCAATGATGATAGAAAAACAGGAAAAAGGCAGAAGGAAGGAAACCATCGTGATTCCCGGCTCCCGACTCCTGGCTCCCGGCTCCTTTAAAAGCATTTACTCTGCCGTTTTTTTATAATTCAAGCTTCGTCTGCAAAGTTATGCCCGTGCAGAAGGAACGCCGGTGAATGGCGCATAACCCGAACTCGCCGATGCGCAGCCGATGAAGCTCGGTACCGTATCCCTTGTTGCATGAAAAATCGTACATGGGAAACCGCTCATGATAGTCTTTCATGAGGCGGTCGCGGGTCACTTTGGCGAGGATCGAGGCAGCCGCGATGCTCGCGCTTTGCCCATCCCCGCGAACGACCGTCCTCTGGCGGTTGGGCGGAATGCCGGGAACGGGCTGATTCCCGTCGATAAGGGCCATGGTCCAGGGAAGTGTTATCGCATCGAGTGCTCGCTGCATGGCGAGAAAGGTTGCCCGGAGGATATTGAGGCGGTCGATCTCCTCGACCGACGCCGATCCCACGGCATAGGCAACCGCTTCCGCTACAATGCGTTCCCCGCACCGCTCCCGCTCCTCGGCGGAGAGTTGTTTCGAGTCGTTGATGCCGGGAATCAGGCTGCCATGGTCAAGGATGACGGCGGCGGCCATGACCGGTCCGGCAAGAGGTCCGCGACCGACCTCGTCGATCCCGATTACGACCCCATTGCAATCGTTTGCGGCCGCACGGTCAAACTCATAGAGGGCGGCGGTTACGGCGGTTTTATCTTTTTTCCTGGCCAACATTATCCTTTGACTGTGTCTTATTCATCCTTCATCCTTTAATCTCCCCTACCCCCATCACCCGCCGCCCTTCGAAAACAATTTTCCCGGCCGCAATCGCCTCGATCGCCTGCCAATAGCACGAATGCTCCACCCTGAGCACCCGCTGTGCCAGGGAGTGCGGGTTGTCGGTATCGAGCACGGCGATGGCCTTCTGCAGGATTATCGGGCCATGGTTGTACTCTTCATCGACAAAATGGACCGTGATGCCGGAGAGCTTCGCTCCGTATTCGATGACCGCTTCATGGACATGGGAACCGTACATCCCCTTGCCGCCGAATGCCGGGAGAAGCGCGGGGTGGATATTGACGATACGCCGATGATAGGCCTGCACCACTCCGCCAGGAAGCTTTTTCATGTAACCGGCGAGCACTATGAGTTCGATGCGATGCTCCGCCAGAATTTCAAGAAATTTTTTGCAATAATCGTCCTCTGATGGGAAGTGCGACGGTACCAGGTGGCGGCAGGATATGCCCCGGGACCGCGCTTTCTCGAATGCGCCTGCGGCACTGTTGTTGCCGATGAGAAGGACGAAATCGACATGAAGATCGCCGGCGGTTTTTCGGTCCAGCAGAGCCTGGAAATTGCTGCCCTGGCCCGAGGCGAGTACGGCACACCGCAATGACATAGGAACTCCGGTTGTTACGATTGAGATGTTCGATCCACCTTCGAAACATCGCCGAAAAATTTCAGCCGATAGCGCACGCCCGCCCAGGTGATGGTGTCGGTTGTATAGGTGCGGAAATAGCTCACCGCCTGAAGCGCGCGCAGCACGGGCTGGAACACAAGAAAACGGTAGAATTTCGGCATGGGACCCATGAGCGGATAGAAGGAAACGGTCAGCAGTTCGCCAAGGTAAAACACCAGCGCGGCACCGCCGCCGCTGCCGAAAAATCCCCCCGGGTGAAAATGGCCGACCAACGCGATCGGCAGCAGGCACATGAGCACCGTCCCGCTCAAAACAATGGGGAGTGCCGCGAAAAACCAGACCGGTTTGAAATACACCCGGAGAAACATGATCTGGCGTTCGAACCAGCGGACGGCATCATTGACACAGTGAAACAGCTCGTCGGAATGCGCCATGCACGAGGGCACCAGGATACCCTTGAGTCTTTTCTTGTGAATAATCTGCGATAGGCTCAGGTCATCCACCACTGCCCTCGACCATTTTGCCCCGACTCCAAGATTTTCGAAGTCCCGGCGGCGGATTGCCATGGACCCGCCCCACAGCCCGACTCCGCCCGCAAAAAAAGCGCAGGAAAAGGTGACATAGATGAAAATGTTTGCATAGGCGTGCATCCATTCCCCGATGTTGCCGTTTTTAGCATGGAGCCAGCGAAATCCGGAGACCACCGAAGTTTTTTCATTCCCGAGAGGAAGGATCAGCTCACGCAGCCACCCCGGACCGGGACGGACATCGGAATCGGCAAACACATACACCTCTGCCCGGTCGGCAGCGGCAATGCCGGCAAGGAGGTTGTGATTTTTCTGGGCGCATGCGGTGGAAAGTCCGGCGGCAAGGGCCTTCCCGTTCGATCGTCCCTTGATGACCTCTTCGATGACCGGCATTGCAGCATCCCTGTCGCTTTCGGCGACAAAAATGACCTCGTAGTCGGCATAGTCAAGGTTGAAAAAGCTTTCAAGATTGGATTTCAGGCTGCCGGTCGCCCCCTTGCAGGGCACGATGATGGCACACCGCGGGGAATAGGCTTCCGAAAGCTTCGGCCTGATGAATCGGGAATACCACGATCGCTGATAGAGGACGGTCACCAGCGTTGCACCCAGATCACCGAGGATGACTGCGCAGGCAAGTGCGAAGAGCAGGTGGGTCGCCAACGATGGTCCAGCCAGGGTTGCAAGAAGCACGCATCGCTCCTGAAATTTTGCCCGGAGTTTTGAAGCTCCCCGCAGCATGCCGCGGGGAGCTTCCATCTATAAGTAAGGTACTATTTGTAATGCGCTCGCGCTGCCTGGTCAGCCCGAAACCCGGAATGCGAGGGATCATAAATAATTGTGGGTTATGGGTATGGGTCTGCGGCAGCGGAAGGAAAATACATCAGCGCTTTTGCGCCGCGGACCGGAAGTCGGGGCAGCCTCGCCGTTCGGGCGGAACCGCTGTTTCAAGGTGTAACCGATTCTGTTTTATTTTGCGCGGGCAGCGTTGCATTTTGCGCTGCGGGGAACCGCCGATACCCTGAAACAGGCTTCGGTGGGGATAGTGGAGCTGGCACACCGCTTGCGCATTATAGCGGTGAAATCAAAGAGACTACTCAGCAAGGGGGTTCACGGTGGAAAACAGGAATATAGTAGACAAAAGAAGCGTCCGGCTGGAACACGTGATGAGGCCGGATTATATACCGTTCATGGGCGGAAGGCCGAAGCGCGAAACGATAATCGGCGCCGACGAAATCCTGAATCTCGTCATACTGCTGAATACCACCATAACGGTGGAAGCCTTTATCAATAAACTGTAACACTTTAACAAAGGAGTACGTATGTCACTGATACGCTATGAAGGGAATCCTCTCACCGCAATGTTCGAGGAGCTCAACGATCTCATGTCCGGCGGGTCGGACTGGAGGGGCAGGGAGCTTTCCGGGGCGACATTCCCGCGCGTGGATATCACCGAGTCAAAGGAGGGGTACCTGATCAGGGCGGATTTGCCGGGAATGACCAGAGAGGATATCAAGGTGAGCGTCGAAGACGGGGTGCTCTCCCTCTCGGGTGAAAAGAAGAGCGAATTCGAAAGCGCGAACAAGGATTCGTACTACCATTTCGAGCGTCGCTACGGAAAATTCATGCGGAGCTTTTCGCTGCCGTCGCACGTCGACAGCCGGAATATCGAAGCGCGGTACACGAACGGTGTTCTTGAAATCAGCCTGAAGAAGACCGAGGAGTCCAAGCCCAAGGCGATCGAAGTCAAGGTTGACTGATCAATACAGGAGAACGTGTTAACCGGGTAGAGACGTTGCATGCAACGTCTCTACCCTTCCTGTCGATTAAAATCACCCATTAATGTCCAATCGGCGGTTTGCTTTCAAACTTCACAATATAGGTTGCTGAAGACCCGCCGAATGCCTTTGCAAGATCGATTTTCTGCATGGGCACTACGTCTTTCCGGTACAGGAGTTTGCCGCTGAGATTATAAACGGTCATGAGGGCATTTTTCCCAGCCGAGGACGGCACGAGGAATTTGTTGCCCGTAAAGGTCCGGAACATGGTCCGGGACTGCGGTGCCATCCAGCTGCTCTCTACTCTTTTCACGACGCCGGTTGTCGGCGCCAGAACGACCTGGACCGTCGTACTTGCCGCAGGAATTGTGGTACTGCCGATGATGCTCGCCTTGCAGGTGATGGTGCCGGCAACGCCATCTTCCGACTTCACATAAAAAGCAAATTGACCGCCCTCGAGTGCCGACCGGGCTTCGCCGATGAAGAGTCCCGCACCGGTTGCGGACATGCTTATGGAGTCGGCCCGCGACCGTATCGCCCTGCCCGAAGAGTCGACCAGCGATATGAGAATTCGCGTCATATCGCCGCCGTCGAAGATCGTCGTTGTATCGGGAGTCAAGACCAGCTGCACCGGAGCGCCGGGGGTAGTGATCTGGTGGGTCGCGGCAACCACCCCGCCGTAATACCCCACCGCCTTCAGGGTACCCGCCTGGTGAGCAGCAGGAGTAAAAAACCATTGAACTGCAGGATGCGGTAACTGAGGCAGCCAACTTCCTGTTTTCGTGCCCTGGGAGATACCGTTCAGATAAAGCTGAACTGAATCACAATTGGTCAGGACCGTCAGGGTATCGGGCGAGGAGGAGGTCCAGTTGCTGGCGATAAACACCATGGGACCGTAAATAGCGGGATTGCGCTGCGACTGAAAGACATAGGCGGTAAATTTTGGAATGCGGAAGGTGTTTTCGCACCCGAACGGGGAAACATAGCCTCCCTTTCCGCGAGTTCCAAGCGAGTCACTCGTGACGGCATTGGGGTGCGGGGAGTTATAGTCGAAGGCACACCACCCAAGTACGCCGCACTGATATTGATTATTAAAGCCGCCGTTCTGGGTGTTGAGGTTCTCATAAACCGCACCATAGACGTTTCCCCCCTGCTTTAATATGCTGTCGTCGGGCCACCAGCTCCAACTGGTCGGCAGCACCTGTCCCTCCCATCCGCAGCTCTCGACGGCCAAAAACGGGAACGGGCCGGAGGAGGTCGCACCGGGAGAGGTTCTGGCCCAGATGTCTTCGAGATAATTGCTTGTTGAACCCGAACTCATCCGTGCACCATAGGTCGGTCGCGAGGGGTCCATCGCCCGGGCGGTGTCGTTCATGGGTTGGTAGAGTGCATTGTCGTCTGCGGATTCGTTGACCCGCACCCCCCAGCTGATGACCGAGGGATGGTTCCTGTCGCGGAAAATCATGTCTTTGAGGTCCTGCTGCAGGTTGCCGGTCCACACGGTATTGGTCGTGGGAAGGTACTGCCATCCCGGAACCTCTTCTATCAGCAGGATGCCGATTTTATCGCACTCGCGGATAAAATCCGGCGCCTGGGGATAGTGCGAGCACCGGACGCAGTTGCAGCCTAGGCTTTTGAGGATATCGGCGTCATTTCTCTGAAGCCGGGGCGCGGCCGCCCTGCCGAAATAGGGGTAGGTTTCGTGCCGGTCGAGGCCGAACAGCTTGAGCAATTTTCCGTTAAGGTAAAATGCGCAGTTTGCAGCCGTTTTATTGCCGAAGTAAATCGACCTGAATCCGGTTGTATCGTTGAACTGATCGACATAGGTCGAACCGTCCATCACCTGGGTATAGACCGAATAAAGATACGGAGTATCGACGGACCACTGGTGAAGGGAGGCAATCTGGCTGAGTGTGGCGGAGAGGACCGCACTGTCACCCGCCGCGATGGTACCGGTCGCGGTACCGGTTGCCACTACCGTGTTTGCATGGTCGACGATCGAGGTGATGACCGTGCAGTTCTTCGACACCGTCGCTGTATTCCTGATTTTAGCCCGGGAGGTCACCATGCCGTTCTGGGAGCAATTTGCGGTTGAACAATTCGGCATTGACACAAAATTATATTGGGTATAGAGCGGCGGGGCCACGATGAGGTACACATTACGCACGATGCCGCCGAACAGGCAGTAGTCCATGCCACCTCCCTCGGGAGGCAGATTCGCCTGAAGCTGCGAATTAACTTTCACGGCAAAGGTATTGCTCTGGCCGGTCGTTATCTGGCCGGTAATATCGAGCGTAAAGGGGGTATAGGAACCGGCGTGGGTGCCGACGAGGGTTCCGTTGACATAGACGGAGCATACGGTGGCAACCGCTTCGAACTGGAGCAGGAAGCGCAGCCCGCTGTATGAGGAGGAAGGGGTATAGTGTTTGCGATACCAGGAGTTGAATTCCCATTCGGCTCCGGATCCGTACGGGGCCGAAGTCGCTCCTCCGTTGCAATACATGTGCTTGACATATTTATTCGCATGCGGCAGGCAGACCTTGCTCCACAGGGAATCCCCGGGATAGGAGGCGGCTGAAAAAGCCGCATTATCGGAACTGTCGTACAGCCAGCCGCGATCGAAATTGAGCGTCGCCCGGGAGGAAGCCTGCGGGGAAAATGTCGCGGCATGGACCGCGGATAGGAGCAGACCCGCGGTCAGCAGACCTGTGGCTGCCATTTTGACCTTGCTGCCGAGCTTTTTAAGAATCACGCTATCCCTCCACATGGTAGTAAACGCCCCCCGGACGAGGGTTATTCCGATATCGAGTCCTGTTATAAATGAGGTATCGTATTGAGCAGGTGAACCCCTGCAGATAAATTATGTTGCGCTGGGAATCGAGTCCACTGTTTCCTGATAAATAATCGCCGGCCGGAGTACGGCGGCCTTGAGAATGGAAACCGCTCATCATATTTTTTCAATCCATGTAATAATCATTCTCGAATCGCGATCTTCAGCCTCAGGAGCGGTTCCCGATCATCCTCCAACACGTGCAGAAGTAATCGACAGAAAGGGGTCGCGGCTTCAATGCGCATCCTGTCCGGCATCAAGCCTTCGGGCACAATCCATATCGGCAATTATCTGGGCATGATCAAACCCATGGTTGCATCGCAGTCGAGGGGGGAACTCCTCTGCTTTGTCGCAAATATGCACAGCCTGACCACCATGTTCGATGGAAAAAAAATGGCCGAGTACACCCGTGAGGCAATTCTCGACCTCCTTGCCCTGGGCATCGATCCCGATCGCTCGGTCTTCTGGGTGCAGTCCGATGTTCCTGAGGTGACCGAGCTTACCTGGTACCTGAGCAATGTTACGGCAGCGGTGTCCAGCCAGATGCGCTGAACCGGGATTGTCTCCTCGACAACCCGGAGCATCACCTTAATCTGTGGGGTTAGTGCGCCTGCATCATCAAGGACCGAGGCAATTAAGGGATGCTTCAAGTCGAGTCGATATCTGATTCCGCCTTGGAAGCGCTCTACACGCCATGCCTGTACCACGGGCGGACTCCCCGGCGCTGATACAGGCTGTCCACGGTGCGCAAATACTTTCCGAGCGCGTTCTCGTGCGTCCTCTGCGAAACGCGTAAGCCGGATTCGGAGCGAAGTGGGTGGGTGGGCAGTTGATTTTCGGATATCAATTTTCCAGTCGGCATCAGCGGAATTTGGGATATCCAGGCTTATCCGCGCGAGCCGGTGGGCTTCTTCCTTGGTCCATGGCCTTTCCTTACCAAGGCCAAGCCAGTTGCCTGATACTAGGAGGCGTTCATTCCTATATACATAGAATCCCTGTTGTGCGGTCCAACCATCCGGTCCGGCAATGGAGTTGTATTCCTGCTCGGACAGCCAGTCTTTGTGTGGGAGGACGTGGGACTGTGCACTCACCAAGCCGCTGTTAGTCCGAAATCGTTCCACAGGGGATGTCCACGTGGCCGGATGATTCACCGCAAATGGATCCCATGGTGACACATGCCTTCCATTGATTGTGAGGCGAAGTCGCGGAATCTGCCCGCTGAGGAATCTGTGATAGACCATTGAAAGATGGGCTTCTACTCTATCGATCAAATCGAGAAAATCCTGCTCGGTTGAGCCGGAGGCTACCATCCGGTCAAGGATCTCCCACAATACAAGTGTTCCAGCATGGTTCGCTTGGAGGAGATCCAGTGCAGCTTCTGACTCGGGATCCGGCCCCTCAAAGAGATGCCACCCTCCGTCCGCACTTGCCGCAAGAGCATCAAGATCCCATCGGAATGAGTGAATTGTTCCGGCCTTCCTGCTTGCGACTGTCAGTCGCCGACACTGAGAGAAGGAGGCGGTCTTGAGGCCCAGGCCGAAGCGCCCCAAGTCATTAGCCGCTCGTGCGACAAGCGGACTTCGCTCTCCGAGCCGCATTGCACATTCAAGCTCCTGCTCATCCATTCCTGAGCCATTGTCAAGTACTGCGATGGTACTCAACGGACCTTTCCAGGTGAAGGAGATCTCTACTTGAGTAGCTCCCGCTGCAATACCATTATCAATAAGATCAGCCAACGCCCCGCCAGGCGAATACCCGAGACCACGAAGTGCTTCTAGCATCGCACTTGCCTTTGGAGGCACACTTCTGGACCTAGAGTTCATGCTGTGCCTCTTTAGCTGGTACATTTTGCGGTGGCTGAAGGTTGGCGAGATCCGGGAATTCTTCAGTCGACTCAACTTGGGACCCTTGCTCCGGCAGACGCGACGTCGTCGTGGATTTGGCGGCTCTTGTTTGCACAAAATTTTTCAACATCCGCGTCCGACTAGGATGACGAAGCTTCCGGAGCGCTTTTTCCTCTATCTGTCGAATGCGCTCGCGGGTTAAGGAATAGGTCTCTCCAACGTCTGCGAGAGTGTGCTCCTCGCCATCTTCAATTCCGAAACGAAGAGATAGGACAGCGGCTTCGCGTGGCCGCAGTGTCATCAGTACATCGGAAATTGCGTTGTGCAATTGTCCACTGTCACGTCGATCGAACAGGGCAATACGATTGTTGTCCGGAATTGTATCAGCCAGACTGTTGTCCTCGTCCGCGTCTATCGAAACATCCAAAGACACCGGCTCTTCTGAGATAAGCAACAAGCGGATTACCTTGTCAGCCGGTATCTCGCATGTGAGTGCAATCTCATCGGCAGATGGCTCATGGTCAAGCTCCTCCTCAAGCTGCCGTTTGGCTCGAAGAAGCTGATTCACCTTTTCGTGGGCGTGAACCGGAATTCGGATGGTTCGCCCTTGGTCAGCAAGCGCCCGCGTAATGGCCTGGCGAATCCACCACGTAGCATAAGTTGAAAACTTGAACCCGCGCTTGTAGTCGAATCGCTCGACCGCTTTGATGAGGCCAACGTTGCCTTCCTGAATTAGATCGGGCAATGCAAGTGTATGGTAGCGATAGCGGAATGCGATCGAGCGGACGAGCCTTAAGTTTGACTCGATCATCCGCTTTCGTGCGTCGGAAGCTTTCTGAAAGGAGGTTTGAACGACAGGGTAGCTTTGCGGCGACGCGTGCTTCAGAGTGTCTACGAGGCGTGCCATAAACCCCCAGGAGAATCGTAGCGATGTAACTGAAAAGTCGAAGGAGATGAAGACATAAC
>CAWDOZ010000047.1:0-7960 GCA_963803935.1 uncultured Fibrobacterota bacterium | reverse complement strand
TCAGAGCGGCCCGGTTGGCGCCGGTGTCACGGCCGACACGCTTGCATATACTGCAATTTATTTCTGGCATGTTAATGGAACAAACAGCCTTGGAACAGGGCCATGGTCATCAACGTGGAGCTTTACGGTATCAGCACCTGCTCCCACGGCGGCGCCGGAGCTCATTTCACCAACCAATGGTTATACTGTAGCAACTCCAACAACCTTTTCATGGGGGATGGTAGCGGGCGCAGCATCATATGAATTGACAATAGATTCAATACAGGCCATGCATGGGTATCCTGGTATAGACGTTAATATCCTCGATTTAACGTTGTCGGGCACGCATTGGACCAATGATGGAATGCTTATAGCGGGGTCAGGGTATTTAAGATGGAAAGTTTGCGCGGCAACTGGATCTGGATCCGGTCCATAGTCGGATAGCTGGTCTTTCAAACTTCCCTCAGGTTTACTATTGCAGCACGGAAACACCTCTCTTTCTGCATCTATTTTAATTCAAAGTGCTGCTCTCCACTATACACTCACCGAGCCTTCGCAGGTTGAAATATCCCTTTATAACATGCTCGGCCGTAAGTTTTCCATAATAAACCGTCTGCAACCTTCCGGTAGCTACTCTTTATCTCTAAAAAACCGTACCCTTCCTGCTGGAGTTTATTTCCTGCATTTCAAAGCCGGACTGGTCGAGAAAAGGATGAAGATCGTTTTACCGGGGGGATAATCCGGAGAGAAGGCTTCAGGCCTCAGGCCTCAGGCTTCAGGCCTCAGGAAAGGAAATAAAAAGGATTTTTTTATAGCCTTTCCATGTGTTTTCTACCAAATGAGAGCGTTGCGGGGGTGCGAGGGCGCCTGCTGAGCGTGAGCGAGGCAGGCATCGCCCTCGCACCTCCGCAGGAAGGGGTGTGCCAAAGACCCCGCAGCCCGGCTTTGCGGGCGCGGAGGCTTTGGCCAGGGGGAACCGCCTAAGCGGTTCCCCCACCAAGGGCTTTAATATCGGTTCCCCCACCAGAGGCATTTATATTGAGCGGTCAATCCTTAACCAGCGCCGGCCCTGTACTTGTTATTCCCGTCTTCATCCCCGCCGCCGGCAGCTTTATATGGAGCGCCGCAAAGAGATTCGCCACCGCTATCACCGAGCCCATGAGAAAGACGTATTGATAGCCGAATGCGCTCCAGACCGTCCCGGCGACAAGTGCGATGGAGATCGAGAAAACGTGGTCCATGCTCGTGGCGAGGGTGAGTGACGGCTGGACATGTGACGGGTCTTTGGCGATTTTCCGCATGTAGGTAGCCCGCGCCATATTGACCGACATGAGCATCTGGTCGAGCAGGAAGCAGCCGCAGGCGATGAGGAACGCGATATGCGGTGAAAAGAGACTCCGGGAAAATCCATACCCGGCGCACACAGCTATGAGGAGCAGCGCCTCGGCTGCAAGGACCAGGCGTTCGCCGAACCTGTCGATGGACCAGCCGAGGAGCGGCTGGAAAAAGATGCCGATCACGCCGCCTATTGTCAGGAGCGTGGCGATGGTCTGGGTCGGCTGGCGAAATACCGTCACCAGCACCCAGGGCGCGAAGGTGAGGAAGAGCTGCTTGCGCGATCCGAAAAGGATTGCCAGAAAGTAGTAGGAACGGTACTCGCGATGCGGCTTCAGGAACAGCTTTGCCGGATGGCTCTTCTTCGGTTGCATCATGAACATCATGACTGCCGACACGGCGAACCCTGCCCCGGCAATGAAAAACGTGTGCCTGAAGGTTAGTCCGAGGTATTTGAAGGCGACAAATACCAGAAAGCTGCCGATAACCGCTGAGAGGTTCCGGACCGAATTGAGCTGGCCGAGACGCCGTCCTACCTTCCCTTCGGAAGCCAGCTCCATGCCGATGGAGGAGGAGACCGGGAGGAAGAGATGCTGGCCGAGGCTGTAGAGAAACAGCCAGGCCATCATCAGCCCGTAGGTTTTGGAAATGGTACCCATGGCGATTGCACCGAGGAGACTGAATACCATGGAGAGCGCCCCGAGCCGGCGGCTGCAGAGAAAGGCCAGTAAAGCCGATACCAGGACAACCAGGAGGCCCGGCAGCTCGCGGGGGAGTTCAAGAAACGAGCGCTGGAAGCCGGTGAGGGCAAAACGGAAGTTCAGGAAGTTATTGAGCGTCGCATCGATGATGCTGCCCGCCATCCCGAGGGCAAACGAGGCAAGGAGAAAGAACTTCAAATCTCTGGAACTTGCGGAGAACCGGCGAAAGGGCGACACCTGACAATCCCGAATTGAAAGTTAGTGTACGTGAGAAACAAAAATACATTTTACCCGGATTTGCCGGATTCGACCGGCAGAAAAACTCCGCGACGCATCAAGCGTGTCCCGTTTTTTATATTTAAACATTACCGTCGTCTACCATTGACCGGAGGTCACGCATGGCATCCCGTACGCCCGCGAACAAGATTGGCTCCCGGCCGCTGTTGACAACCATCGGTATTGCTGTTGTCGTCAGCCTGGTAGTGGTCCTGATTGTCTATATCCGGTTCGGCAAAGGCATCGGCTTTCCCGCAGCACCCGTCATAGTGCCCCTGGCCCATGGCTTCTTTGCCGTCGCTGCCCTTGCCATATGCTTCCTCGCGTTCGGCCGGTACCGTGTTCTGCGCGACCCGATATCCTTCTGGATCGGGACCGCTTTTGCATCGACAACGGTGGTCATGACCGTCTATGTGCTCTCCTTCCCCATCAACCTCCCGCGAAACGGCCAGTTTATCTCGCTCCTGCCGGGACCGCCTGCATGGATTCTCGCATTTTCGCAACTCACCTTCAGCCTGCTGTACCTTCCTGCCGGGCTCACGCGACAGCCGTTGAAATTGCGGCAACAGGGGCGCGCCTGGATACTGTATGTCGCTGTAATAGTTTACGTATCGGCGCTTTGCTGCGCAGTGCTGGTCCTTGCCGGGAAGCGGCTTCCGGTACTCGTGGGGGCCGGCGGAACCTTTAAACCCGCCATTTATTCCCTTGGCAGCCTGCCCCTGCTCCTCATGGGTACCGCAGCCCTCATAGCACTGCGCGGTTACCGGAGAAGCGGCGAGCCGCTGTATGGCTATACGGCGCTCAGCCAGATCATGTTCCTGTTTGCCTATGCCGTCTTCTATTTCAGCGTTCAGCGGTATGACCTCTGGTGGTGCGGCTCCCGGATTTTCGCCGCCGGTGCCTGCACGGCCATGCTGACCGGGCTGCTTTCGGGATACCTGACGCTCTACCGCAGTGAACTCAACCACGCCCATACCCTGCAGCGCATGGTTGACGAACTCAGTACCTCGGAAAAGGAGCTGCGAACGAGGGCGCACGAACTTGCCATTGCCAACGAGGAACTGGAGTCATTCTCATTCTCGGTCTCGCACGATCTCCGGACGCAGCTCCATATCCTGACCGCCTTCGCTTACCTCCTGAAAGAGGAACTCGGCGATAAACTCGGGGAGGCGGGAAACGACTACCTGTTCCGTATCGCCAACAGCGTTGATTTCATGAACACCGTCATTGAATGCATCCTGAAACTCTCCCGCATATCACGGCACGATCTCTCGCTCTCCCGAGTCAATATGAGCTCGCTTGCCGCCGAGCTCATCGACGAGCTCCGGCACGAGGAGCCGGAGCGCACCGTTGAAGCGGTGATCCAGGACGGCCTGTCGGTCAGCGCCGACAAATCGCTCATGACCGTTGCGCTTTCGAATCTCATCCGCAACGCATGGAAATTTTCCGGGAAAAATCCTAATGCCCGCATAGAGATAGGTTGCGAGCGGAAAGAGGAGAGGCTCGTTTACTTCGTTCGCGACAATGGGGCAGGATTCGATATGCTGCATGCGGAAAAAATATTCAAACCCTTCAAGCGGCTCCATCCCGACGGCGACTTTCCCGGCAGCGGGATAGGGCTTGCCCTTGTGTCGCGCGCCATCAAGCGACACGGGGGCACCATCTGGGCAGTTGCGCAGGTCAACGAGGGCGCCTGCTTTTATTTCACCCTGCCCGGATCTCCGGTTGAAGAGCATCCGGATCTTTTCGCCACCCCCTACGTACCCTAGTCGACCCGCGGACCTGCGCATGCACCAACCATCAATCGCTCCCGGCCTGCTGCTTCATACGTCAAACAGGCTGGAACTCCTTGCCGACAACCTTGCCGGAATTGTCGCGCAGCCCGCCGCCTCCCCGCTCGAACCGGAAATCATCGTGGTGCCGAACCGCGGCATGGCGCGCTGGCTGTCGATGCAGCTTGCCGACCGCCTCGGCGTGTGGGGCAATGCGAAATTCCTGTTCCCGGACCACTTCGTCGGCGACCTCTTCCGCCGCGTCTTCCCGGATATGCCGGAACATACGGTCATCGACAAAGAGGTTCTCCCCTGGAAAATCCTGTCGGTGCTTTCCGGCGGGATTCTCGATGACCGGCGCCTGGAACCGCTCGCGTCGTACCTGAGCGACGGGCGGCCGGTCAGAAAATTCCAGCTCGCCTGCAAAATTGCCGAGGCCTTCGATCAGTATACGGTTTTCAGGCCCGATGTCATTCTCGGGTGGGAAGAGGGCAGGGAGGAGAGCGGGAATCCGGACTGGCAGGCAGTGCTCTGGCGCGCCGTCATGGACAGGCAAAGGGTGCCCCATCGCGCCCGTCTGCAGCGTGATTTTCTTGCGGCAATCGGGAAACTTCACCCGGATTCCCTTCCGTCGCGCATCGCCGTGTTCGGCCTCTCCTCCCTTCCACCCTTCCACACGGCGCTCCTTGCGGCCGCGGCAACGCTGACGCCGGTCCATCTGTTCGTGCTTAACCCGTGCATCGAGTTCTGGGACCAGATAGTTTCGGAAAGCGAAGCGGCGCGCATTGCGCGGCGGGAGTTGCCCGAATCCGGCACGGCAGCTATGCTCCACCTCGAGGGAGGGAACCGGCTCCTTGCATCGCTCGGCGGGTACGGCAGGGAGTTTCTCTCCCTGCTGCACGACTATGACCCGGCCGAAAACGAAATTGCTTCGGACACGCCGCCGGAAACGCTCCTCGAACACCTCCAGGCCGACATGCTTCACCTTTACGACCGCGGATCGTTGTCCGGGGTACCGGCCATCCCGATACCCCTCACGGACCGCAGCGTCGAGATCCACTCCTGCCATACCCCGCTGCGGGAAGTGGAGGTGCTTTACGACTATCTCCTTGACGTCTTCGAGAGCGGCAGTGCGGCGAATCCCTCGGATATTCTGGTCATGACGCCCTCCATCGCGACCTATGCGCCGGCGATCCGCGCGGTATTCGGCGCGCCCGAATCTCCCCTGCGGAGGATACCGTACTCCCTGGCCGATTTGACAACCGGAAGCGAAGGGGCGATCGCCGCAGCCTTCATGGCGCTTCTGGCGATCCCGCTCTCCCGGTTCGAGGCGACCGCCGTCCTGTCGCCCCTCGAAACCCCGGCCGTCCGTGCCGCCTTCGGCCTGGATGAGGCGGATCTGCATACCCTGAAAACCTGGGTCCGGGGTTGCGGCATCCGCTGGGGCCGGGGCCCGGAGGCACTTCGGGAGCTTGACCTTCCCGCAATGCCGGACAACACCTGGGAGGAGGGCATCCGCCGCCTGCTCCTCGGGTATGCCTTGCCTGCGGCCGGGCAACGCACCTTTGGCGGCATCGCGGGGTTCGACGGCATTGAAGGAACGGAAGCTTCGCTTGCCGGGAATCTCCTTCGACTACTTCGGGAAGCTGGCTGCATTTACCCGGGAGAGCCGCGACGCCCGCTCCCCTGCCGCCTGGGCGGTCCTTCTGCGCGACCTGCTGGACACCTTCTTTGCGCCCGACGCCGAAAACCAGGATGAAACCGCCGCGATCCGGGATGCGATCGACGGGCTTTCCAAACCCGAATCAGCGGGCATTCCGGTAGAAGCCATCGATTTTGAAACCGTCCGTCACTACTGCACCCTGCGCCTCGATCGCATCGGGAGCGATGCGCCCTTCCTGAGCGGGGGGGTCACCTTCTGCGCCATGATGCCGATGCGCAGCATCCCCTTCAGGATCGTCTGCTGCATCGGCATGAATGACGGCGCCTTTCCCCGGCAGAATTACCGCCCGTCGTGGGACCTCATGGCCCGGCACCCGCGCCGCGGCGACCGGTCGCCCGACCGCGAGGACCGCTACCTGTTCCTGGAGGCACTTCTCTCGGCCCGGCGCCGTCTTTACATAAGCTACATCGGACGCAGCGTCCGCGACAACGCGCCCTGCGGACCGTCGGTGGTCGTGGAGGAGCTGCTTTCGGCCATCGACCGCGGATTTTATCCCGAGGGCGCGGGCGCGCCTCCGGGCGAAGGCGCCGGCCGCGCCATGGTCTTTGCCGACCATCCTCTCCAGCCCTGGAACTCCCGCTGCTACAGCGGCGGATCCCGTTTCCGCACCTTCTCCCCTGCAAATGCGGCGGCAGCGGGATCCGCAGGCCCGGCCGCATCCGGGAGCCCCTTCTTTACCGGCGAGCTTCCCCGCAGGCCGGAGGAGGAGGTCGACCTCCGGCAGTTCATCGATTTCTTCCGCAACCCGGTAAAGTCCCTGTTTGTCCGGCGTCTCGGCCTCAAACTTCCCGAGCGCGAAGACCGGATCGAAGATACCGAAAGCTTCCGCCTTGCCGGGCTCGACCGCTATGCCATGTGCGCCAGGCTGACCGGGGAGGTGCTCAAAACCGGCGACCGGGAAGCCGCGTACGCGCTTCTCAAGGCCGAGGGAGTGCTGCCGCAGGGAAATGTCGGGCGGTTCGATTTCGATTCGCTTGCGGATGAGGTCATCGCTTTTATTGAGGGGGCGGTCAAGCCCCTTACCGGAAATTCGGCGCTGCTGCCGCCCCTGGCCGTTAATTTCGCCTGTCCCCCGGTTACCCTGACGGGGTTTATTGACGAGTGCTACCCATCGCTGCGTCTCGCCTGGCGGTGCGCCGATTTGAAGGCCCGCGATTACCTGTCGGCATGGATCCCGCATTTACTCCTCTGCATAGCGGCGCAGCCGGGCTACCCGACCGTCACCTTTCTTGCAGCCAAAGACCGGACGATAAGGCTCGGCCCGGTTTCAGAAGCCGCCCGCGAACTGGAAAAACTGGCGCTCCTTTTCGATGCGGGAATGCGGGGGCCGCTGCAATTTTTTCCCGAAGCGACCCTGGCCTATGCGGAGAGCATCCTGAAGAGAAACCGGTCGCCCGGCGAAGCGCTCACTGTTGCCCGGCAAAGGTACGAGGGGAGCGATTTTCTCCGCGGCGAAGCGGACGACCCCTGCAACGCCCTCTGCTTCCGGTCCGGCCCCTCGTTCGATGCGGCATGGGAACGCTCTGCCCTCGAAGTATGGAAACCCATTTTCATCGCCGGTTCCGAACAGGAGCGCACCCATGGACACGCCTGAAAAAACCGTGCTGCCCGTAACGGAACTCGACTGCGCCGCCTGTTTGCTCGAAGGCACGAACCTGATCGAGGCGGCGGCCGGTACCGGAAAGACCTTCGCGATCACCCGGCTCTACCTGCGCCTGCTCCTCGAAAAGCGCCTCATCCCGAGCGAAATTCTCGTGGTTACCTTTACCGAGGCGGCCACCCGCGAGCTTCGCGAGCGCATCCGTTCCACCCTGGCGGAGGCGCTGAGGATTGCCGCTCGCGGCGTCGCGGATACGGATGAGCCGTTTTTCCATGCCCTCTTCGGCCGCATGGAGCGGTCCTTTGCCGAGGCGCGCCTCACCGAGGCGCTTCACGCCTTCGACTCCGCGGCAATTTACACGATCCACGGCTTCTGCAGGCAGGTGCTTTTCGAAAATGCCTTCGAAAGCGGCACCCTCTTTGCCGCCGCAATGATCACCGATGAAAAGGAGCTCCACGAGCTTGTCGCCGCGGACTTCTGGCGGCGCAATTTCTATGAGGCCTCCCCGTGGTTCCTCTCCTTTGCGGCAGCGGAAAAATGCACCGGTCCCGACTGGTTCGGGGAGCTTTACAAA
>CAWDOZ010000046.1:0-11612 GCA_963803935.1 uncultured Fibrobacterota bacterium | reverse complement strand
TGTTATCTTCACTGTTACTGGTTTCGCTACGTATTGCTAGGGCGGCATCGCAATAGTGAAAAACCCGGCCTGGCTCGCCCTTCCGCTTTTTAATATCGCCGGCCTGTTTTATGCTTTGAATCAGTTTAGAAAAATCAGTCGGTTTCATTGCAGGTTTTCCTCCATAATTTTCTTTAGTATCTTGAGCTGAGGCGGGCTCAGGGTTTCCAGTTCATTTTTCTTATAGGGAAAGAGCATATAAATAGTATTCGGCTTGCAGAAATAGTAAATGATGCGGACTGATCCTCTCTTCCCCTTTCCCGGCATGGACCAGCGCAGTTTCCGCAATCCCCCGCTTCCGGTAATAAGCTTTCCTGCCTCAGGATGCAGAAGAAGCTCTTTCTGGAGTATCAGGTAAAGCTCATCGGGCATTATCCTGCGAATTTCTTTGGTGAAAATCGGGGTCTCAATGAACTCCATGGCTTAAATATACGCCAATGGCGTATAGATTGCAAGCAGAACGGCGAAGAAAGAAGAAGGGTCTGGGATAAAGAAAGAAGGATATTTCTTAGGAGAGAAAACCGGCACCGCCTGGTACTCCCATCAAAAAAAGCCGGATTAATGGTTCCATTATAAAGTATCTCAAAAGTGGGTAGGCAATTTTTGCCTTATTCTCAATTCAGGAGCATATGTTCCCCAAAAAATTATCATAAATTTTTTAAAATCAATATTTTAAAAATTTTTTATTAATATGCAAATATATGTTGCATTTTAGCTTAAAATAGTTTATATTATCTAAGAATAGCCAGCATACTGCGGAGAGCATCGGGGCCCCTTGGTTCCCTCTCGCTTGAGGAACATATTCCCGCGGCGAGGTACGGTAGATAAGAGGTGCGGCCTGACGTTAGTGAGTATTCGTGGCATGATTGTTGGATCGGCTTAGTGTGGCAACAGGGGCTCAGGCAGCGCTGCCTGAGCCCCGGCAACCGCCTGTTCTTTGACATTTTCGGATTGAGGCGAAGCGCATCTGTTCGCAAGCCTTTGACCTCCTTCCGCCCAAGGGCGACCCTTCCTCCTATCAGAGGAAGGATAGCGCTTCGCGCTGGAAGGCCTTTTCTTCTTTTGACCTTTCTTCCGCGAAGCGGGTCTTCCCTCTCACATCTGTCTTGTCCTCTCCCTTATAGGATCAAGCCGCGGGCAAGGGCCGCTTCGGAACGGGGAGAGGCCAGAGGGGCGGCCGCTTTGGGCCGGGGAGAGGTGGAAAGAGGTCAGAAGGCGGGGCAAAAGAGCCATAGCGTGAGCTATGCCCGAAAATAACCCGTTTTTCGGAGATTTTTACCATGCGGCAGTTATTTACTATCTTTTGCAAATCATTATATATTCACCCAAGTGAAGTTGTCCAAGGATCTCCAAGTCTTTGTATTACTTTGAGTTATATCTCTAAATGTCTTTCTGTTCCTGCTCATATATCTTTCTATTAGCAATCATCATCATGCGGATTTCTTTACCGTTGGAATTTCGGCCTATCGAATTTACGAAAAAGGACGGGAATTCAGTTCCATCTCCAAATTTTTCAGTGCCTTGGAGTTTTGGCTCAACCAGCGTTCTCCGGTGAGTCAAAACCCCCTTTAAAACCGGGATTGGGGGAAAACAAATGTCAAGTATAGCAAGTATTTGCATTTGCGAAAATAGCAAGAATGCAAGGGGAGGGCAGGGAGAAAGGGGAAAGAGAGCACAGAGGCAGAAAGGCATAAAAGGCGGGAGCTTGGAGAAAGATAATAATGAAAGGATCCAGAACCCATCACAATTTCGGAGGGGCACGGCGTGCCGTGCCCTCGCGGGTCATGCAAATTCAAAAGCACCCGGGTCAAAGACCCGGGCCACACGGTTCTTTTTAATAGGCCGTTCCCTGTGTTTTCTACCTAAGGTGAGCGTTGCGGGAGTGGGCGAGCGTTTGCCTTTAGGCAAACGTAGCCGCCCACTTCCGCAGGAAGGGGTGTGCCTAAAGACGCGTGCCGTTCGCGGCTTTAGGCCAGGGGAAACCCGCGCAGCGAGGTTTCCCCACCAAAGGCATCGATAATGGCATTGGATTCTCTACGAAACGCATTACTATTAATATTGTATTTTCCTCCCCATGTCGATTCTCGATAAACTACTCTTAAATTCGGTCCAGCGGGAAGCGATCGTCTATGACGGCGGCCCCGAACTGGTCTTTGCCGGCGCCGGAACGGGCAAGACGCGCGTCCTGACCGCGAAGATCGCCTGGCTCATCGAACGCGGTCTCTTCCCGGCCCAGATTTTCGCCGCGACCTTCACCAACAAGGCTGCAGGAGAGATGCGGGAGCGGGTGGAACAGCTCACCGGCATGACGACCCAGGGGATGTGGATCGGCACCTTCCATGCGATGTGCGCCCGGATTCTCCGCCGCGAGGGGCATGCCCTTGGGTACCTGCCCTCCTTCACCATCTTCGACAGCGCCGACCAGGCGAGCGTCATGAAAAAGGTGCTCCGGTCGCTCCAGATTGACGATCGCAGCATGCCGCCGCGCCAGGTGCTGGGCGCAATATCGAAATACAAGAACGCCTGCGTTCCACCCGAAAAGCTCATTGAGGAGGGCAAGGGGTTCTACGAGCAGCAGATTATCCGCACCTATAAGGTATACCAGAAGGCACTCTTCGACCAGCAGGCCATGGATTTCGACGACCTCCTCTGCAATACCGTGTACCTGTTCCTGCGGGCGCCCGAGGTTCTCCACCGGTTCCGGAGCCTCTTCAAATACGTGCTGGTGGACGAGTACCAGGATACCAACGTCGCGCAGTTCCAGCTCGTCAAAATGCTGGCGCAGGAGAGCGGGCGGGTGTTTGCGGTGGGCGACGACGACCAGAGCATCTACGGCTGGCGCGGTGCGTGTATCGAGAACATCCTCTCCTTTGAAAAGGAGTTCGACGGGACGAAGGTTTTCAAGCTCGAACAGAACTACCGGTCGACCGATTCGATTCTCAACTTCGCCAACGCGGCGATCAGCTCGAACGCGGTGCGGACGGTCAAGAAGCTCTGGACCGACCGGGGGCGGGGCGACAGCGTGACGGTCAGCCGCTACCGCGACGACCGGCAGGAGGCGGACTGCGTCGCCGACCGTATCGAGGAGCTTATCCGGCAGGGAATGAAGGGCGGCTCGATAGCCATCCTGTACCGTACCAACGCGCAGTCGCGCGTATTCGAGGAGGTGCTGCGCCGGCGGAAGGTTCCCTATATCCTGGTGGGCGGCATGAGCTTTTACGAGCGCGCCGAAGTCAAGGACTGCCTCGCCTACCTGCGGCTTCTTGTCAATCGTAAGGACAACGTGAGTTTCGAGCGTATCTATAACCTCCCCGCCCGCGGGCTCGGGGACAAGGCCTGGGAGGCGCTCGCCGAAGTTGCAGCCGGCAAGGGCGGCTCGATGCTCGAAGCGCTCCTGGACAATGGCGTCGAGGCGCTGCCGCCGCGCTACCGCCAGGGGTTCGCCGAGGTGCGCGATATCTTCGCCCTGCTGACGGATCTGGAAAAAAACAACGAGCCGCCCGCTACCATCGTCAACGAGATGCTCAAGCTGAGCGGGTATATGGACATGCTCGTCGCCGACGACTCCGAAGAGTCGGCCCGGCGGGTGGACAACATCGCCGAACTCGTCAACGCCATCACCGTCTGGACTACCGAACATCCGGACGTCCCGCTCGCCGCCTTCCTCGAAGAGGTCACCCTCGCCGCGGATGTGGACACCTGGGACCGGAAGGACGAGGCGGTCAACATGATGACGCTCCACAGCGCCAAGGGGCTCGAATTCCGGTGCGTGTTCCTGGTCGGGGTGGAGGACGGCATCATTCCCTCCCGCCAGAATTTCGACGACCCGCAGAAAATTGAGGAGGAACGCCGGCTTTTCTATGTGGGAATCACGCGGGCCATGCAGGTGCTCGAATGTTCGCACGTCGATTACCGCCGCCGCTTCGGCGATGTTCTTCCCGAGATACCCTCGCGGTTCCTTGAGCCGATCGCCCCGGAACTGTATACCCCGCGTGACAAGAGCAACTATTTCGGCGTCCAGCCGGTGCTTGAAAAGAAACGGCCCGACCGCCGGCAGTATGCGCCGTCGCGATCCGCTTTCCCGACGCGGACGCCTGCAGCGCCGAAGCCCTCCTTTGCCCCGGAGATGTACTCCCAGGACACGGTCGAGTTCCGGCAGGGGCAGCAGGTGCGTCACAAGCTTTATGGGCCGGGAAGAATCGTCCAGATCAGCGGCTTCGGCGAAGACATGAAACTCTCGGTCCTGTTCAGCGACGGGACCAGGAAAAAACTCATGGCGAAGTTCGCCAATTTCGAGTCGTAAGGAGCAACCCTATGATTGACCGTGAACAGGTACTGCGCGTTGCCGAGCTTGCCCGCCTCAGGGTTTCCGAGGACGAGGTTGAAAAGTTCACTGTCCAGCTCGGGTCCATTCTCGAATTCGTGGAACAGCTGAAGAGCGTCGATACGGCCGATATCGAACCAACCTGCTTCGTCGAGCCGCTCCACGACCCCACGCGGCCGGACGTCGAGAAGCCGTCGCTGTCGCGCGAAGAGCTGCTGCAGAACGGCCCCATGGTGAAGAACGGGTTCTTCGCCATCCCCAAGGTCATCGGGTAGCGCGCTCCCATGGCGCCCGACAGTTCGGTAGTCTGTATCATTCCGGCGCGGTACGGCTCCACCCGCCTGCCCGGCAAGCCCCTGGTCGAAATCAACGGCCTGCCCCTGGTCATGTGGGTATATGCATGCGCACAGAGATCGCAGGTCTTCGATCGGATCGTCGTCGCCACCGACGATGAACGGATCGTTCGTACCGTTGAACATCACGGCGGGGAGGCGGTGATGACTGCCGCGCACCATAAAAGCGGCACGGACAGGGTCTTTGAGGCGTCGCAGAAAATTCCCTGCGGTTATATCGTTAATCTGCAGGGAGATGAGCCGTACCTCCCGGTGGAATTACTCGCCGGATTCTGCGCAGCGGTGCGCGGAATCGACGATTTTACCTTGCTCACCGTCGTTTCCCATGCTACAATTACAGGGATAGACAACCCCAATGTCGTAAAGGCTGTGCTCGATGCCGAAAACCGGGCGCTCTACTTCTCCCGTTCGCCGATTCCCTACGATCGCGACGGGAGCGGCCGCGCCGCATTTTTCCGGCATGTCGGCATCTATGGCTATTCGGCAGCGGGGTTGGAGCGTTACTGCACCTTTCCCGAGGGGAAGCTTGAGCGGCTCGAAAGGCTCGAACAGCTCAGGGCTCTCGAATTCGGCATGCGGATCAAATGCATCGTCCACGACTTCGAGTCGGTGGGGATTGACACCCCGGATGATCTCGCCGCATTTCGCCAACGGCAGTAACGCCTGAAGAATCCGGTATCAACGGCGAAAGCGGCGGTCAACGGGCCTCGCGTTCGTAACGACGGGTGTTCATGGTAAAAGCCGGAAAAAAAATCCTGATTGTCGATGACGAACCGTGCATCTGCGATCTCCTTGAAAATTTCCTGACGCTCAAGGGGTACGGGGTCGTGCGGGCTGAAAACGGCACCCGGGCACTATCGCTTGTCGAGGACGGCGACATCGATCTGGTGATCACCGACATCCGCATGCCGGGAATGAGCGGCATCCAGCTGCTCGAGAAGATCCGGGAACGCAACAGCGGGATCCCGGTGCTCATCACGACCGGGTACCCGACCCTCGATACCGCCATCGAATCGCTGAAACTCGGCGTCCACGACTACCTCACCAAGCCTTTCGAACTCCGCGACATCGGCGAAAAAGTCAAGCGGGCAATCGACCGGAAGAAACTCCAGGAGGAGCGCATCCTCTTTTCGAAGCTCGTTTCCCTGCACCAGGTGGCGCATATTCTCGCTTCGACTCTTGATATGGGCGAACTCGACCGGAAGTTCCTGGAATTTTCGGTCCGGTTCGCGAGGGCCGACGGGGCGGCGATTTTCTATGCCGATGCCGCGGGGAAGCTCTCCCTGGCGGCTCGGCGCGGCGACGACTTCAAGCCCGAATTCTGGACGAAAGCGAGTTTCATGCTCGCTTCCCGGCGCGTGCTGGACAGCCGCGAGCCGATCGTGGTCACCGGACGGGGTACCCTGCCCGCCGGCCTCAAGGCACTGCCCCAGGAGGTCGGCGCATTCATCTCCTTCCCGCTCAACAGCCCCTCGTACACGCTCGGGGTCCTCAACCTTGTCAGGGGACAGGGGTGCGAACCGTTCTCGAACCTCGACATAGAGCAGATCAATGTTCTTGCCTCGCAAGCCAGTATCTCCATCGAAAACGTCAGGCTCTATCACACCATCCGCGACAACTACCTGAAGACGATCCGCGCATTTGCGCTTGCGGTCGAAGCGAAAGACGAATACACCCACGGGCATTCTGAAAACGTCATGCGCTATACGGTGCTGATCGCCCGGCACATGGGAATGCCGGTGCATGAGGTTGAGCAGGTCAAGTTTGCCGGTCTTCTGCACGACATCGGCAAGATCGGCGTCAGTGAATCCATCCTCAACAAACCCGGGAAGCTGACCCCCGAGGAGTTCAACGAGATCAAAAAGCATCCCGCGCTCGGAGCGACTATCATCGCCGACGTGCCCTTCCTGAAGCCGCTCGTTCCCCTGGTGATGCACCACCACGAATTTTATAACGGCTGCGGCTACCCCTCGGGGCTGTCGGGAACGGACATTCCGCTCGGTGCGAGGATCCTGACCGTAGCCGATGCATACGAGGCCATGACTTCCGACCGTCCCTATCGAAAATCCCTGCCGCAAAGCGCATCAATGAAGGTGCTGGAAGCTCAATCGGGGTTGCAGTTCGATCCGGGTATCGTGGAAACCTTTTTATCGGTACTCAGGCACTCCGCGGGATAGCACGCTCTTCGGGAAAGCCCGGCATGAGCAGCCGGGGCGTTTCGCTGCCTTCCGGCGGGCGGGGAGGCGAAAGAAATATGCACTCCCCATCAGAAAATGATATTTTATAGGCTCGAATAGGACAACCGACCGTGCGTGCGCACGACCGAGGCCCGAGGCAGGAACTATGAAACCAACCACCGACAGCTTCTGCGGGATCGATTTTCAGAGCGATTATTTCAGCGCCGTCCAGTACTCTCTCAAGGAACGGGCAATAACACTCCTTTCCATCCAGCCATTCCCGGCTGGAAAGCGGGCAGGGGAGTGGAAGCTCTGGCGGCGCGAGTTGAAAAACGGCAGACCGCGGCTCAGGTATTTCAGTCGAGCCATTGCCGGCGCCATCCCGGCTCAATATGCGGTTGTTAAGCTCGCGACCGTCGATGCTGATGAACCCTCGGTCGAAGAGGCGCTCAAATGGGAGCTGGCACAAGGCATTGCCGGCAATCCGGACGATTTTATTTTCGATGCACAGGAAATGGTGGGGATTACCGCCGGGAAAACGCGCACCTTCCTGCTTGCCGCATATCGGCGCAAACTGGTGGAACAGGCGGTTCAGATGGTAAAGAGCGCCGGATTTAAACCCCAGGTCATCGGGCTCGATATCTTCGGCCTGATAAACGTTTTTGAGGCAAACTACCGGGAACGCTCGGCTGCGCCGTGCCTGCTGATTCATTGTGAAGAGTCGATTATCAAACTTATCCTCTCACGGGGGGGCGAATTCCTCGATTTCCGCTGTTTCGATACCGGTGACCATGTAACGGATGAAATCGCCTTTGCAACGGCGGCAGCATCCGAAATCGACAGATTCTGCCAGGGGCGCAGGCCGGAGGCCATGTATGCAACCGGCTCATGGTTCCAGCAGGTTCTGCGGAGGGAAGCCTTTTTCGAAACGATACCGGGCGTTGAGCTGCTCAATCCCTTTCGCGAAGTAAAATGCCAGGTGGTGATCGAGGAGCAACAGCTCAGAGAGTACTCCACCCAGCTGGCCGTTGCCGTCGGGCTGGCGCTTCAACGTGCAAGTCTTGCATCAGAGGATTCTCCTGCGGCAGCACTGCCCCGCAGGGAGGAGCTGTCGGCATGATCTCCATCAACCTGCTCAAGCAGACCATGCACCGTCACGGCGCTCCGGGGCCGCGTCCCCGGGGAGCGCTCAAGGTTCTTATCATCGCTGCCGTCGGAATCGGGATCATCATCGGCGGTATCGAAATCATGCACCGCTGGCTTGCCAATCCCGGCCTGCCCGCCATCTCATGGCGTAAGGCCGATACCGAGCCTCTCGACACTGCCGGCTCCGGGGAGGAGGCAATGGCCACGAAGACGGTTTCCCGAGCCTTGCCGGATACCGTTCGGCGGGATTCGGCGAAAGCGACGGCTCTTGCCGGGGCCTTGCCGGATACTACTCATCGGGATACTGTCAAGGCAAAGGCAGTGGCGTCGGCCAAGCCGGATACGATGCACCATGATATCGTCAGGGCAAAGACTCCTGCCGTGGCAGGGAGGGAAGAAATTGGGAAGAATACCGTTGCAACCGTCGGCTCCGTTGCCCGCGGTACTTCGGAGCGCAAACCGGTCGAGCCCGGGCCCGGAGAACGAGCCGCCTGGGATATTGCCTTTAGCGACAAGGTTTTCTCCGCACTCGCCGCGGTTATTCCCGACGATATTGCCTTTACCGACATTTCGATAGACAGTTTCAGCAGGCTTTCGATCGGCGGCCGGTCGCCAAGCCGGGAAAGCCTCGGCAAGCTCTTCAGCGGTTTACCGAAAGGAACTTTTAACCTCGCGCAGCCCCCGCGCTCCTTCATCGCGCCCGATAGCGAATCGGGGTATCGCTTCCGGTTAGAGAGCCGGGTTGTCTATGCCAGGCCAATTCCCGCCGATTCGGTGGGGCCGGAGAGAATTCCCTTTGAAGTTGCCGGGTTTTCCGATTTACTGAAGGCAAATAACATTGTAATCCACAAGGGGCTCTCGCGAATAGCCGCTGATAATGCCGGCGAATTCCGGCGGATCCGCTACTCCCTTGCCGGATCCGGGACCCTGCCGGATGTGGTGGCCTTTGTCCGCGCTGCACACGAGGCGCGCCTGCCCTGCGCCTTCCGGAAGCTTCGGCTTCTTGCGTCCGGCAAGGGAGGGGTGGCGATCGACGCCGATGTCGATTTTATCACGCGTCACTAGCGGGCGGCCATGAATTTACGAATCGTAGCAGGAAGCCTTCGGGGAAGGGTCATCCGCCTGCCTGATGGGGACCTTGACTACCGGCCAACCCTCGGCCGGGCCCGTCAATCGATTGCCGATATGCTGACGCCCGGCCTTCCCGGAAGCGTATGCGCGGATCTCTGTGCGGGCAGCGGCGCCTTCGGGTTCGAAATGTTAAGCAGGGGAGCGGCGATAGTGGATTTCATCGAGGAGAACCGCGTTCGCTGTTCCCTGATCCGCGAGAACGCCGATACGCTCGGGGTCCTCGATCGCTGCCGGTTCATCGCCAGCGATGCTGCCGCATTTGTCAGGTCGTGCTCCGAGCGGTACGATATACTGTTTTTCGATCCGCCGTACGATGAAAAGACCTTGCCGGCACTGGTGCCTGCCCTCGTTCGCCTCCTGACTCCCAAGGGACGGCTGGTATACCAGCGAAGGCGGAAACGCAGCGAGGTTGCCATTGGCAGAACTAAATCAGGTTCGGCGACTATAAAATTTTTCGGTGATACGGCCGTCGAATGCTTTGTCCCCGGTGCTGCAGAACAGCCGGGAAATTAGAAAGGAGTTTGCGCCATGCCGGTTGCGCTTTATCCGGGCACCTTCGATCCGATTACTTTCGGGCATATTGATATCGCCGTACGGGCGACGAAAATATTTTCAAGGGTCATCGCTGTTGTGGCCGAAAATCCCGCAAAGCATCATTTCTTTTCCGCACCGGAGCGGGTTGCTATGGTGCAGGAGGCCCTGGTCGACCACCCGAAGGTCGAGGTGATCAGCTACAGTGGACTCATTGTCAATTGTCTCCGTGAGCAGAAGGCGACCGTGCTCATCCGCGGGCTGCGTGCGATCTCGGATTTCGAATACGAGTTCCAGATGGCATTTACCAACCGCAATATGCTCAGCGGCGCCGAAACGGTTTTTCTCATGCCCAGCGCGAAATACGTTTACCTGAACTCCACCATGGTGAAGGAGATCGCCAAGCTCGGGGGCGATGTCGCACCGTTTGTTCCCGAGTGCGTCCGGGCGCGATTCAGGGCGAAATTCCCGTCCGCCTGATCCGGTACCTCATGCAACTGCCATTCCCTTTCAGCCGCGGCGTAAAGACGCTCCTCATCGCCACCGGCGGCATGTATGCTCTGCAGCTGTTGCCTGCGGTGGGGCCCTTTCTCATGTCTTCGTTTGCCCTCACGCCCTTCGAGGCCTTCTGCCGCGGGCAGGTGTGGCGGCTCGCGTCGTACATGTTTCTCCATTCGACGCATGATTTTTCGCACCTTGCGCTCAATATGCTGGCGCTCTGGATGTTCGGCGGCGAGCTCGAAGAGAGGTGGGGTTCCGGGAAATTCATCCTGCATTACCTAATATTCGGTATCGGCGCAGGGTTATTCGGTGCACTGTACCTGTTGCATCCGGTTATGCGTTTTGTTCCGGTGATCGGCGCTTCGGGGGCTATTTTCGGCCTGCTCACCGCTTTTGCCGTGTATTATCCGCAGCGGGAGATTCTTCTTTTTTTCGTGCTGCCGGTGAAATCGTGGATGCTTGTGGCCGGATATGCAGCGATCTCACTCATGCTCTCCTTTTCCCAAGGAACGGCAGTCGCCCACCTTGTTCATCTTGGCGGAATCGTTGTTGCCTTCGCGTATTTGAAGGGTGCTCCCGGCATCGAAGCAGGGTTCCGGGTTGTACGGGAACGATCCGATGAGAAAAGAATGCGTCGACGAGCCGAACTGGCTGCTCAACGGAAGCGTTATTTTGCCGAGCGGGTCGATCCGATCCTGGAGAAAATCGCCCGGCAGGGCATGGAATCATTGACCAAAGAGGAAAAGAAGATTCTGTCGGCGGCAGGTCAGTCTGCGCGGGACCGGCTGAAGGGAAAAAAGATTATTCCATTCGAGGTTTTTAAAAAATCCCGGTGACCCGGAGCCAGTGCACCTATATCAAACCGGAAGCCAATCGGGGAAGTAATGCCAATTCACGGGCAATTGAGGCAATTTTCAAGTATTTTTATGAAAAATTTAACCCTGTATCCTGACTGGCATCGAAAGACTCCCATGGCCGTTCTGCGCAAGTTTCTATTAGCACTATTCCTGATGGTGACCGGACTTTTTGCCGATGGCGGTGTTCCCGACCCGCTGGTTATTCACTTTTTCGGGTCCTCTACCTGCGAGGAGTGCCATGAGATCCAGACGCGCCTGCTCCTGCCGCTCGCGCAGAAATATCAGGACCGGATGGTACTTAAAATCCACGATCTCGAGACGGATTCCGGACTCCAGCTTGCGATGACCATGGAAAAACAGTATGGCGTTAAAAAAACTTCGCCGCAAGAGCTATTTCTGCCCGATACCTTCCTGACCGGCTATGGCGATATTATGAAAGCGGGAGGAAGTTTTATTGAATTGCGGCTCAAAAAAATGAACGCCGCGAATCTTTCCCGGCAACCGGGGGACCAACCTGCAGCACCCGTTAACCTTAAGTCCGCAATTAAAGAAC